>CACJLY010000004.1 GCA_902594335.1 uncultured Pelagibacteraceae bacterium | reverse complement strand
CTCATTGGTCGGTAACTCCCTGGTGTGAATAATCCATCATTTGTTACCATCATTGCTCCGGCTATTCCAACAATGGCTGAACCTAAGATAAATATAAATAAATGCTGTTTAACAACATTCTTACCCATTGCACTTGCCGCTTCTTCATTGTCTCTTATAGCTCTCATCATTCTTCCCCAAGGTGAATAAAGTGCTTTTTGGGTAACTAACAATAAAATAATAACTACTATTAAAAATAATCCAGCAAAACAAAGTTTTACATAAATTGAAGACGCGTCTATCACCAATTGGTTTAAAAGGTCTTGTCTTTCTGTAAGTGAATTGGTTAAAGATAATTTTGTAGAGTGAAATTTTTCAACTAGATCTATAAACCATGGCGATGTTTGTAAATCTATTTCGTATGGAGCAGGTCTCTTTAATCCTATAACATTTTTTACACCTCTCGCTAACCAATCCTCATGTTTAATAATTGAAACAACTATTTCTGCTATTAATAATGTTGCTATGGCTAGATAATCGGCTCTTAAACCTAATGCAACTTTTCCAACTATAAATGCTAAACCAGCTGCAAAAAAACCACCAACAATCCAAGAGAATAAAACCGGCATACCTAATCCACCTAAAAAACCAGTTTTAGCTGGCTCAACAGCCTCTATTAATTCGATTGCTGGTCCTGAAATTATTTTGATGAGAAAAAGTCCAACTATAATTATTCCTGCAACTAAGTAGTTTCTTTTCTTTGATTTTTCTATGTTTTTGAGAACATATCTTACCGAAAATATCATTAAAATTATAAGAAGAAGACTCATAAGCATATTTACTCCCCCAACACTCCATGCTTCAGAAACTGGAGCAACAGAAACAAGTACTACTGCTAACCCCCCTAAAGCTGTGTAGCCCATTATTCCAAAGTTTATAAGACCTGCATATCCCCATTGAATATTTGCACCCATAGTCATTACAGCTGAAATCATACAATAATTAAAAATCGTTAAAGCAATAGACCATGACTGGAAAACACCTACTAAAATTATTAGACCCAACATAATTGAATAAGCAATTATGATATTTAAGTAATTCTTCATATTTTCTTTCCTTCAAAAATTCCTGATGGTCTAAATACTAAGACAATAACCAAAATTGAGAATGAAATTGCAAACTTGTAGTCTGTAGATAAAAGTTGCATCAAGGAGTTTGGCTCCAGTTGTTCTGGTAAAATATAAATGAAAAATCTTTTATATGCATAAGTGAGAAATATTTCTGCAAATGCAATTAAATATCCTCCAAGAAAAGCACCATAAGGATTGCCAATACCTCCCGCTATTGCTGCAGCAAATATAGGAAGCATATTGTTAAAATATACAAAAGGTCTGTAGCTTTTATCTAAGCCATATAATACGCCTCCAATAGTAGCTAAAATTCCTGCGATTATCCAAGTTATAAGAACTACTTTTTTTGGATCTATTCCTGAGAGCAGTGCTAAATCCTCATTATCTGAATAAGCTCTCATACTTGTTCCTGTTTTTGTTTTATTTAAAAACCAAAATAAGATTGCAACTAATATAATGGTTACTACAATAGTGATGATTTGTGTTGATTTGATTGTTAACCCTTCAGCTAGTCCTGTCATATCTTTAAATTCTGACGCTTTTAGGATAAATTTTTCCCCATCCATAAATCTTCTATCAGTGGGACCAATAATTATTCTTATAATTGCTTGAGTTACGAACATAACACCAATACTAACCATTGCTAATTGCACTGGAGGACTTTTATTTATTCTATAATAACTAAAAACTGTTTTATCTATGATGAGCATATAAAATATCATCATTGCAACAGCAAAAGGTATAGTAAGTAAAGCTGTTGGTAAAAAACCAAAACTTATTCCTTTTGATTGCAGATAATAAGTAAATAAAACTGCAAACATAGTACCAAAAGACATCATGTCTCCTGTTGCAAAATTAGCAAATCTCAAAATTCCATATATAAGGGTAACAAATATTGCCCCCAATGCTAATTGAGACCCATAAGTTAATGCAGGTAATATTGTGTAATTCAATAATACAATAATTGCATTGATAAAATCCATAATTAAGCTCCTAAAAATGACCTTCTTACTTCTGGATCATTTAGCAATTCCTGTCCAGAACCCTCAAATTTATTTTCACCAGTTACTAAAACATAACCACGGTCTGATATGCTAAGTGCTTGTTTTGCATTTTGTTCTACCATAATTATTGCTACTCCAGTTTTTTTAACTTTAACGATATGTTCGAACAGCTCATCCATCACAATAGGTGAAACACCAGCAGTTGGTTCATCTAACATTAAAACTGATGGCTGTATCATTAAAGCTCTTCCTAAGGCTACTTGCTGTCTTTGACCGCCAGATAATTGTCCAACAACTTGGTCTCTTTTTTCTGCTAAAATTGGAAATAATTCGTATATTTGATTGATGACAATATGGATATTATCTTTTCTAAGAAATCCACCTATTTCAAGATTTTCTCTTACAGTCAATTCTGAAAAAACATTTTTTGTCTGTGGCACAAAAGAGATTCCCCTTTGAACTCTCTCTTGTGGAGAAAAATTGGATATGTCTTGATCTTCTACAACTACACTTCCAGATTTTAAATTTAACAAACCTAACATTGCTTTCATAGCAGTAGATTTTCCAGCACCATTTGGACCTAGTATTGCAACAATTTCCCCTTTGTTAACATTAATTGTACAAGAATTAATAATATCTGGACCATCTCCATAGCCACCTGTCATATTATTTCCCTCAAAAAATGCCATCAGCTAGTTTCTCCATTAATTTTTTTTCCTCTACCAAGATAGCTTTCTATAACTTGCTCATTTTTTTTTACTTCATCAGAAGTTCCTTCAAATAGAACTGAACCCTCTGACATTACAATTACTGGGTCGCACATCCTACTAATGAAATCCATATCGTGTTCGATCATACAAAATGTATAATTTTTTTCCTTATTAAGTCTTAAAATTGCAGTTCCCAGGTCTTTTAATAGTGTTCTATTAACACCCGCTCCTACCTCATCTAATAAAACTAATTTGGCATCTACCATCATGGTTCTTCCCAATTCTAGTAATTTTTTTTGACCTCCTGAAAGATTTCCTGCCCTTTCATTAGCTAAGTGCTTTAAATTTAAAAATTCCGCTACGTCATAAGCTTTAAGTCTAATTTGCTCTTCCTCTTCTTTAATAAGTTTAGGCTTTATAAATGCATTTAACAGTATTTCTCCAGTTTGGCTTCCTGGAACCATCATTAAATTTTCTAAGACGGTAAGATTAGAGAATTCATGTGCAATTTGAAAAGTTCTTAGAAGTCCTTTTGAAAATAATTCGTGAGATGGTATATCCGTTATATTTTCATTATTAAAAAAAACATTACCTTTTGTGGATTTTAAATTTCCTGCAATAAGATTAAATAGAGTTGTTTTTCCTGATCCGTTTGGACCAATAATTCCCGTTATTGTGCCTCTTTTAATGGTTAATGAACAATTAGATACGGCAGCAAGGCCTCCAAAATATTTTGAGATATTTTCTATTTTCAGAATATTTAAATCTGATGACATAGAGAATTATACTTTGTTAAGTCTTTTAAGAATACTATTTAATGTTTTCTCTGTAGACTTATAAAAACCTGCTTTTCTAAGTTCTTGTACTCCTTGTTCATTTAATCCTTTGGGAGTTTGAGACTCTTTAACCAAAAATTTTAAATCCTTATCAGAGTTTCTTAATGCGTCTTCAGACAATGCAACAAACAGTGAAGTTATATATTTTTGAGCTTTATCTTTTTTAACACCTCGTTGTACGAGCCAATTAGACATGGTATTTAATAATTCATAAAATGGAGCCATCATTCCTGATGTCGACCAAAAGTTTTTGGATAACTTTTCATTATTGATTTCAACTGTTGTTCCAAGTTTATTAAAAAAGTTTTTTATTGTTTTATTTGGTGGAAAAACTGGAACTGGTCCCTTTCTAAATGATATTGGTGGAAGTGGTATAGCTCTAAAAATTTTTGCATTAACATTAATTAATTTCTTTAGTCTAGGTAAGGTAATTGTTGAGATAAAACTTATTATTGTTTGGTTAGACTTAAATTTTAGCGTTTTGATTATTTCCTCTCCAACTGTAGGGGTAACTGCAAGAAAAATCCAATCACAACTATTAATAATTTCTTGATTTGACTTACCAATACTTACTTTTTTATTATTTTTTGATAATTTTTTTGCGACAGAAAGATTCCTAGGTGAAACTAAAATCTTAGAATATTTAATTTTTGACGAAGAAATACCTGTAACAACTGATTCAGTTATTTTTCCAGTTCCTATAAAACCAAGTTTCATAGAAGTAATTACTATACTTAATTATTAAAAAAGGAACCTCTAATTCTAAGCAATTCCCTTGATAATTTTTTATTTTCTTTGAATGGTTTTCTGCCATGTAGCCAAAAGTAATTATTTGCAACTATAGCACTACCCACCGGTAGAGAGGTTACAATTTTATTTTGGCTTCCCTCTAATGAATCTGATAATTTTTGAAGAAATAAACCTTGCTTCATATTTTTTGGTTCTGGAAATTGGTCTATATAAGAAATTGTAGGTTCTCCATTTTGATCTTTTGAAAAAACTGGATGTTCAACTTTATAACCAACATTTTTACTTTTAGGAGAACCCCAAATAAAATCTTGTTTACCAACTTCATCATTTACTAAATCTGACAAATGTTCCCAATCATCTAGATGTAATAAAGCAGTTTCTCCGCCATCTACATTTTCTTCCTCTAATTTTGACATCAATATCCAATCGGTAGTCTCTTTTACATAAGTGCCGTCAGTATGAAGATCCATGTTTATATATGCTTTTCTTAAATAAGAGTCGCTATTATCCTCATGCTTTACATGAAATCTCGCATAATATTTTCCTGCCATTGAGTCATGATTAGGGTTACCAATTAAATGAGTAATTGCTGTAGATAATTTAATTAAAAATGTTTGATCAATTTTAGATGAAATATTTTTTGGTCCTATTATGAAACATCCTGTATTTCTATTTTTTAATATATGGTTTAAAAGTTTACCCAGCTCATGAGATGTAGTCTCATCTAAACTTTTTGCAATTGTGAAACGTGTAAAAGGTTTATATTCGAGTGCCGTAATATCAAATTTTTTAAACGGAAATATAAGTCTTTCAATTATTTCGTCTTCAATTTTAATATTTATAATTCTTTTTGATTTTTCATGAAAGGATATATCAAATCCATCTATTTGTTTTAAATCTTGCATTAATTTATTTTATTGCAAATTCCTATTGAGTCTGGTCCACAAATTTCACCATTAGTCCAGGTCGCACCTATAAGGTTAGCTCCATCAAAATTTGCATTTAAAATATTTGAAGACGTAAAATTTGCTTCCATTAAGTTTGAATTTTGAAAATTTGTATCAATCAATGTAGATCCCATGAAGTCCACTCTTGTTAAATTAGCACTCGAGAAATTTGAAAGTTCAAGGTTCGCACCTGTTAAAATTGACTCATACAAATTCGCTCTAATAAACGATGACTCAGAAAATGTGCCAAATGAAAGATTTGAATTCATCATTATACTTTTGTCAAAATTTACTTGGATAAAACTTGCAAAAGACAGATTTGAATTAGGAAGGTAACTACCTTGTAAATCTTGACCATCTGAAAATTTGCATTTTGTGTAATCTACACCATCAGTTATAGGATCATCACAACCAGCGTTTACATTGCTGCTAAAAATTAAAAAAAATATAATAAAAATAAGTTTTTTCATACCGCAAAACTATTTAATGCAGCCAAAATTATAGCAGATAATACTGTTGGATAAACTAAATTTCTTTTTGTGACATAAAAAATTAATATTGATAATAAAATTACAATTATCCTTAAAAGATAGTTGACTTCGGAAAGGTCTCCTGACGGAAATATGAGTATTCTTGAAATTAAGGCAGCTAAAGTTGAATATGCTATACAATTAAACCATCTATAAATTTTAGATTTTTCACTAATTTTTTCTGAGGTTAATGCTCCAAGAAATCTAGATAAATAAGTTGCTAAGGAAGTTACTATTATTGCTAAAACTATATTAATTGCCATATTTTTCTCCTATAAAATAAGAAATTGTCCCAGCAACTAACCCACCGATAAGTACACACCACTCGGGAGAAATAAAATAAAAAATAGGTCCTAATAATGCACCAAGTAAAATTGCAGATGTAAGTTGTACTGTTTTCATTACACCTATCATTGCACACATAAAATAAATTGGGTTTATTATCGCTAGAGCAATAATCATATCTCTATTTAAAAAATCAGAAGCATAATAACCAATAATGGTTGAAAAAATTGCAACTAACCATGTAGCTGTTCCTATACCAATCCAAAAATCTATTCTGTATTTCCTTTCTATTTCCTCATAGTTACTTTTTAAGATCAACCACGATGAAACAGCAACAAAATGACATGATAAGTAATATTTCCATCTTGGTTGGCTTTCATGTTTTAATAATGGCATAATTGAAACTGTCATTGGATAAAGTCTTGAGTTAACCAACCATACTGCAAGAAAAATATTTACAAGTGAGGCACCAATTAACATAGACTCTGCCATAACTAAAGATCCTGGAAGAGCATAAGTTAACAGGGTTGAAAATATACTTTCTTGAATAGTAAAACCTAAATTTTTAAGCAAAGCACCGATTGCAACAAAACTCGCACCCAAGGCAATAGCTGGACTATCAAACTTTTTTGATGCAAGTATTCCTTGAAGAAAATATTTGGAGTTGATCATCAACCGCCTAAAAATAGACGACCCACATCTGGATTATTTAGAAGTTCATCTCCTTTACCTGCAATAGCAGTTTGTCCAGAAACTAAAACATATCCAATGTCGGCAAACTCCAAACCCTTTTTGGCATTTTGTTCAACCAATATAATTGTTTTTTTCTCATTTTTTTGAAGATCATCTAATATTTCAAATACCATTTGAATATATCTTGGTTCTAATCCAATTGAAGGTTCATCAACTAATAAAATAGATGGTTTCATTACTAAAGCTCTAGATATTTCTAACAATCTTCTCTCACCACCAGACAAAACTTTAGCTGGTTGGTTTCTTCTATTTCTTAATCTCTCATATTTCTGAAGAACTCTCTCGGCTTCCTCAAATGACTCTTCAGTTTTATCTTTTATATATCCACCCATTAAAAGGTTTTCTTCTACAGTCATGTCTGGAAAAACAGAATTATCTTGAAGAATATAAGCTATTCCTTGAGATTTTAGTTTCTCTGCAGGTGTAAGGTTTGTTATTTCTTTGCCATCAACTTCGATTTTACCAGAAAAAATATTCGTAAAACCATATATTGAATGAAGAATTGTTGATTTACCTGCTCCATTAGGACCTATCAAGCATAACGATTGTGCCTTGCTGACAAACAAATCTAAATTATGTAGAATTTCCATTTTACCATAGCCAGCTGATAAACCTTTAATTGTTAAGTGAATGTTATCCTCAGAAAGTTTTTTTAAATCCTCAGCACCAGGTGCTTTACCTAATACTTCATATTGATTAGCCATTATTGTGCTCCTAAATAAGCGTCTATTACTCGCTTATCATTTTTAATTTCATCTGGTGTTCCATTAGCAAGCATTTTTCCGTGTGCTAGGCAAAAAATACTTTCTGCTAATTGCATAATTACTCTCATATTATGCTCTATTACTAAAAGAGTAATACCAAAGTCTTGATTCACTTTTATTAATCTATCAATAATTCCATTTATTAATGTTGGATTTATTCCTGCTGTTGGTTCATCTAATAATAACATCTCTGGCTCATTCATTAATGCCATAGCAAGCTCTAATAATTTCTGTTGTCCAAATGAAAGATCTCCGGCTCTTAATTTTCTTTTTTGATATAGTCCAACAAAGTTTAATAAGTTCTCTGCTTTGTCAGTTAAATCTTTTGGGATAGTTGAAAATATTGAGACTAAACTTTCGTCACTAGCTTTATGACTTATTAACATATTGTCTACACAATTTAATTTTCCATAAATTCTTGTTTGCTGAAACGTTCTTAACAAACCAAGTTTTGCAATCACTGGTACGGGCAATTCTGAAACTTCTTTTTCATTAAACTTTATTGATCCCTGGTCTATAGGATAAGTACCAACTATAGAATTGAATAATGTAGTTTTTCCAGATCCATTAGGGCCTATCAATCCAACAATTTTCCCCTTCTCAACTGACATTGAAATATCAACATTAGCTTTAACCCCTCCAAAAGATTTACTTACATTATTTACTTCGAGAATACTCATTTGAGTTCTACCTGGGCCTTTCGATCGGCTTCATCAACTACCTCACCAAATCTTTCAGGATATTTTTCTCTTAACCATCCCATAATTCCTTCAGGGAAATAAATAACTATTACAATAATTAAAACTCCTAGCGCAACATACTGCCACCCTAGGAAAAAAGTCCAAAACCCCTCTTTAAATATATGAAATACTGTTGCTCCAATAACAGGTCCCCATAAAGTTCCTTTACCGCCTAATATTGCCATCAGCACCATAAATACTCCCATTTCTCTTCCATCAAATGCTACATCTGTTGAGTCTATATAGCCGACAAGTCCACCCATAATTCCACCTGCTAAACCACAGAAAAATGCAGAGATCATCCAACCTATGATTTTATATTTCATAGTTTGAATTCCCATCGCCTCTGCTTTATCTTCATTATCTCTTATGGCATTAAGCACCAATTTAAATCTTGTTGAATAAATTGCCTTAATTGCAATAAATGTAAGAACCAAAACTATGAAACTACAAAAATAAAAAAATTCTCCTCTTGCTTCTAAGCTACCAATGTTTGGAAATGGAGGAGTTGTAAAACCTTGTCCTGCTCCTATAATTTCTATACCACCAGATATTTCTCCAGCTGCAACTCCTAAACCCAACGTACAAATGGCAAAATAGTGTCCTCTCAATCCTAAAATTGAATAACCTATTAGTCCAGCTACTATCGCTGGTACTACAGCAGCCACAGCTAGGCCAACAGCCATTCCTTGAAAAAACTGTGTTGGAGTATGAACAAATGTTTTCTCGCCGCCTCCTTCAGTCCACTCTGCCAATGGAAAAAACATTCCAACTTGTACTGAGGCACAAAGATACATTCCCAGTCCATAAAAAAGAATGTTACCAAAAGTATTGTATCCCATTTCTCCACCTTGAACATTCCAGGTTAGAGCTAGAATTATTAAAATACAAAGAATTGATAACTGAACTTTAAAAGCTGGAAATATAAATGGCGCAGCTATCCCAAAAGTTAAAATAAATATATATAAAATTAAATTATTCTTGTTCATAAAGATTTTTAATTTTCTCTCTAAATAATTTATTAACTGTAAAATAATGTCCTTTTTCTTCGTGAATACTTGAACCATTTGAATGGTATTCATCTAGATGGTTTTTAAATTTCTTTATATCAACCTCAATATTATTTCCTTTGTCATCGGTAATTTTAACCTTCCTCATTTTAAATATTCTCTCTTTTTCGAAAGTTTAAATCTTCTATAAACTAAAATTAAAACTAATAATAAAAATACAGAACCAATTCTAAATTCTGTTCCTAGAATATAATCTGCAAATTCCTCGAACATACCAAGGCCCATTCCAGACATTGCTACACCTGGTAAGTTTCCTAATCCTGCTACAATTACAATCATGAAAGATCTAATTGTATACGGTAATCCCATATATGGGTGGATTGTAAAGGTTATTGAGATTAATGCTCCAGCTACACCACATAAAGCTGCATTAATTCCAAAAGTGGCTGCATAAACTTTTTCTGTATCTACACCTAATATCTTTGCTGCTCTTGCATTTTGGGCTGTAGCCCTAATAGCTCGACCTAATTTTGATTTTTTCATATAGATTACTAATCCAATGGCAAAAACAATGCTAATAAAAGCAGAGAATATCTTAGAATTTGGCAATGTCACCGAATTATCAAATAACATAGTTGTTCCATAACCTGAATTTGCAAGAACGACATCTGCTCCAAATGCAAAGTTCATTAATTGCATAAATAAAATACTTATTCCAAATGTTGCAAGAATTGAGATGAACAAATCTCTATCGACTACTTTGTTAATTACTAATTTGTAGATAATTACTCCAACAAAATACATGATGATTGGAGAAACAATCACTCCCCATGCTGGATGAATTCCATAAAGATACATAAAGTAAGCAATGTATCCGCCTAATATAACTAGATCACCTTGTGCAATATTAATTATATTCATAACTCCCCATTGAAGAGCCATTCCGTATGCAATTAATGCGAACAAGATACCAAGCAATACGCCATCTAGAGTAGCTTGAACTGTTAACATTGGTACTTGAAATATTAAAAAATCCATAAAACTTTAAATGCTTATAAAAAAAAGCCCCCTAACGCTAGGGGGCTTATATTCATTATTATATTATCTGTCTGACCACTTAGGAATTGGGTGAATTAATTCAGCTGAAGCCCATTTTAATGGAGCTACAACTTTATTTTCACATTTTCCTGCATCATCACACATAACTTGGAATAATACCATTGGCTTATCAACGTTTTGACCACCTTCAGCAAATTTTATGTTTCCATAAAAAGTTTGCATGTTAGTAGCAGCAAGAGCATCTCTAACTTTCTTTTGATCGAAAGATCCTGCTCTTTCAAAAGCATCTTTAAACACTAACAAAGCTGCAGAAGATTCTGCTGCTTGGTATGGTGGTGCATAACCAAACTCTTTTGTAAAGTCTGCATCATAAGTCATACCATCAGTAAAGAAATCATCTTTATAAGTTAATGTTTTATGCCATTGAGAAGCACACAAAGCATATTGCGAATTAGCACCATGTTGCTTAGAAAGTTTTGCTGCATCACAGTGTGTCATTGCTAACATTGGAACATCAACTTTCATTTCAGCAATTTGTCTAATTGCTGTTAAAGCACCTTTTGTATGACCTGAAACAACAAGAACATCTGGCTTAGTTGCTTTAACTTTTGCTAAAGTTGCTGCCATGTCATTAAGCTCTTTTGGAAGTTTATCGTCAATTATAATTTTTGATCCTGTTTCTTTTGCAGCATCTAAAATACCTAATCTAACGTCTTGTGAGAATGCATCTTGCTCAAAAGCTTGTGCAATTCTTACACCTTTTCCACCATTAAGCTCAACCGCTGTTCTGATTGCAACGTCTAAATACAAGTTCGCTGGCGCAAGCACTGCGAATAAATATTTATAACCTTTTGTAAACAAAGATCTTGATGCACCGTTAGCTTCTACCATTGGAACACCATACTTCTCTGTTACTGGTGCAATCGCTTTAGTTAAACCTGAACTGTAAGGTCCAAGCATAAATTCAACACCATCTTGTGAAATTAATCTTTCTGCAAGTTGAGCTGCTCTTTTTGGATTTGATTCATCATCGTAATAGATAATTTCAAATTTATAAGTCTTTCCACCAACTTTTACACCGCCCATGCTGTTTATTCTGTCAACGGCCATGTTATATCCGTTTTGAGTATGAACACCATTAGATGAATACTTTCCTGTAAGTGAAATAGCAGATCCTAAAATAATTTTATCGCCAACAACTTTTGCAAAAGATACAACTGAAGTTGAAAATAAGATTGCTAATGCAGAAACAAATGTAATTATAATGTTTTTAATTTTCATTTCTCTCCTCTTTTATTATTAATTAATTAATTTATCCCCTATTTAACTAAGAATTTAATTTTTTTGCAAGTAACTGTAGTATCGCATTAATAACTAATATTGTTGCATTAATGCAATTATAGCTGCTATTACAATTAAAACGCACGCAGAAATTGTGTTAATAACCTTTGCGTTGGCTTTAACCCATATAATCATTTTATTTGCAAGGATTGCATAACCGACTAAAGATAAAAAATCTAAAATTACATAAGTTGTTATGAGAATAATAAATTGAGCAACATAATTTGAATTAAAATCAATAAATTGTGGAAAAATAAACGGAAAAAACATCCAGGCCTTGGGACTTGTTCCTGCAACTAAAAAACCATCTTTATAAAAAGATAAAAAACTTTTTTCAGATTTTTCATCAGAATTTATACTTTTTGGTCGGGATTTATAAATATCATAAGCAAGATATAGAATATAAATTATTCCAACCCACTTAAATGTATTTAGCAACTCAGGATTATCTGAAATAAATGAACCAATAACAAATATAACAAGAGTTGCTTGAATAATATTTGCAGTAACATCTCCTAATGCTGTCCACACACATTTCTTAACTCCGTAATTCATTGAATATGAAATGATTACTATCCTTGGTGTTCCAGGAGTAATAAACATGAAGAGAATGATTTGGAGAAAAAGGAAATAGTTTAATGGAAGCATCTTAGGATAGTCCTAAAAAACCGGGAGCTAAAGATGGCTAGATAGGACTATCTAAAAGTGATAATATCATAGACATTAAAATTTGCATTAAAATTTAATTAAAGTTTTACTGGAAAATCTATGAAAAAAAGTCACAGGCCTACAACCAAAGTTAAAAACCCTGAGCCAAAACCTGGAAGTCCAGACTGGGTTATCTGGGCAGCATGGGCTGATAGAATAACATTCGAAGAGATAGAAAAAAAAACAGGCAAAACTGAAGCTGATGTAATTAAGATAATGAGAAGAAATCTCAAACCCTCATCTTTTAGGTTATGGAGAAAAAGAGTAAATTCACAAAGTATTAAACATAGAAAAAAATTTGAATATTCAAGAAAACAAATAAGAGTAAAAATAAAGAAAAATGAAATTCTTAACTGGTAAATTTAAAAAATATAATTATATATAAAGTATGAAAAATATTACTATGTATTCAGGCCCAATGTGTGCTTTTTGTGATGCAGCGAAAAGGTTACTAAATAGAAATAATCTTGAATACAAAGTGATTGATGTATCAACTGGACCAGATTTAAGAGATGAAATGATTAAAAAAGCAAATGGAAAACGTACAATTCCTCAAATCTTTTTTAACGATGAACATATAGGTGGTTATCAAGAACTTAGAGATCTAGAAAAAAATGGTACTTTAGAAGCGTCACTAAAGTAAATTTAATTCCAATCTATTAAACATAATTGTTTTTTTGCTAATTCACTTAAATCATTAATTTTAGTTCTTCCTTTATAATTAACTTCGTAGTCCTCAGCAGCAAAATCTGGTGGACTTTTACCTTCAATAAATTTTTTTGATTGTTTTTTTATGTAATCAATATTTTTTTTACAGTATGGAGTTGCTCCTACATAAATAACATTTGAAAAAGTTTTCCCCATATGTTTTTCCTCAACAGCATGCACAACATCGGGGTGCCACCAAATAGTATCTCCAGGATACATTTTTGGAATTGAAATTAAACCTTCTAACAATAAGCTATGATATTTTTCATTTATTGATAAAGCTTTTCCTGCTTTTGAACCGCATAACTCGTTTTCAGGCACATCATCTAGTAAAGCTCTTGTTAAAACATATGCCATTCCTTTGGCGATAGGAATTAATTGTAAAGTTCCATCATTTGGACCTTGTTCTGTTAAGGCTGTCCATCCTTGGAATGTTCTAAATACATGTGCTACCGCAGGTGACTCAAATTCAATTGTTTCATCTCTATATTTAGCATCAAATGGATTATAATTTTCGAAATTATCCGAAAAAATATCATTATAAATTTTTTGATATGCATTATCAGTCCATCTTTCAATCGATCCAGCGTCACAATGTGGTGATAACCCCAATGTATCGTCTCCTGGTTCTCTTCTTCTTACTCGATCTGCGTATACAAGTTCTTTATTTGGATCAAAAACACTTTTATCCTTATATTTATAGTTCCAAAGATTATTTAGCCATTTTTTAACCTTTTCCATTTCTTGAGAGTGTCTAATTTCTGTTTGTGCTTTAGACCAATACAATCCAAAAATTTGAGGTTTTCCTGATTTGAGTTCACTGAAATATTTATCTATACCTATCTTTTTTTTTTGATCTTCAAAATAATTGTTTTCTAAAACATATTGATCTAGGTTTTTATTCAGATCTTTCATTTTTTTTTTAGCAAAAACATTTCTAATTATTACACACCCACGTTTCAGAACTTTCTCATTAATAGTCCTTTCGTTTTCAATTAAAATATTTTTAAATTCTATTTCTGGGATAATCGAATTCTCAAAACTTTTAATTATCTCAACTTCTTTTTTGATATATTTTTCAATATTTTTGAAATTACTTAAATAATTTTTCGATTTATTTTTTAACTTAATTTTTTCAGAGATAATCTTTTTTTGTATTTCAATTATATTCATAATTTGAAATCAATTATTTAGGTTTAAAAACTAAGCAAACTCCATTATTACAGTATCTTTTTCCTGTTGGTTGTGGGCCATCATCAAATATATGGCCATGATGTCCTCCACAATTCTTGCAATGGTACTCGGTTCTGGCATAACCGATATGATAATCTGTTGTAGTTTCAAATGCATCAGGTAGAGACTCATAAAATGATGGCCAACCAGAGCCACTTTCATACTTTGTATTAGAGTCAAACAATTTCGCTCCACAGTTTGCACAATGATAACTTCCCTCTCTCTTTTCAAAATTAAGTTCGCTTGAACCTGGTGGCTCTGTTGCTTCCTCAAATAATACTTTATTTTGTTGATGAGTTAAGTCTGGATTATTTTTTGTCATTTAAATATTTAGCACAATTTTTATGTAAACTTGCGTGTAATTCAATAAGTTTTTTAAAGTCTTTGTTGTAACCACCACCTAAAACTCCACAAATGGGAACTCTTCTTGAAAAAAAATTTCTAATAACCATCTCGTCTCTTTTATTAATTCCTTTGTCAGTAATGCGCAACTTGCCTAATCTATCATCTAAATGAATGTCAACACCTGCGATATAAAAAACAAAATCAAAATTAAAATCGTTTAAAAAAATTAAATTTTTTTTTAAAATATCTAAATACTCATCATCTTCCATGTTTTGTTCAAGCTCAATGTCCAGATCACTTTTTGATTTAATTGGTGGATAATTCACTTTTGTGTGCATACTAAATGTAAAAACGTTATTTTCATTTTTAAATATTTCTGAATTTCCATTGCCTTGATGAACATCTAAATCAACTATGAGGATTTTGTTAGCCAACCCTCTATTCAAAAGATATTTTGCAGCAACAGCCACATCATTAAAAACACAAAAACCAGCTCCCTCGTCATAAATAGCATGATGACTTCCACCGGCTGTATTACAAGCTATTCCATAATTAATTGCTAATTTAGAGGCCAATACGGTTCCGCCTGTTGCAACTAAAGATCTTCTGACCACACTATCAACTAAAGGGAATCCTATTTTTTTTACCAATCTTTGCTCTAATGTTTTATTTTTAATTTTTAAAATATACTCCTCTGAGTGAACTTCTTTAAGTGTATCCGTCGAGCATGGCTCTGGTTTATAAAACTTCTTAACTACTTTTTCTTTTTTAAGAAAACTTGCTAATTCACCAAACTTTTTAATTGGAAATTTATTATCATCTCCAATTTTTGCCTCATAATCAGGGTGATTAACAACTGGCAATTCCACTTTACTTTATTTCTCGAATAGGCTTACCAGCAACACAGGCTTCTAAATTTTCAATCATTTGTGTATAGAAAATAGAATAATTTTCAGCTGTGACGTAGCCTAAGTGTGGAAGCAAAAGTGCGTTAGGGACAAATCTTAATTTGTGACCACTGGGTAGAGGTTCCTTATCATAAACATCAATACCAGCACCAGCTATTACATTAGTTGAAAGAGCTATAATTAAATCATCTTCGTTTACAATTGGACCTCTTGAAGTATTAATTATAAAAGCGGTTTTTTTCATTTTATCAAATTCAGCAAGCTTTATACAATCCTTGTATCTTTCTCCTCCTTGGACATGAATCGATATAAAGTCAGAGTTTTGAATAAGATCCTCTTTATTAGATGGCAAAACATCAAGTTCTTTACACTTATCTAGACTTAAGTTTTCACTCCATGCCATTACTTGCATACCAAATGCTTTTCCAATTTTTGCAACTTGAGATCCAACTTTTCCTAAACCAATAACTCCTAAAATTTTACCTTTTAATTCTATGCCTACCGTTGTCTGCCAATAACCTTGATACATATTATCAACCTCAACTTTAATATTCCTTGCAAGGCCTAAGATTAAAGCCCATGTTAACTCGCATGTTGGATTTGAATTAATTTCTGTTCCAGTAACAACAATTTTAGCTTTTTTTGTTGCTTCAAGATCTATGGCTTTATTTCTCATTCCGCTTGTAGAAATATATTTTAGTTTTTTCAAACTTTTAATAAGATTTGAAGTAATCGATGTTCTTTCTCTCATTATAAGCAGAGCTTCAAATTCTTTTAATTTTTCTATGGCATCATCCTCGTTTTCAAAAGGTTCACTGAAAATCTCAATATCAAACTTTGATGAAAGATTTTTCAAATCTATAAATTCTTGAGCAACGTTTTGATAATCGTCTAAAATGGCTACTTTAAGCATTTTGAGTTTTTTTATTCGAGACTGTAATACCAGCAATTATAAAAATTGCACCTAAGAAATGATAAAATAAAATTTTTTCATTGAAAATTATCATAGCCATTATTGCACCTAGAATTGGCATCAAATGAAGAAAAACTCCAGATCTATTAGCCCCAATAAGTTTTACACCTTTTATCCAAAACAGAAATGAGATTAGACCAGGGAAAAAAACAACATAGAATAAAACTAAATAAAAAGAGGATTGTAATTTGATTACACTGCCCAAACTATAA
The DNA here is from genome assembly GCA_902594335.1 of uncultured Pelagibacteraceae bacterium. Taxonomy (GTDB): domain Bacteria; phylum Pseudomonadota; class Alphaproteobacteria; order Pelagibacterales; family Pelagibacteraceae; genus Pelagibacter. The sequence goes on along the minus strand of CACJLY010000004.1, from coordinate 105,955 downwards.
TCAATAAAATACATAGGAATTAAAAAAATAACTCCAAAAGTTATAACGATCTGTAATAGAGAGATTGGAGATAGATTGAATTCCTTTTTTTTCAAAAGAGCAGAATAAAGAGACCATGCAAACATTGCAATTAATGCAAAAATATCTCCTTTGTTAAAAGACAAATTTAATAAATTATTTAAATTTGCTTTTGTTATTATAAACAAAACACCTGCAAGTGAGAGAAATACTCCGATTATTTGAAATGAATTTGTTTTCTCAATTCTAAGTAAAGATGAAAATAATATAATCATAACTGGTACTGTTGATATCATAAGTACTCCAGTAATAACTTGGGTATGTCTCAGTGAATAAAAGAGAGCTGAATTAAAAACTGTCACAGCTAAAATTCCCAACAATGAAAATAAAAAAATATTATCTATTATAATTTTTTTGTTATTTAATAATTCTTTATAAGTGAACGGAAGTAAAACTAACCAAGCCAAAAACCATCTATAAAAATTTAGAGATATCGGAGGAATATCAATAATGCTTGCAGCTTTTCCTACTATAAAGTTGCCTGCCCAAAATAAACAAGCTAAAACCAAATAAAGAGATGCTAAATATAAAGGGCTAAGTGTTTTCATGAAAAGAATTTAGTAAATCTGTTCTATAGTTTATTGCTTCTTTTATATTCTTTTCCTTAACATGTCCAAAACCTCTGATTTGATCAGGTATTGATGCTATTTTAACTGCTGTTTCGTAGTTTGATTTATTTATTTTTGTTCCTATGCCAGTAATTGTTTGCTTATAATCTCTTATTAATTCTCTCTCCTTTTTTCTTTCATTTAAATAACCAAATGGATCAAGCTTTGTACCTCTTAAAAATTTTAATTTAGAGAGTAGTTTAAACACATTAAATAACCATCCTCCAAATTTAATTTTAAGCAATTTCCCATCAACTTTACTTTTTTTACTAAAAATTGGAGGAGCTAAATAAAAATTATAATTAAAATTACCCTCAAAGTTTTTGTTTACATCGTCTACGAATTTTTTATTAGTCATTAATCTCGATACTTCATACTCATCTTTGTATGCCATTAATTTGAAATAATTTTTTAAAACTGCAGTTGAGAATTGACTACCGTTTCCTATATTTTTATCTATCTTTCTTGCATAGCTAACGAGATCTCCAAATTTTTTAGCATATTTTATATTTTGATAATCTTCCAAAAACTTAAATCTATTCTTATATTTTTCCTCAAAACCTTCCAGTACTTCTGGCTCATCTTTAATTATATCTAAAACCTCATCTTTTAAATTTTCATAATGTCTTCCAAATCTAAATGCATCAATATTATCTTTTACACTTGCACCATTTAACTCAATTGCTTTTTCAATCGATGAAGCTGAAATTGGTATCAGGCCTGATTGATATGCAACTCCAACATTAAACATATTAGATAATATTGAATTTCCTAAAATCTTAGATGTAATTTTATTTGATGATATAAATTTTATATTTTCTTGACCTGCTATATTAATTAAATTATCTCTCATTTCATCGAAAGGTAAGTAGAAATTTTTGTCCCTTGTAAAGTCTCCAGGCATAACTTCATCCGTATTAACTATTAATTTTGAAATTTTTTTATCTAAGGTTTTTATTATTTCTAAATCATTTGAAACAAGTAAATCAAACCCCAGAAGTAAGTTTGTATCACCATAAGATAATCTTATTGCCCCAACATCTTCTGGTTTTTCAAAAATTCTTAAGAAACTTTTAACAGCTCCACCTTTTTGAGCTAACCCAGTCATATCTAAAACCCCTGATCCTTTTCCATCTATTTGAGCAGCTGTTGCTAACACAGCTCCAATTGTAACAACTCCTGTACCACCAATTCCGGCAATCATTATTCCAAAAGACTTAGTAATTTCCGGCAATATTGGATCTTCTATCTTTGAATTTATTTTATTAATTAAATTATCGTCATAATTTTTTTTAAGTCTTATATCTCCCTCAAGACTTACAAAACTTGGACAAAACCCATCTACACATGTGTAATCTTTGTTGCAAGAAGATTGGTCAATTTGTCTTTTTCTTCCATACTCAGTTTCGACAGGTGCAATAGAAACACAATTGGATTGAATTCCACAATCTCCACAACCTTCACATAAGTCTTTATTAATAAAAATTTTTTTCTTAGGTTCCTCTAAGATACCTTTTTTTCTTCTCCTTCTTTTCTCAGCTGCACAAGTTTGATCATAAATTATTACAGTTGTTCCATTAATTTTGCTCAATTCAATTTGAACATCTATAATATTTTTTCTATCATAAACTTTAGAATTTCTCGCAAAACCTCCTCTGTCACTATATTTTTCAATTTCATCTGTGATTATTGCAATTTCTTCGACACCTTCTGCTTCAAGTTGTTTAGACATTTGAGCAACTGTTGGTAATCCATCTAATGCTTGACCTCCTGTTAAAGCAACGGCATCATTATACAAAATCTTAAATGTCATTTTAGTTTTTGCTGCAACTGCATGTCTTATAGATAGAATTCCTGAATGTATGTAAGTTCCATCTCCCATATTTTGAAAAACATGATCTGTATTACTAAATACAGACTCACCAACCCAAGTTGCACCTTCTGATCCCATTTGTGAAAAGCCTTCATTATCTCTCTCCATATGTTCTACAAGATAAGCGCAACTAATACCTGTAATTGCTCTACTACCTTCAGGTATTCTAGTTGAAGTATTATGAGGGCACCCAGAACAGAAATGTGGTACTCTTTTTAAAGAAATATTTGAATTAGTTTTTTCTTTCAAAGACTTTAATTTTTTTGAAAGATTATTTACTTCATCTGGTAGTTTAAGGTAATTAATTATTTCAAAGATCTTTAAACCAATTTCGCCTGGATCTAAAGCTCCAGAAGAAACAAATAAATCATTATTGTTTTCGTCATTTTTTCCAACTACTTTTATATTTAAATTTTTATTAAATAATATTTCTTTAACTTGTGTTTCAATGATTGATCTTTTTTCTTCAACAACAATGATTTTTTCCAAATTTTCAGAAAATTTTTCAATTACTGTTTCCTCTAATGGCCAAGGCATAGCAATTTTAAGAAATTTAATTCCTACTTGATTGGCAATATTTTCATTTATTCCAATTTTTTCTAGCCCTAATTTTGTATCTAAAAAAGACTTTCCAGTACTAATTATTCCAATTTTTGCCTTTTCTGAATCGAAAATAATTTTATTCAAATTATTTGTTTTACAAAATTCTTTTACATATTTTATTTTATGGTGGTGTAGCCGATATTCTTTTTCTTGTGCAGTGTCTTTTAGTCTAATGTTTAATCCTTCCGATGGATATTTTTCATTTGAAATATCTAAAAGATTTAACCTATTTTCGTCTAAGTCAACAGTTGCTCCTGAACTCACGTTATCATGAACACACTTTATCCCTACCCAACATCCACTTTTTCTTGATAATTCTATTCCTATTATTCCATAATCTAGTATTTCTTGAACACCACTTGGATTAAAAAAAGGTATCATCGCATCAATCATTGCAAATTCACTTTGATGAGAGGTTGTTGAGGACTCACATATATGGTCATCTCCCATTAAAGCAATGACGCCTCCAAACTTTGAGGTACCAGCTAAATTTACATGTTTTAAAGCATCTCCTGCTCTATCTACTCCTGGCCCTTTACCATACCATATGCCAAAAACCCCATCGTATTTATCTTTTTTTCTTAAATTAACTTGCTGTGTTCCCCATAAAGAAGTTGCAGCAAGTTCCTCATTTATTCCTGGTTGAAAATAAATATTGTTTTCATTCAAATATTTTTTATTTTTTAGAATCTGTTGGTCATAACCACCTAAAGGAGATCCTCTATACCCGGAAATATAACATGCAGTATTTAAGTTTTTTTGTTTATCTCTTCTTGCTTGAACAATTGGAACTCGAACAAGAGCTTGAGCGCCAGTTAAAAATCTAGTGCCTTTACTTAATTTATATTTGTCTTCAAGTTTAATGTCCACACTATTTAACTTTTTTAGGCAAATCTAACTGAACTGTAAGGTTTTAAATTCATATTAGTATTTTCATTTGCAATCATGCCAGTGACTATTTTCCCAGAAATTGCACCTAAAGTCCATCCTAAATGATGATGACCAAATGAGTAAAAAACATTTTTATAATTTTTTGATGGTCCAATTATTGGTAAAAAATCCGGCAGTGTAGGTCGAAACCCTAACCACTCATCTTTATGATCAGGTAAGCCGTCAAGCATATCTTTTGCATTTAAAATTAAGTTTTTGATCCTGGATTTTGATAAAGCATTTTCTAGACCCCCAAACTCCACAGTGCCAACTACTCTTAACCCTTGATCCATTGGTGACATTCCAAACCCTCTATTAGAATAAACCACTGGTCTAGAAATTAAATGATCAAAATCTTTAAAATGAACATGATACCCTCTTTCGGTATCTAGTGGAATATTTTCATGAAGTTTATCAGTTAATTTTTTTGAAAACGCACCACATGCAATAACCAATTTATCAAAAACAAATCTCTGGGTTTCCGATCTTAAAACGGGTTTTTCCCCATCAAAATTCAAATCTTGGATATTTAGTTTTAGAAACTTTCCACCTTTTTTTATAAAATTTTCAAATAGCTTTATTAATATTTTTTTTGGATTTCTTGCATGTCTTGCATAATCATAGAAAACACCTCCATGATAAAATGGTTTTAAATTTGGTTCTAAATCATGTATTTCTTTTTTATTTACCACTTGTTGTTTAACGCCTAGATCATCTCTAATTTTTATTTCTAATTCTCTACTTTTTAAATTTTTTTCATTCCAGACATATAAAATTCCATTATTTTCAACTAAACCCTCTAGATCTATCTCTTCGAATAGTTCATCATAAGCCAGTAATGATTGATCTAAAATTTGATGCATATTTTTTGCGGTATGCATCATTTTATCATTAGTACAATTCATTAAAAATTTTGAAAACCAAGGGATCATTTTTGGAACATAATTCCATTTAAGTGCCAAAGGTCCTCTTGAGCTCATAAGCATTGATGGAACATCACTTACAATATCTGGTCTGTTTAAAGGGACTGATGCATAAGGAGAAAAATGACCTGCATTACCATAAGAGGCTGCATTTCCAGGCTCATCTCTATCAAACAAAATTACTTGATAGCCTTTTTTTTGAAGAAAAAGAGCATTGCATACTCCTTGTATTCCTGCTCCTATTATACCGACTTTTAAAATTTTTTCTGACACAATGAAAAATATAGTTGGTGGGATAAATTATAATAGATGTTATTTGATCGCGGTGGATAACTGTTTGCATTATCTTAATTGCCGATCGGATCTCGACTGTAAATTTTACAGCTCATTACGATACTTAAACCAAGCATTATTGACAACATAGATGATCCCCCATATGACATGATAGGAAGTGGTGCTCCAACAATTGGTAATAAACCAACTACCATAGCAATATTTACAAAAATATATAAGAATAAAGCTGATGCAAAACCAAAACAGTAAAGTTTTGCAAAATATGATCTACTAAAAAAACCAATTCTTATTATTCTGTAAATTAATAAACTGTATAATAAAATTAATACCATTGAACCAATAAAGCCAAATTCTTCAGAGAAAAGAGTAAAAATAAAGTCAGTATGTTTTTCAGGTAAGAATTCAAGATAACTTTGGGTACCTAGCAAGAAACCTTTGCCTAGCATTCCTCCTGAACCAATCGCTATTTTAGATTGAATTATTTGATAACCTGCACCCAAAGGGTCTCTGTCTGGATTAAAAAAAGTCAATATTCTTGATTTTTGGTATGGTTTTAAAATTGAAATTACAAAAGGCAATGAGACTAATAATATTAATCCTGAATATATAAAATATTTTAAATTAAGTCCTGCTAACCAAATAATAGCCAACCCACTTCCTGCTATTAAAATTGCTGTTCCCAAATCGGGTTGAGTTATAACTAAATAGCAAGGTATCAACAAAAGTATAATTGGTTGTAATAAATATTTATAACTTTGAATGTCTGAGCTTTGAATACGATGGTAATATCTTGCAAAGCAAACTATTATTGCAATTTTCATCAGTTCTGAAGGCTGAAGGTTCATTATGAAAAGATTTATCCATCGTTTAGATCCTGACGCTGAAATTCCAAAAAAAATTACAAGTAATAAAAGTAAAATTCCTAAAATATAAAAAATATAAGCCTGTCTATACCAAACTGCAACTCTTACAAATGACAGAACTAAAAACATAGAAAAAAACACTAGAAATCTAGTCAGATGATTTTTAGTATAAAAAGAAAAGTTACCACTTTCTGTAGAATAAATTGCAAATACACTCATTAAACCTATTATAGCAACAATTATTATTAAAAAGTAATCAACAGCTTTTAATTTATCAAAAAATGTATATCTAGTAGAATTTAATGACGTTGAAAGTATCATGTAATATTTTTTAAATCTTTTCTAATATTTTCTCTTAGTTCATGCCTATCTAAAATTTTTTTTATTAATTTGTTTGCTAGTGGGGCGGCTGCTTTGCTACCAGAACCTCCATGCTCTATCAAAACACTAAGGGAATATCTTGGTTTATCATAAGGAGCAAATGCAACAAATAAAGCATGATCTCTACTTTTATATTCTATCTCTTCAAGTTCTAAATCAAGCTCTCTATCTTGATCAGTAATTCTTTTAACTTGAGAAGTTCCAGTTTTTCCTGCAAACTTGTATTTGTCTTCTTTGTGTCTAGATCTGAAGGAGGTTCCAAATTGTTCATTGGTTGAGCCATACATTGCATCCAGAACTAACTTTATATTATTTGGATTTCTGTAAAGTCTTTCGTAATTTTTGAATTCATGATCTTTCAAGATATTTTGACTTACAGATTTATTTTTTTCACTTTCAATTTTAGATTTAATTATATCTAAATCTATTTCTTTATCATAAATTAAATTTGGCTTTATCTTATAGCCTCCATTAGCCAATTGCGCTGTCATCAAACATAATTGAAGAGGAGTAGTCTGAATGTAACCCTGTCCTATTCCAGTAATTACAGTTTCGCCAAGATACCAAGACTGTTCTAAAACTTGTTTTTTCCATTTCGTTGAGGGGACAATTCCTTTTTTTTCTTCTGAAAAAAAATCTTCTAAAACTTTTGAACCAAGACCATATCTTTTTGCAATTAATGAGAGCTTATCTACACCTAAAAGCCTTGCGACTTCATAAAAATAAATATCACATGACTGTTTAATGGCATTTCTCAGACTCATTAATCCATGACCATTCTTTTTCCAACAATGATATCTTTCTCCATACAATTCATATGGATGATCATGACCTTTACAGTTTACACTAAACTTTGTGTCTATTATTCCATATTCTAGTGCAGCAAGTGCAACCAAAGGTTTTATAGTTGATCCTGGAGAATATAATCCAGCTAATGATTTATTTTGTAAAGGTCTTAACTTATTATTTTTAATCTCATTCCAATCTTTATTACTTATTCCATGCGTAAACTTATTTGGATCGTAGGTTGGGGACGATGCCATGGTAATTACTTCACCTGTGTATATATCCATAACACATATTGAACCTGCCTGATTTTTTAATAACTCTTGAGCCAATCGCTGAATTTCTAAGTCTATAGTTGTTCTTAAATTTTCACCTTGAGTTTCTTTGTTATAACTAATTTCACTTATTTTTTTTCCTGATGCATTTACTTCATATCTTTTAGTTCCATGATTTCCTATTAGGTCAGTATCTTTTGAATTCTCAATACCAATTTTGCCAACTTTTAAACCTGGTACAAAGTTTTCTTCTATTTTTTTTTTACTCTTAATATCTTGAGTTGTTGCATCACCAACATAACCTACAACATGCACTAAATCATTGGAATAAGGGTAATATCTTGAAGTAGACAAAACTGGCTTCGCACCTTCCAATTCATGCAAGTACAAATTTAATTTCGAAAATTGCTTCCATGATAAATTTTCAGTAATTATTAAAGTATCCCACGGCTTAGACTTTTTTTTCTTCTCATATATTTTTTTTATTTCATCCTCTTTAAGACTTATAATATTTTTAAGTTTAAATATTGAATTATTAAAGTTGGAAACTTCTTCAAGAGATAAATGAACTTGATAAACCCTTTGATTATCTGCAATAACATTATTAAAATAATCAGTTATTATTCCTCTTTGAGGTGGAGTTTTCCATTCTCTAATTCTATTTTTGTCAGATAAAACTTCATATTTTTGCTTATCAGAAATTTGAAGATTATATAATCTTGAAGTAACAATCCCAAGTAACCCAATCTTTGCGGCAACTAAAACAAAAAGTCTTCTATTTATAATTTTATTTTTATTTAAATTACCTATTTTTTTTATCATTCTGTTTAACTAGTACCATATTATCTATCCAAACAAATATTTTGAAAAATATAGGGTAAATTAAAAATGTAACGAATAAACCCCATATTAAACTTTCATAGACAATTGGAATTTCAAATATTGTTACTAATATAATATAATTTAATGATCCTACAATTAAAATTGCTATGAAAAACGATATCCAATCATAAATTAAATTGTATATGATTGTTCTATTTCTTATAAATGCTCCAATCGCAGATAATAATAAATAATCTAGGGAAGATATTCCAATTGGCAAACTTTGTACTACATCATTTATAATACCTGCAAAAAAAATTAATCCATAACCTAGATGTTCTGGTTTTTTTAAACTCCAGAAAAATACAATTATGTAGCTAAAGTTTATAATAAAATCGAAATCTTTGTAAATAATATTTTGATTTAAACCTAAAATTACGACTAAAAATAAAATTAAAGTGGGTAAACTTGTAATTGTCTTAGAATAAATTCTATTAGCAAATAAACTCACTTTTTAAAATAAACCTTAACATATTTAATTTGATCAAAATCTGCAAAAAATTTCACAAATTTTTCGGAATTTATAATAATTATTTTTCCTATTGGTATTCCAGAAGAAATAATTCCATCATCCCCTGAGGTATAAACAATATGGCCCTCTTCGACTTGATTTTTTTTAGGCAGATACTCAATAACACCATTAAATTTACTTCCATTTCCTGAAACTATTGCGCTTATTCCATTAGGTTCAATTATTACTGGTATCTTACTGTTAAGATCATTTATTAATAAAACTCTCGAGGTTAAGTAATTAACTCCAACTACCTTACCTATAAAATATGATCCACTTCTAACAGCTGAGCCTATTTTAATATCATGTTTGAAACCTTTATTAATCACAACTGATCGTAAATATGGGCTCTTTTGATCTAGTAAAATTTTAGTTAAATGATAATTATCTGAAAAGAGGTTTTTTTCTTCAATCAATGCATTAAGTCTTAAATTTTCTTCTTTTAAAAATTGATTTTCAAGCTTTAACTCTTCAATATTTAAATCAATAATCTTAAATTTTTTATTTTCTTCATGTATTTTTAAAAGATCGCTAGCACCGTAATAAGCATTTTTTAAAGATAAAAATGGTAATGATATAATATATGAAGTTTTAAGAACAGCATCTTTGGTTACTGACCTAAATTGATTAATAGGTCCTGTTTTAAAATATTCTAATGATAAAACAATTATAGATACTACAAGTAATGTTAAAAGTGAAAATTTTCGTCTATTACCTTTATTTAGAAAAATTGAACGAGCAGATATAACCAAATCATCTCTGCCCATTTCTTTAGACATTTTGATTAATACTCAGATAAGACTGATGAAAAAGTTTCCTCTTGGTCTAAAGCTTTACCAGTCCCAATTGCAACACAAGATAAGGGATCATCGGCAACATTTACTGGAAGACCTGTTTCTTTGGAAAATCTTTTATCTATATTATTTAAAAGAGAACCACCGCCTGTAAGGGTTAAGCCCATATCAACTAAATCAGCAGATAACTCTGGTGGAGTATTCTCTAAAGCTTTTTTTATTGCAGAAACTATATCTTTTAGAATTGGGTTTAGCGCTTCTGCAGTATCTTCTTCTGAAATATTTACCTCTTTTGGAGTTCCAGATCTTAAATCTCTACCTTTAACTGCATATGTATTATTATTTGTTGGGATAGCTGTGCCAATATCTTTTTTGATTTTTTCTGCCGTACTATCGCCAATCATTAAATTGTACTCTTCTCTCATATATTCTTTTAAAGCATTATCCATTGCGTCTCCAGCTACTCTTAATGACTCTGAATACACAACGCCACCTAAAGATAAAACTGCAATTTCAGTTGTGCCTCCACCTATATCAACAACCATTGACCCAGTTGCTTCAGATATTGGTAGTCCAGCTCCAACTGCTGCAGCTATTGGTTCCTCAATTAAGTTAACTTTACGAGCTCCCGCTGCAAGGGCGCTATCTTGAATTGCCTTTCTTTCAACTGGTGTTGAACCAGTTGGCACACAAATTAAAATTCTTGGATTAGCTAATGTTTTTTTATGAACTTTTTTAATAAAGTGTTTAATCATTTCCTCTGTAACAACAAAATCTGCAATAACACCGTCTCTCAAAGGTCTGATTGCTTGAATATTTCCTGGTGTTCTTCCAAGCATGGTCTTTGCTTCGTCTCCAACAGCTAAAACTGATTTTTTTCCTTTATTGTCAACAACTGCAACTACTGATGGTTCATTAAGAACAACACCTTTGCCCTTTAACACTACAAGTGTGTTTGCTGTACCAAGATCTATTGCCATATCTTGACTCCATAATTTCTTTAAGTTGCTGAACATTGCCATTTTTATATACCTTTCATCTTTTGATTCTCAAAATTTTGATTTTCTATATTTGTCCCTGGTGCTGTTTTATCTCTTTTTATAATCATTTTATTAAGTGAATTTATATAAGCATTTGCAGATGCAACTAAAGTGTCAGTATCTGCAGCTTGTCCTACAGTTGTTTTTCCATTTTCTTCAATTTTAACACTTACTGTGGCTTGAGCATCTGTTCCCTCTGTAACAGCGTGGACTTGGTAAAGTTGCAAGTTTACCTCATGTGGGTAAAGTTTTTTAATACATTTAAAAATTGCATCAACTGGTCCGTCACCTGTTTCTGATGCTTTTTTAACTTCACCAAATACATCTAATGTCATTTCTGCTCTTTGAGGTTCTCCTGTCCCAGCAAATACTTTTAAAGATTTCAAATTGATTGCACTTACTTTATTGTCTGTAATTAAACTATCATCTATTAAAGCGATTATATCTTCATCATAAACATGTTTCTTTTTATCCGCTAAGATTTTAAATTTTGCAAATGCATTATCTACAACATCATCAGTAAGATCTGGATATCCTAAACTAGTTAATTTATCTTTAAATGCGTGTCTTCCTGAATGTTTTCCCATTACAAGAGATGTTTGTTTAACGCCTACACTCTCTGGTGTCATGATTTCATAAGTTTGCCTATTTTTTAACATTCCATCTTGATGAATGCCTGCTTCATGAGCAAAAGCATTTTTTCCAACAATAGCTTTATTATATTGGACAGGAAAACCTGTGGCATTTGATACTATCTTGGATGCTTTGCTTAGAAGAGTAGTTTCAATTCCTGTTTCAAAAGGCATTAAATCAGGTCTTGTTTTCATGGCCATCACAACTTCTTCAAGAGCTGCATTTCCAGCTCTTTCTCCTAGACCATTTATAGTACATTCAATTTGTCTAGCTCCTGCTTGAACACCTGCCAAAGAGTTGGCAACTGCCAAACCTAAATCGTTATGGCAATGAGTTGAAAGAATTGCTTTATCTATGTTTGGAACTTTATTTAACAGAGTTTCAATAATTTTTGTAAATTCAGATGGTATAGTATAGCCAACAGTATCAGGAATATTAATGGTTCTAGCACCACATTTAATTGCTAGTTCGACTGTCTTACACATATAATCCATATCTGTTCTGGTACCATCTTCACAAGACCATTCCACATCATCGGTAAAGTTTCTTGCATAAGTTACATTTTGTTTTATCGCTTCATAAACTTCTTCTGGTGATTTATTAAGTTTATGCTTCATATGTAAGGGACTTGTGGAAATAAAAGTATGAATTCTAAATCTTGAAGCATGTTTAAGAGCCTCATAGCATCTATCAATATCTTTTTTTGAATGTCTTGCTAAACCTGCAGGTATTGATTTTTTTAATATTTTACTGACTTCAGTTACAGCTTCAAAATCTCCTGGAGATGCAATTGGAAATCCAGCTTCAATAATATCTATTCCAAGTTCGTCAAATACTCTAGCTATTTGGATTTTTTCTTCCAAACTCATTGATGCGCCTGGAGACTGCTCTCCATCACGCATTGTAGTATCAAAAATGTATACTCTGTTATTATCAGTCATTTAATTAATTTAAGCATGAGTATCATACATGCTCACGCTCAGATTGCAAAATAAAATGGCTATTTTAGGTAAAATAAAACAATAATTTATCTACTTCTTATCGCTATCAACAAGTTTCTTTTTTGAAATCCAAGGCATCATAGCCCGAAGTTCAGCACCTACTTTTTCAACAGAGTGTTCTGCTAATTTAGCTCTAGTTGCAAGAAAGTTTTTTTGACCATTTTTGCATTCTTCCATCCATTCTTTTGTAAATTTACCAGATTGAATTTCTGCTAAAACTTCTTTCATTCTTTGCTTAGTTTCATCTTTTTTAATTATTCTTGGACCTGACTGATACTCGCCATACTCTGCTGTATTTGAAATTGAATAATTCATATTAGCAATTCCACCTTCATATATTAAATCCACAATCAGTTTCACTTCGTGAACAGTTTCAAAATAAGCCATTTCTGGTTCATATCCAGCTTCAACTAAAGTTTCATATCCATTTTTAATTAATTCAACAAGCCCACCGCATAATACTGTTTGTTCTCCAAATAGATCGGTTTCTACTTCATCTTTAAATGAAGTTTCAATTATTCCAGATCTACCTCCTCCAACAGCTGACGCATATGACATTGCTAAATCTCTTGCTTTACCAGAGCCATCTTGGTGAACAGCAAATAAACAAGGCACACCACCACCTTTTTCATATTCACTTCTTACTAAATGTCCAGGTCCCTTTGGTGCAACCATAAATACATCTAAATCTTTTCTAGCTTTAATAAGATCATAGTGAACATTTAAACCATGAGCAAACGCAATAGATGTTCCTTCTTTAACACGTTGCTCTATGTGATTTTTATATATTGATGCTTGTAATTCGTCTGGCGTTAAGATCATAACAACATCTGCCCATTCTGCAGCATCTGATAAATTCATTACTTTTAAACCTTTGGACTCAGCTTTCTCAATACTTGATGAGCCCTCTCTTAAAGCTACCACAACTTCTTTCACACCACTATCTCTTAAATTAAGTGCATGTGCATGACCTTGACTACCATAACCAAAAATTGCTACTTTCTTATCTTTTATTAGATTTACGTTAGTATCTTTTTCATAAAACATTTTCATAATTTCTCTCCTTTAATTTTTATTTATTTAAATATTTCTGACCCTCTAGTCATAGCGACTGCGCCTGTTCTTGAAACACTCACTAAACCAAATTTTTTTAAATTTTTTGACATAGTATCTATTTCTCTTCTTAAAGCTGTAATTTGTATAACATTTGATTTATTTGTTTTATCTAATATTACTGGATTAAAATTTTTGCAAGCTTCAAAAGCTTTATTTAGTTTACCATTGTTTGCGACAAACTTGAATAATGCCATTTCTTTAAAAATAACATTTTTATCTTCTCTTTTAAAATCTGCAACTTTATGGACTGGAACTAATTTTTTTAATTGAAGTTTAATCTGATCTACAACTTGAGGGGTACCTGTAGTAACAATTGTTATTCTAGAAATATTTTGTTTCTGATCAACCTCTGCCACTGCTAAAGACTCAATATTGTAACCTCTTCCAGAAAACAATCCAACTACACGGGCCAAAACCCCAGCTTCATTATCTACCCATACAACTATTATATGCGTATCAAGCTTCTGTTTTTTTCCTGCAAAACTATATGCTGATTTTGAGTTAGCCATTAAACCAGTGTTCTTCCCTTTCCAGTAATCTTTTTATCTTTTTGATCTTTAGGACCAAGTAACATTTGATTATGAGGTTTTCCAGAAGGTATCATTGGAAAACAGTTTTCTTGTTTATCTACAAGGCAATCAAATATTACTGGTCGATCTGTGTTTAACATTTCAATGATCTTATCATCTAATTCTTCAGGTGTTTTTGCTCTTATGCCGACACAACCATAAGCTTCAGCCATTTTAACAAAATCTGGCAATGCAGCAGTGTAACTTTCTGAATAATTTTTATCATGAAGTAATTCTTGCCACTGTCTTACCATTCCCATGTATTCATTATTTAAAATAAATATTTTTATGGGTAAATTGTATTGCACAGCTGTAGACATTTCTTGCATAGTCATTAAAACAGAGGCTTCTCCTGCAATATCAATAACTAATTTTTTAGGGTGAGCAATCTGAACTCCAACAGCTGCAGGTAATCCATACCCCATTGTACCAAGACCTCCTGAAGTCATCCATCTATTTGGTTTATTGAACTTATAGTGTTGAGCAGCCCACATTTGATGTTGACCTACTTCAGTTGTGATATATGTGTCTTTATCTTTAGTTAGCTCATATAATCTTTCAATTGCATACTGTGGCTTTATTGTTTCTTCACTTCCAATATAATCTAATGATCTTTTAGATCTCCATTTCTGAATTTGTTCCCACCAATTTGATGTTTGATGTTTATTTGATTTAGAAAAATTTTTTTTAGATTTTTTAAAAGTTTTTAGTGTTGATGTTAAAACTGACTTAATATCTCCAACAATTGCTAAATCAACTTTTACATTTTTATTTATTGATGATGGATCTATATCAATATGAACTTTTTTAGACTTAGGAGAGAACTCATCAATTTTACCAGTAATTCTATCATCAAACCTCGCACCAACATTGATCATTAAGTCACAACTATACATAGCGTTATTTGCTTCGTAAGTTCCATGCATACCCAACATTCCTAAAAACTGATTATCATCAGCAGGGAAGCAACCAAGACCCTGTAAAGTTGATGTTATTGGAAAACCAGTTGTATACACAAGTTCTCTTAAAAGTTCACTTGCTTTACTTCCTGAATTAATTACTCCACCACCTGTATAAAAAATTGGTTTTTTTGCTTTGCTAATTAAATTAATTAATTCATCAATATTTTTTTGTGAATAGTTATCATGAGATTGTCCGTTTAATTTTTTATTCTTTTTATAATTTTTGTATTTAGATTTTTGAAATTGAATATCTTTAGGTATATCAACTAAAACAGGTCCTGGTCTCCCTGTTGTTGCAACTTCAAAAGCTTTATGCATTATTTCAGCTAGGTCATTAACATCTTTTACTAACCAGTTATGTTTGGTACAAGGTCTAGTAATTCCTGTTGTGTCACATTCTTGAAATGCATCTGTACCAATTAAATGCGTTGGAACTTGTCCTGTGATGCAAACTAACGGAACAGAGTCCATGTAAGCGTCTGTTAAGGCAGTGACAGCATTGGTGGCTCCAGGACCTGAAGTTACTAACAATACACCTGGTTTGCCAGTTGATCTTGCATAGCCTTCTGCAGCGTGTCCTGCGCCTTGTTCATGTCTTACTAAAATATGTTTTATTGAATTAAAATTTTTTAATTCATCATATATTGGAAGAACTGCTCCTCCAGGATAACCAAATATGTGACTAACATTTTGATCTTCCAAACATTTGAATACTATCTCAGCTCCTGAATATAATTTTGGCATTCAGCCAATCTAGCTGAAGTTGTACTCATTGGTCAAGTTATTGTGAGGATTTTTATAATTTTTTTATAAATTTTGAAAGAGCCTTAGCATCAAATTTTTGCCAATCACTCATTTGACCTCTAGACCAAGTTCGCTGTCTTTTAGCGTATTGTCTAGTTTTTATAACAATATTTAGTTTTAAATCATGCACCGAAATTTTTTTATCAATAAATTCTTTAATCTCTCTTATTCCTATAACTTTGAAGATGTTGCTATCACTCTTCAAATTAAGCTTTAAAAAATCTTTTACCTCTTTAATAGCTCCATCTTTCATCATTTGGTCTACTCTCTTGGAAATTTTGTTAATTAATTCATCTTTAGGATAATCTATATAAATTTTAATAAACTCATCATTTCGAAAAGATGGTTTTGTTTTCTTATACCATTCAAAAATTGATTTTTTTGAAATCGAAATAACTTCATAAGCTCTAATTGATCTTTGGGCATCAGTTGATTCAATCTTATTTTTTACTGATGGATCAATTTTTAAGAGTTTTAAATAAAATTTTTTTTGACCTAAGTTATTTTGCATTCGCCTTATTTTATTTCGAATAGGGATTGGTATTTTTGGAATTTTAACTAATCCATCCGTCAGAGCTTTGAAATAAAGACCAGTACCACCAGCTAAAATCGGTATTTTATTCTTGTCTCTTATTTTTTTAATATTTTTTTTTGCTAATTTTAACCACTCACCTGATGAAAATTCTTTTTTAACACTTATAAAACCATATAAATGATGATCAATTTTATTCAAATAAGTTTTTGAAGGTCTAGCGGTCAGTATATTTAATTCTTTATATACTTGCATGCTATCTGCATTAATAATTTCTCCATTTATTTTTTTGGCAATTTTTAATGCAAGTTTAGATTTGCCTGATGCTGTAGGACCTGAAATTAATATTATTTTGGACTTAAGGTCCATTTGGTTATTTTAATTTAACACCAACATATGTTCTTTGATTTTGGTTATTATATATTGCAATCAGTAAGTTATTTTCATCACTTCTTAATTTCAATTTTACCACATTATCAAGATCACCTATTGTGTTAATTTTTTTTCTATTTGCTTCAACAATAACATTATTCACTTGTAAATAGTTTATAGGACTATCTTTATCTATTTTAGTAATGACCACTCCACTTGTTCCTTTTGGAAGATTTCTTGCCTTAATATCATCTTTTCTTAATAATCGCACATCGATTTTTAAACCTTCAATTCTCTTAACCTTTGGTTTTTGTATTACAGGTTTTTGCGCCTTGAAGTCATCGGATGTTTCTAATCTTCCAAGAATTATTTCTTTTGTAATTTCTCTTTTATTTCTCCAAACTTTAACAATTACTTTTTTTCCAACATCTGTTTCAGCAACTATTTTAGGTAATTCTTTCATTTCATTAATTGGTTTTCCATCGAACGCTAAGATTATATCACCAGGTTTAATTCCTCCTTTGTCAGATGGACTATTATCTGCAACACTAGCAACCAGAGCACCTCTAGGTTTATCCAGATTTTCTGCATCTGCTATTCCTTGATCTACTACTTGAATTCTAACACCAAGCCATCCTCTTTTTGTTTCTCCAAATTCAATTAATTGATCAATAACTTTTTGAGCACTATTAGATGGGATAGCAAATCCTATTCCAATTGATCCAGACTGTCCAAGTATAGCTGTATTTATTCCAATGACATCTCCATTCATATTAAATAAAGGTCCACCTGAATTTCCTTGATTTATTGAAGCGTCAGTTTGAATATAATCTTCATACCTTGAAAGTCCTATGCTTCTGTTTCTGGCAGAAATTATTCCTGCTGTTACAGTGCCTCCGAGACCAAATGGATTACCTATTGCAATAACCCAATCTCCAATTCTAGATTTATCTGAGTTTCCAAATTTTACTGGTTTAAATTTTTCGTTGGACTTTATTTTTAATACGGCAATATCCATGCCTGCATCAGCACCTAACACTTCAGCTTTATAATCCTCGTCTCCATTAACTCTAACAAATATATCTGATGCTCCTTGAATAACATGGTTATTCGTTATTACAATTCCCTCCTCATCAATTATAAAACCTGATCCTAGCGCACTAGTTTGTCTTTGTTGAGGAGAACCAAACATATCCTCAAATGGTGACCCTGGAGGAAATTCAAATGGCAAAGGATTTGATCTAGTTGTTACAGTTGTAGTCGTTGAAATATTTACAACTGACGGCATTAATCTCTCTGCTAGATCTGCAAATGACGATGGTATTTCCTGAGCTTTAGAAATTGTAAAGTAATTTATTGAAATTACTAATATTGATAAAATTTTGTAAATATTTTTCATGTCTTTGAGTACCAAATAATTATAAATCCTATAATTGCGAATACTAACCCACCTGTTCTCAGTTGTTTATCAGCTACAGCATCAAGTTTTTTTAACATATTTTTCATTTTTGATGGAAATAAGGCATATAATACACCTTCAATAAATAAGAAAAGACCAAAAGCTATGATCAATTCTCTCATCTTTATTAAAAAAATTGTTTATTTTTGTTTATTTCCAAAAAATTTAAAAAATTCACTATCTGGTGACAAAATCATTGAGGTTTCTCCACCAATTAAAGCTTTTTGGTATGCTTGCATTGCTCTATAAAATCCAAAAAATTCAGCGTCTTGTCCAAATGCATCAGCAAAAATTTTATTTTTTTGACCATCTCCTTCACCTTTCATGATCTCAGATTTTTTTTCTGCCTCTGCTAAAATAACAGTAACTTCTTTGTCTGCTGTTGATGTTATGGTGACTGCCATCTCTGCACCCTTTGCTCTAAATTCTTTAGCTTCTCTCTCTCTTTCAGTCTGCATTCTTCTAAAGATTGCATCACTATTTGCTTGGGGCAAATCTGCTCTTTTAATTCTCACATCAACTATCTTTATACCAAAGTTTTCTGCCTCATTATTTACACCCTGTTGAATAAGAGCCATCTGTTTAGATCTATCTTCAGATAATAATGTTTGTAGTTTTTGTTGACCTAGTACATTTCTTATTCTTGAATTAATGATAGTTGCCAGCCTTGATCTTGCAACTCTCTCGTTTCCGACTGAAATATAGAATTTCAGTGGATCGATAATTTGAAATCTAGCAAAAGCATCAACTATCAAACGTTTTTGATCAGATGCAATGACTTCCTCAGGTGGAGTATCTAAATTTAAAACTCTTTTATCTAAAAATACAACATTCTGAATAAATGGAATCTTGAAATTTAATCCCGGTTTTAAAATAATTCTCTTAGGATCACCAAACTGAAGAACAATTGCTTGATTTACTTCTTTAACAATAAATATTGAAAAGAATAGAGTTGCTCCTATTAAAATAATTATTGGTAATATAAATTTTCCAGCTTTCATTAATTTGTCCCTGATTTTAATTCCTGTAACGGTAGATAAGGAACTACACCAGATCCCGAATCTTTATCTATTATAATTTTATTTATATCAGCAAGTACTTGTTCCATTGTCTCCAAATACATTCTTTCCTGAGTAACTTCTTTAGCTTTAGCGTATTCTGTATAAATAGATAAAAATCTACTTGCTTCACCCTCTGCTTTTGCAACAACTTCTTTTTTATAAGCTTCCGCTGCTTGTAGAATTTTTGCAGCTTCTCCTCGGGCCCTTGGTATCACATCATTTGCATACGCTTCTGCTTCATTTTTTGATCTCTCCATATCAGCTCTTGCTGCTTGTACGTCTCTAAAAGCATCAATAACCTGATCGGGTGGGTCAGCTTTTTGAGTTTGTACTTGTGTAATTAGTACTCCACTTTCATATTCATCAAGTATTCCTTGAATAATATCTTGTGTATCTCTTTCAATAACCGCTCTTCCTTCTGTAAGAATTGGCTGAATATCTGATCTTGCTATAACTTCTCTCATAGCAGTTTCTGCTGCTGCTTTTACTGTACCTTCTGGATCTTGAATTTTAAAAAGAAAATTACCGGCATCTTTAATTACCCAAAATACTGAAAAGTCTATGTTAACAATATTTTCATCACCTGTTAGCATTAAGCTTTCCTCAGGTACATCTGCTACACCACCACCTTGGCCAAATCCACTATCTCTCTCTGATCTAAAACCAATATCCATTCTGTTAACTTTAGTAACCTTTGGAGTTAACACACTCTCAATTGGGAATGGAAAATGATAATTTAATCCTGGTTGAGTGGTATTTACAAACTTTCCAAATCTTAACACTACACCTTGCTCATCAGGTAAAACTCTATACAAACCACTTAACGCCCAAATTACAACTAGTATGATCAAACCTAATATTATAGGTTTTTTACCACCTGTGCCACTTCCAGTAAATTTATTTATAGTGTCCTGTAATTTTTTAATTGCTTCGTCTAAATTAGGAGGTGTAGGGCCTCTTCTGAAACCTCCACCATTTCCACTTCCACCACTACCTGGAGGGCTTCCCCATGGGCTTTGATTTTTATAAATCGTCATTATGACATTCTATATAGTGTCTTTATATTCAAAAACAAGATAAGTGTATTTTTATGAATGATAAAAAAGTAGGTCTAAGTGACACAATGAAGGCAAAAACTGAGCCAAAAACCTTTAAAAGAAACCCAATTCCAGGAACTAAATTTACAATAGCGATCTCAAGCGCAAAGGGTGGTGTAGGAAAATCTACTTTTGCTACAAATTTGGCATTAGCCTTAAAAAAAGCTGGATGCAAAGTCGGAATTTTAGATGCTGATATTTATGGACCATCTTTACCAAAACTATTCTCTATAAATGAAAAGCCAGATAGTGATGGGCAAACTTTAAAGCCAATAATAAAGTATGATATTCAATGTATGTCTATTGGTTTTCTAACGGACGAGCAAACACCAATGATCTGGAGAGGACCAATGGTAACTAGTGCTATTAAAACCTTCACTCAAAAAGTTGGTTGGAAAGATTTAGATTTTATTATTGTTGATATGCCTCCTGGCACCGGTGATACGCAGCTAACTTTTGCACAGGAAATCAGTGTTGACGGTGCAATTATAGTATCAACTCCTCAGGAGATTGCTCTTCAAGATGTAAAAAGAGGAATTAGAATGTTTGAAAAATTAAAAGTAAATATTATTGGATTAATTGACAATATGAGTCACTTTATCGGAGATGATGGGAAAAAATATGCAATTTTTGGAGAGAATGGTGTTGAGAGAACCGCACAAGAATTTGATAAGAAATTTTTAGGACAAATACCAATTAACTCTGATGTAGGGAAATATGGGGATATGGGAGTTCCTATTGTTGAAAAAGATCCAGAACATGAAATTACAAAAATTTATTTAAAATTTGCAGAGGAGATTAAACAATCCTATCTTTAATTTCTAAAGCTTCCATAAGTTCATTCCACTCTCTTTTTGAAAGTCCAGAATTATCAAGATTAACTTCTTCACCTTTTAATAATTTTTGAATAACAATTTTCCCTTTAGCTGAGACTTCTGTTCCTCCAACTCTATAATCCATAAATGCATCATAGGTAATTGGAACCCATCTTTTTAATGTATCTAACATTATATCTGCATATACTCTAATCTCATATTGTGCATGGTGATCTGCACGTAGTCTTAAAAAATTCATCAGATTTAATAAATCAGTTTTCCAGTACCATTGTGTGTATGTATTTAATGTTAAATTCATTCTTGCAAGTTCTCTTGCTAAACCTTTTTTATTTTCATCAATAGTTGAGCCATCATATTTTTGATTTAGCATAGTTTCATAATTACTATAAGTTCTCTCAGCATCATTTTTTAAAATTTCTAAAACCTCCTTAGCTTGCTCCCCTTCAATTACATCTCCTCTGCCTTGTCTATTAGAAATAGATTGTGCAGCTAAATTTTCTGATGTTGGTAAATAAAATTCTTTATCTAAAATTGAATATCTTGCAGAATATTCATTTACATTTGCAGTTCTGTGTCTAATCCATTGTCTAGCGATAAAGATTGGAAGTTTTATATGATATTTTATTTCACACATTTCAAATGGCGTGCTATGCCAATGTCTCATTAAATATTTAATTAATCCTGAGTCTGTTGAAACTTTTTTAGTTCCTTTACCATAAGAAACTCTAGCGGATTGAACTATAGATGTATCATCGCCCATATAATCGATAACTCTTACAAATCCATGGTCTAATGCAGGAATTGCCTCATAAAGAATTTTTTCTAATTCTGTAACCGTAACTCTTTTTGTCTGAGCAATTTGACTTTGCTGGTCTCTTATTTCTTCTATTTGTTCTTTAGTAAGTTTCATTTAACATTTAAAATTTGGATTTAAAATTTATATACACTTGAATTATGTTTAACAAAGTTTTTTTCAAAAAAAATTAGCAGAGATTTTCATAAAAAAATTTCAACCTCAAATAGAAAAAATTAATCTATTGAATATTTTTAACATTCAAATTTTTATCCAATTTTTTGGAATTAAATTAATCGGATTTTTAACTGCTGCATACCAATTTTTTGGTACTATCACTAATTTACTTTTATTACTATTTAACCATGCACCCCACCAACCAAATGAGCTGTTAGAGATTATTTGGTGTTTACACTTAGATATACTTTGCAAATCTTCATAGTCTTTAAAACCTTTTACAATCATATATTTTGATCCATTTAATTTTAAATTTTCATCCACCCATTTATTAGAATTCGTAAAGATATAATAAAATGGTCTCTTAAGTTGAGTTTCAATTTTTTTTTGAGCTTTTTCAATATAATCTGAAGATATATTACCATGATATTTATCCTCAGCTCTAATTGTCGAATATATTCTTATATGAATTGCAACTGAATTTTTTTTTTTTGAAATATTATTAAGCAATTTTTTGTGTCTCTTAGAATATTTTTTTAACTTAATTTGATTTAATAAATCTTTTTTGTTTGGCTCAACATATTTTAAATTTTGATAGTATCCTTCATAAAGATAGTCCTTCTCTTTAGGATATATACTATTAGAATTTTCAAAAATTATTGAATGATTATTAAGTTTGCTGTGGAGAAAAAAGTAAATTTTCTTTGAAAATATTTTGATATGATGTGATAGGTAAAGATTTTTAAAAATATAAAATTTATTAACATCCTTCCATTTAGAAAATTTCAAAATAATTTTATAATTTTGAATTTTTAGCTTATGGAGCTCATAATATTTGAATTCAGAAATATCGAGTTTAACATTTTTGTGTTTTTTGAACAAATTATAAGCATATGCGTATTGAAATAACTGATTACCAAGGCCTCCTATTAATTTTACGTAATTCATTAAATTTGATTAAATACTTTTATTAATTTATATAAATTATATTAATAAACAAAAAATTAAATCAATGAAATATCCATTAGGACATAATTCTTGGAATTCTGAAGAAAAAAGAGCTGCTATTAAAGTTCTTAATAGTGGTTTTTTTACAATGGGTAAACATGTTAAAGAATTTGAGAAAAAATTTGCTTATAAATTTGGAGCTAAATATGCAACAATGGTAAATTCAGGATCCTCGGCAAATCTTTTAATGATGTCGGCATTAAAAAATTTTGATAGCGTTTTAAAGAAAAAAAATATTAAAAATCCAAATATTATTGCTCCAGTAGTAGGCTGGAGTACCTCATATTATCCAATTTGTCAAAACGGCTTTAAAATAAATTTTGTAGATGTTGATTTAGATACTTTGAACATTTGTCCAAAAAAAGTTGAGAAAGCTATCGATAAGAATACTGTTGGAATTTTGGCAATTAATCTTCTTGGTAACCCATGTAATTTTGAAAAATTGGAAAAAATAGCAAAAAAAAATAAATTGATTTTATTGGAGGATAATTGTGAAAGCTTGGGCGCAAGTTATAAGTCTAAATTTTGTGGAACTTATGGTATCATGGGTTCTCACTCTTTATTTTTTTCGCACCACCTGCAAACAATGGAGGGAGGCGTAATATTAACAAACAGTAAAGATATAAATGATTTTTTAAAATCCTTAAGAGCACATGGATGGTGCAGAGATTTACCGAAAAAAAATAAACTTTATAAAAAATCAAATGATAAATTTAAAGATCACTTTGTGTTTATCACACCCGGTTATTCAGTTAGACCTTTGGAAATTGAAGCGTCTGTTGGTCTTGTGCAATTAAAAAAATTAGACAAATTTATGGAAATAAGAAATAAAAATTCCGAAATCTTTAAGAAATTGTTTGAGAACAAGACCTGGTGCAAAATACAAAAGCAAGAGCGTAGAGGGCAATCCTCTTGGTATGGCTTCAATCTAATTTTGACAGGTAAACTTAAAAATAAAAGACAAGAAATAATCAGAAAATTGTTAAAAAATAAAATTGAAGTAAGACCAACAATGACAGGAAATTTTTTAAATAACCCAGTTATGAAATTTTTAGACTATAAAACTAATGGTACATTCAAAAATGCAATAAATATAGATCAAAATGGTTTTTTTGTAGGCAACTACCCAAAAGACTTAAATAAAGAATTAAGTTTTCTTTATAAAATTTTAGAAAAGGAAGCAAATTGAAATCAGTTTTACTAACAGGGTCAAGTGGTTTTATTGGAAAAAATCTAATTAAAGAGTTCAATGGCAAATATAAACTTTATTGTTTCGACAGAAAGAACGGTGATCTTAAATTAAAAAAAAAATTTCCAGTGGTTGATTTTGTAATACATCTGGCAGCATTCAATAGCACAAAAGATTTTTATAACAAACCTTTAGAGGTAATTGAAGATAACCTGATTCCCACACTAAATTTACTCAATTTTTATAGAAATCAAAAAAAGAAACCTATTTTTATATATACTGGGACCCCAGAAATCACTGTGGGCGCAACTGATAGATTTAAATATAAAATACCTACAGATGAAAAAGTGCCTATGGTAATTGATAATATTCAAAATCCGAGATGGAGTTACGCAACTAGCAAAGGCTTAGGAGAACAGGCAATAGTTTCTAGTGGGCTAAAATATATTATTATAAGGCCTCATAATATTTATGGTCCTAATCAAAAAAACCATTTTGTTCCAGAGTTCATCGATAGATGTAAAAAAGGTAAAATAGTTTTGAACGGTTGGAAAAATACTAGAAGTTGGCTTTATATTGATGATTGTTGTAAAGCTATTCACAAATTAATGAATTGTAAAAAAGCGATCAATCAAATTATTAATATTGGAAGTAATGATGAGAAGAGAGTTATTGAAGTAGCCAAAATTATTTTAAATGAACTAGGTATTAACAAACCTATTATTAAAAATAATGCGCCTATAGGAAGTGCTAAGAGAAGAATGCCAGATATTAAAAAACTAAAAAAACTTATTAAATGGGTGCCAGATACTGATCTTAGGGAAGGTATAAGAAGGACAATAAGGTTAGGAAAATGAAAATAGGCATAATAGGATTAGGAGTTGTAGGATCTGCAAATAAATTTGGGTTTGAAAAAATTGGTCATAAGGTTTTATTTCATGATATCAAGCTCAAAACTAATATTGCTGATATTAAGAATTCAAATATTGTATTTTTATGTGTTCCAACTCCTAGCAATATTAATGGTTCTTGCAATACTTCTCTTGTAGAAAAAACTATAAAAGATCTAAATAAAATTAATTATAATGGAATTATTTGTATTAGATCTAGCACAGAACCAGGTTTTACTGAAAAGGTAATTAAAAAATTTAAAAATAAAAAAATATGTTTTGTGCCTGAATTTTTGAGAGAGAGAATGGCTAAAAAAGACTTTATAGAAAATCATGAACTTTTAGCTGTAGGAACTAGGTATAAAAAAGTTTTTAATCAAGTTGTTAAAGCACACGGTAAACTTCCAAAAAAAACTACTATGCTAAAACCTACAGAGGCAGAAATACTAAAATATTACATTAATGTTTTTGCAAGTCTAAGGGTTACTTTTGCAAATATTTTTTATGAAATTTGTGAAAAACTTGATTGCAATTATGAAAAAGTAAAAAATTCATACATAGATACAGGTAGGGGATCGCCCAATATGTATTTATCAGTTTCTAAATTATTAAGAGGTTACGCAGGTATATGTTTACCAAAAGATACTAAGGCCATCATTGCACTGCTAAAAAAACTTAATCTTAAATTTGATCTAATAAAGTCAATCGAATATGACAACAAAAAATACAAAAAAACTGTCTTTAAAGGTATGAGATTTAAGTAATTAAATTTTTAACTAGCAAAACTAAAAGATCAATTTATAATAAACAGTGTTGACTTATCAACTATGACGATAAACGAATTTCGTAATAACCATTACGGACGTGGGGGCAGTACCCACCACCTCCACCATAAAAATAAGGGGGGTGAATTAGGATCGACGGGTGTCTAAAAGTTGTTCTTTCGTTCGGTATTGTTCCGCCGTGATGGACTAATTTATAAATGCTAACGAAAGTTACGCACTTGCAGCTTAATTAATTTATTAATTAAGTTACGGGGTTTTGGGGCACCTGGCAACAGAACGCCCCTTTTTTTATATATAATATTAATTAATGGTGCGGCCAGAGAGAATCGAACTCTCATGAGCTAGGCTCACACGGCCCTCAACCGTGCCTGTCTACCAATTTCAGCATGGCCGCAAATCATGCGTCAGATTAAATGAATGACAATTCTATTTCAAGTTGATAAGTTTTTATTATGGAATTCACAACTCAAGTTAAAATTGCAACAGATTCTATTTATCAAAAGGTTTCTAAATCCATTCCTGAAATAGAGTGGGCTACTCATGCACCTTACATTTATAAAATAAATAAACTTAAAAAAGAGAAGAACGCAGTAATTCTTGCTCATAATTACCAAACTCCAGAAATATATCATGGCATATCTGATTTTTCAGCAGACTCGTTAGCCTTAGCAATTGAAGCTGCAAAAACAGAAGCTGATATAATTGTTATGTGCGGTGTACATTTTATGGCGGAGACTGCCAAATTGATGAGTCCAGATAAAAAAGTTTTGCTGCCAGATATGAAAGCTGGTTGCTCTTTATCCTCATCTATAACAGGTAGAGATGTTAGAAACTTAAAAAAACAATATCCTGGTGTTCCTGTAGTTTCATATGTTAACACTTCTGCAGATGTTAAGGCTGAAACTGACGTTTGTTGCACATCAGCAAATGCTGTTAAAATTGTAAACTCTTTAGGTGTAAAAAAAGTAATTTTCTTGCCAGACGATTATTTAGCAAAATATGTTGCTTCTCAGACTGATGTTGAAATTATTTCATGGAAAGGGACTTGTGAGGTTCATGAACAATTTAATGATGAAGAGATTAATGAAATAAGAAAAAATAATCCTGGAATTAAAATTATTGCTCATCCAGAATGTCCCCCCGATGTAATAGAAGCAAGTGATTTTGCTGGCTCAACAAGTGGTATGATTAAATACGTTAAAGACAATCAACCTAAAAAAGTGATGATGGTCACAGAATGCTCAATGAGTGATAACGTTCAAATTGATAACCCTAATGTAGAATTCATTAGACCTTGTAACTTATGTCCTCACATGAAAAGAATTACACTGCCAAAAATACTTGATTGTTTGGAGAATGAAACCAACGAATTAATAATGGACCACGAAACAATTGAGAAAGCTAGGAAATCTGTGGAGAGAATGGCTGAAATAGGCAGATAAATTCTGTGCCAAAAATTCAATTAAGTAATAATTTTATCCGATCAACCTGTAAGTTAGCTCTTAATGAGGATCTATATCCTTCTGGAGATATTACAACAAATCTATTAAATAATAATTCAATTTCAAAAGTTAAACTAATAAGCAATGAAAAAGGTATTATAGGTGGATTGGAATTTGCTAAACAAACTTTTAATTTGTTAGACAAAAATATTAACTTTCATATAAAAAAAAAAGAAGGGTCAAAAGTTAACAAGGGCTCTATAATTGCTGTTATTGATGGTAAAATTAAAAGTATATTAATCGGGGAAAGAGTTGCTCTAAATTTTATCTCTCATATCTCAGGCATTGCGACTAAAACTAATAAATTTGTTAAAAAGGTAGGTAACAAAACAAAAATTTGTTGTACTAGAAAAACAATTCCCAATCTAAGAGTTATTCAAAAATATGCCGTAAAACTAGGAGGCGGTACTAACCATAGGTTTAATTTAAGTGACGAATTTTTAATTAAAGATAATCATCTAGCCTCATCAAAGAAATTTGAGGAAATAGTGAAAAAGGCAATTAAAAATAAGAAAAAAAGAAAAATTACTGTCGAAGTTGATACTTTAAAGCAATTTAAAAGAATCAATGGACTTAATTTTAATACAGTTCTTTTTGATAATATGAGTCCGAAAACTCTAAGGGCGGCTATTAAATATGCAAAAGGCAAATATGAGACTGAGGCCTCTGGAGGAGTAACTTTAAAAA
Source organism: uncultured Pelagibacteraceae bacterium (assembly GCA_902594335.1). GTDB lineage: Bacteria > Pseudomonadota > Alphaproteobacteria > Pelagibacterales > Pelagibacteraceae > Pelagibacter. The sequence goes on along the minus strand of CACJLY010000004.1, from coordinate 77,641 downwards.
ATGTAAAAAATTTAGCTGCAACAAACGTTGATAGAATATCAGTAGGTGAGTTAACACATAGTATTCAAGCTTTGGATTTAAAATTAGAGATTTAATTTTTTCTTATTTGCGCCTGAGCTGCCGCTAATCTTGCAATTGGAACTCTGTAAGGTGAACAAGACACATAATCTAATCCAGTTTTTGAGCAAAACTCTATACTTTTAGGATCTCCACCATGCTCACCACAAATTCCAAGTTTAATTTTTTTGTTTTGTTTTCTGCCTTTATCAGTTGCAATTTTTATTAAGTCTCCAACCCCCTCATCAATTGACACAAAAGGATCAATATCAAAAATTTTGTTCTCAATATAATCATTAAGGAATTTTCCGCTATCATCTCTGCTAATTCCAAATGTAGTTTGAGTTAAATCATTTGTTCCAAAACTAAAAAATTCAGCGTGTTTAGCGATATCTTTTGCCTTTATTGCCGCTCTTGGTAATTCAATCATTGTTCCTACTAAAAAATCAATTTTAATTTTATTCTCATCTTGAACTTTTTTTGCAACCCTAATGACTAAATCTTTCATAATTTTTATTTCTGCTTCTGTTGAAACTAAAGGGATCATTATTTCAGGCATAGTTGATTGAATTTTTTGTTTTTTACATTCCACTAAAGCTTCAAAAATTGCAGTACACTGCATCTCATAAATTTCGGGGAATGAAATTGCCAATCTACAACCTCTATGGCCTAGCATTGGATTTTGTTCATGAAGCTCTGAAATTCTAAGTTCAAGTTCTTTAACAGGAATATTTAGTGAAACTGCAACATCATTAATTTCATTATTACTTTTTGGCAAAAATTCATGTAGTGGTGGGTCAAGTAACCTTACTGTTACTGGTAAACCTTTCATTATTTTAAATATTTCAATAAAATCTTTTTTTTGATGTGGTAATAGTTTTTTGAGTGCATTAGATCGATCCTCTATTGTTTTTGATAATATCATCTCTCTTACTGATAAAATTCTTTCTTCCTCAAAAAACATATGTTCAGTTCTACACAAACCAATACCCTCTGCACCAAATTCTCTGGCAGTTTTGCTATCCAATGGTGTTTCTGAATTAGTTCTAATTTTTAATTTTCTAAATTCATCAGACCAACTCATTATTTTCGAGAAATCACCTGATATTTCTGGTTTTACTGTTTTTACCTTGCCAATAATTATTCTGCCTGTAGAACCATCAATTGTAATTATTTCTCCCTCTTTAATTACTCTGTTACTTGATTTGAATAATTTATTTTTGTAATCAATTTCTATTTCACTAGATCCAGAAACACATGGTCTTCCCATCCCTCTAGCAACTACTGCAGCATGACTTGTCATACCTCCCCTCGAGGTAAGTATTCCTTTTGCTGCGTGCATACCATGAATATCTTCTGGTGAAGTTTCTACACGAACTAGTATTGTACTTTGCATCATACTATTTAGTCTTTCAGCTTCCTCGGAAGTGAAAACAACTTTTCCACTTGCAGCACCTGGTGACGCGGGCAGGCCTGACCCAATTACTTCTAAGTTTTCTTTCTCATCTAAAGTTGGATGAAGCAAAGTATCTAAAGAACTAGGTTCTATTCGCAATATTGCATCTTTTTTAGTAATTAATTTTTCTTTAACCATATCTACAGCTATTTTAACGGAAGACTTGGCTGTTCTTTTTCCAGAACGTGTTTGAAGTATCCATAGATTTTTATTTTCAACAGTAAACTCAACATCCTGCATATCTTTGTAATGTTTTTCTAATTTGATTAATATATTTTTTAGTTGTTTGTATGTCTTTGGCATTACCTCCTCCATTGACTTAAGAGTTTCTTTTGATTCAACTCTAGCTTTTTTTGTAATATGTTGTGGTGTTCTAGTTCCAGCAACAACATCTTCACCCTGTGCATTTATTAAATATTCGCCATAAATATGTTTTGATCCATCAGATGGATTTCTAGTAAACACTACACCAGTTGCACAGTCATTTCCCATATTTCCAAAAACCATTGATTGTACATTAACTGCTGTACCCCAATTAGACGGTATTTGATTTAATTTTCTATAGACTTTTGCTCTGTGACTTTCCCAAGATAAAAAAACTGCACTTATAGCTCCTATCAGTTGTTCATTGACATTTTGAGGAAAATCTTTTTTTGTTTTTTCTTTTACTATGTTTTTAAAATCTTTTATTAAAGCTAGCCAGTCATACTCGTCTAATTCTGTGTCTAATAATACTCCTTTTGTTAACTTATAGTTCTCGATTATATCCTCAAAGTGATAACTTTCTATTCCCAATACAACACTAGAATACATTTGAATAAAACGCCTATAGCTATCATTTGCAAATCTTAAATTTGAAGTTTTTTTTGCAAGTGCTATTACCGTATTATCATTTAGACCTAAATTTAAAATTGTATCCATCATACCAGGCATAGAAACCCTAGCTCCAGATCTTACAGAAACTAGAAGAGGATTTTTTAAATCTCCAAATTTTTTTCCTGAGTCTTTTTCAATAAATTTTAATTCTTTATTTATTTCATTAAGTATTTTTTTATTTAATTTTTTTTTATTCCTATAAAATAAATCGCATACCTCTGTTGATATTGTAAAACCAGGGGGTACGGGTAGCCCCATTCTTCCCATCTCAGAAAGATTTGCACCTTTGCCACCAAGAATGTTTTTTGGTAGTTTAATTTTTTTTATTTTGTTTGATTTAAAATTAAATATAAATTTTTTCATACTAGGCTTCTATCTTTGAAAAATTAAAATAGTTATCAAAAATTTTACACAACATATTTAATAATTCTAATCTATTTTTTTTAATTATTATATCTTCATCATTAACAATAACATTATCAAAAAAATCGTTTACCTCGTTCTTAATACTTGATAGGATTTTTAAACTCTCCTCGTAATTTTCGTCTTTTCCAATACTCAAAAAATATTTTCTTATATCATTTATTTTTTTATATAATTTTTTCTCATAATCATTTTTAAATAAACCTGGATCTGCAAAACCAAGGGATTCAGTAGACATTTTTTCTACAGTATTTAAAATATTTGAAGATCTTTTGTATGCTGCAATAGTTTCAATGCCGATTTCTTTTTTAATATTTTTATTTAAACATAAAGATTTTTTATAAGCCTTTAATATATCATCTAATCCAAGCAAAAATGTTGAGCTTTCAATTATATCTTGTCTTATTTTTTTTTCTTTTAAATAATTTTTTAATCTTTCAATTATAAAATCACTTAATTCGTTTTGTATCTTCTTAATATCAAATTCATAGCCTTGATCTCTATATACTGAACAGGTGTAAACAATTAAATCTTTTAGTTTGATTTTTATTTCATTTTCAACAATTAATCTGACAAGACTTATAGCCATTCTTCTTATGGCATATGGGTCTTTTGAACTAGTAGGTTTCAGATTAATTCCAAAAAAACCAACTAATGAGTCTAGTTTATCACTTAAAGATAAAGCAACACTGTACATTTTTTTTGGTAATTTGCTTTCCATCCCGTTAGGCAAATATTGTTCAGATACAGCAAGACAAACTTCTTTATCAAACCCTTGAAACCTTGCAAAATGACCTCCAACAATGCCTTGGAGTTCTGGAAACTCTCCAACAAGATCAGACATTAAATCAACTTTACAAATTGATGAAGCTATTTCAATTTTATCTTTACTAATTAAAAAATCATCAGAAATTAATGATGACAACTTTCTCATGCGCTGAATTTTGTCAAAGTAAGACCCCAAACCTTTAAAATAATTTATATTTTTTAATTTATCTACTTGTTTAACTAAATTTTGGGTTTTATTTTTTTCCCAAAAAAACTCAGCATCGCTTAATCTTGCTTCAATCACTCTCTGATTTCCTAATTTAACAAATCCTTTAGTGTCTTTTATATCTGAAACTACAAAAAAATTATTTGTAAGATTATTTTTTTTATCAAAAGTTGGTAAATATTTTTGATGACTCTGCATAGTCGTAATCAATATTTCACTTGGTATATTTAAAAATTTTTTGTCAAAATCACAAACAATTACCGCCGGCTTTTCAACTATATTTACTATTTCATCTATAAGCCTATCATTCTGTTCGATTTTTAAATTTTTTTTATTAATTATTTCATTAATCTTATTCTGTATTATTTTTTTTCTTAAACCTTGATCAATTAATATACCTTTTTGTTTAAAAAATTTTAAATACGAATGAAAGTCGTTAAAAATTTTCATACCTTCTTCTAGTGATTTATCTATAAAAGTTTTATTGGAGCTATTTATGTGGCTAAAATCAAAATTTAGCGGTTTTTTATTAAATATTGCTAAAATAGATTTAAGAGGTCTTCCCCAATAAAGATCATAATTTGCCCATTTCATTGATTTATTCCAAGCAATCTTTTTTAAAATTTCACTTAAATTTTTTTCTAGTAAATCTGAAACTTTTATTTTTCTAGACTCTTTATTAAAAAAATAAAATTCACCTTTCTCAGTATTTTTTTTAAAGATTTTTTCTAATATTGTATTGTTTGATCTAATAAATCCCTCTAATGCTTTTTCAGGAGCATTAACATTTGGGCCTTTAATTTCCTCTGAGCTTAATTTGATTTCATTAGGGATTTTATCAACATGTAGAACTAATCTATTTGGTGTTGAATAAACATTGAAATTTTCATTGAATTTGATTTGGTTATCAATAAAAAAATTTTTAATATTTTTTTTTAATTCATTCCTTGCGTTTACTTGAAGCCTTGCAGGAATTTCCTCACTAAATAGCTCTACAAATAATTCTGACATTAACTTTGGCTTTCAATCCAAACTTTCCCAATTGATTTAGTTAGTTCCCTTATTCTTGCAATATATTCAGCCCTTTGTGCTACACTAATCACTCCTCTTGCATCTAAAATATTGAAGACATGACTACATTTTAAACATTGATCATAAGCTGGAAGAGAAATTTTTTTTTCAACTAATAATTTTGTTTCTTCTTCAAACATTTCAAATATTTTAAATAAATTATCAGTATTGGCATATTCAAAATTATATGCTGAAAATTCTTTCTCTGACTGATGAAAAACATCTTTGTAAGTAATTCCTTCATCATTCCAAATTAAGTCAAAAACACTTTTTTTGTTTTGAATAAACATGCACAATCTCTCTAATCCATATGTAATTTCAACAGATACAGGTTTACATTCAACTCCAGCCATTTGTTGGAAATAGGTAAATTGTGTAACTTCCATTCCATCACACCAAACTTCCCATCCAAGACCTGCCGCTCCTAATGTAGGACTTTCCCAGTCATCTTCAACAAACCTTATATCGTGTTCCTCATGATTAATACCTATTGATGACAAGCTATTTAAATACATCTTTTTTATTTCTTTTGGTGAAGGTTTAATTAAAACTTGGAATTGATAGTAATGTTGCAATCTATTAGGGTTGTCACCATATCTCCCATCAGTCGGGCGGCGTGATGGTTGAACATATGCAGTTTTCCATGGTTTTGGGCCAAGCGATCTTAAGGTGGTTGCTGGATGGAATGTCCCAGCACCGACCTCTAGATCGTACGGTTGTAATATTACACAACCTTTTTTAGACCAGTACTTTTGTAAGTTAAAGATTGTATCTTGAAAAGATAAAGTTTTTTTTTTTATTTTAGAGACCATACCTCTGCCAGATTGATCTTTCTTCTAATACACTAATTACTTTATCAGTATAATTTTCAGAAGATGCTAGCTTTTTTGATAACCATCCTTTACTTTTTCCAAATTTCTTAATTTCTATATCATCTCCGTATTTCTCTCTTAATATTTGATCTGCATTTCCTATTCCATCGATTAACCCTAATTCTTTTGCTTTTTTTCCTGCCCAAAATTCTCCAGAGAAAAGTTCAATACCAGAGTTTTTGTTAAGTTTTTCTTTTCTGCTTTCTTCAACAACATCTATAAAATCTTGATGAATTTCTAATTGGATATTTTTTAAACGATTAATATCTTCTTCTTTTTCATCCAAAAAAGGATCTAAAGTGCTTTTATTTTTTCCAGCGGTATAAACTCTTCTTTCAATCCCAATTTTTTCAATTAAATTTTTAAAACCAAATGAAGCAGAAATAACTCCGATAGATCCTATGATTGAGCTTGAGTTAGCATAAATTTCATCACCAGCACATGCAATAAGATATCCTCCAGATGCTGCAACATCCTCAGCAAAAATAATTACTTTCTTTTTTGTTTTCTTAGATTGTTCTTTTATTAATTTACATATTAAATGTGATTGTACTGGGGATCCACCAGGTGAATTAATTGTAATTGCAACGGCTAATGCTTTCTTTACTGAAAAAGCCTTTTTTATAATTTCTTCTTCACTTGAATATTCTATTCCTTGCCTGAACCTTCCAACATTTCCTATAACCCCTGATAATTTGAGGTGGCTTATTGTCTTTTTTTTTTTAAAAAATGAGAACATTAGAATTGTTATAAGTTTTTTAAATATATTATAAACCCTAGTTATAATTAAAGAATAAGGTGCGTCAATTGATAAGTATATTAATAAATTGGATATAATAGTTTTAATTAATGGGAACTGTAATACAGCTTAAAAAGCAAATTAATAATTCATATGCAGATTTAAAAAATTCAGTCGATGATAAATTGATTCTAGTTGAAGAAAAAATCAATTCTAGACTAGCAAGTAAAGTTGAATTAGTTCAAAAGATGACCAAGTATCATTTAAAAACTGGTGGAAAAAGACTAAGAGCACTCCTAACCTTGCAATGTGCTAAAATTTGTGAATATCAAAAAGGATTAAGAGATGTAAATCTTGCAGCTTGTGTAGAACTTATACATGCAGCTACTTTAATGCATGACGATGTAATAGATAGTGCTGACATTAGACGAGGTAAAAAAACACTTAATACAATTTGGGGAAATCATTCATCAATTTTGGTAGGTGATTATTTACTTAGTAAATGTTTTGAAATGATGGTAGAGGACGGGAATTTAGAACTATTAAAACTTTTAGCAACAACATCATCTGAAATTGCCCAAGGTGAAGTTCTTCAATTGCAACACAATAAAGAAATAGATATCTTGGAAGAAACATATCTAAATATTATTTCATCAAAAACAGCTTCTTTATTTGCAGCGGCTACTAAAGTTGGCGCGATTATTGCTGAAAAAGATTTAAAATATAAAAATGCTTTGGAATTTTATGGAAAAAACTTAGGGCTTACATTTCAAATAGCAGATGACACATTAGACTATAATTCTGAATTAAAATTGTTTGGAAAAAATATTGGCAATGACTTTTACGAAGGTAAAGTGACTTTGCCTATAATTTTACTCTATCAAAAAGTTGATAATTTTGAAAAAGAAAAATTAAAATTTTTTTTTGAAAAAGATATTCGTGAAAAGCAAGATTTAGAACATGTCCTAGTATTAATAAAAAATAATAATATTATTAATGAGTGTTATAAAAAAGCAGAACATTATATTAATTTAGCTTCTAATTCTTTAAGTGTATTTGAAGAGACCGAAGAAAAAAATATATTAAGAAGCTTAACATCTTTTAGTATTGAAAGAAATTTTTAAGGACTTAATAATACTTTTTTCCATTTTTTGGGTAATCTAATATATTTTAACCTTTCGTGAATTCGATTCTGTCCATCTAGCCAAAATTCAATTTCCTTTGGTTTAATTCTCCAACCAGACCAATGTTCAGGACGTGGTATATTATTTTTATTTGGATATTTTTTCTTAAATTCCTCAATTGAATTATATAAATCTTGTCTTTGTTTTAAAACAGAACTTTGCTTTGAGGCCCAAGCACCTATTCTACTTCCATAAGCTCTTGAGTTATAATAATCATCAGCTTCTTTTTTTGATACTTTAGATGCAAAGCCAACTATTCTAATTTGCCTTTGCAAACTTTTCCAATGAAAGCACATCGAAATTTTTGAGGTATTTCTGATTGCTTTGCTTTTATCACTATTAAGGTTTGTATAAAAAACAAATCCATTTTTATCAAAATCTTTAAGAAGTACCATTCTGACTGTTGGAAACCCATTTTTATTTACAGTTCCAACCGCAAATGCGTTTGGATCATTAATTTCTGTTTTTTTTGCTTTATTGAACCATTCTTCAAAAAGTTTTATTGGGTTATTATGTTCTTTAAAGCAAAGATTTAGTCCTAGTGAGTTTTTTTCGTTCATAAATTTAAAAAAATAATTTATACATTAAAATAATGTCATTTAATACTTTTGGAAAGTTATTTAGGTTTACCACTTGGGGAGAATCACATGGTCCGGCTATTGGATGTGTTGTAGATGGCTGCCCTCCAAATATTCCAATAAAAGAAAGTGATATACAAAAAGAACTTAATAAAAGAAAACCAGGACAATCTAAATTTACTACTCAAAGAAAAGAGGACGACAAAATTAATATTTTATCTGGTGTTTTTGAGGGTAGATCTACTGGAACTCCAATTTCCCTAATAATTTATAATAAAGATATGAGATCTAGAGACTATGAGACAATAAAGAATAAATTTAGACCAGGACATGCAGATTATACTTATTTCAAAAAATACGGTATCCGGGATTACAGAGGTGGTGGAAGACAATCTGCTCGCGAGACTGCGGCTAGAGTTGCGGCGGGTGCTATTGCAAAAGTTGTTTTGAAAAGTAAAATTGGAAAGAAGTATCAAGCTGTTGGCGCTGTTACACAATTAGGGATATTAGGATGTGATTTAAAGAAATGGAAAGACAAAACAATTTCTAGCAACCCATTTTTTTGTCCTGATAAAACTGTGATTAAACTGTGGGAAAAATATTTACTTGGGATAAGAAAAGCTGGATCATCTTGTGGAGCAATTATTGAAGTTAGAGCAAGAGGAGTTCCTTTGGGACTTGGAGCACCAATATATTCAAAATTAGATATGGATCTTGCGGCAGCAATGATGAGTATTAATGCTGTAAAAGGAGTAAATATTGGATCGGGAATGAACTCGGCGATGTTAACTGGTGAGGAAAACTCTGATGAAATTTTGAAAAAAAAAGGTAAAACAAGTTTTAAATCTAATAATGCAGGAGGAATTCTTGGAGGAATATCTACTGGTCAAGAAATAAATGTTTCATTTGCTGTAAAACCAACATCATCTATTCTGTCATCGAGGAAAACAATCGATAGGTTTGGGAAGAATACAACAATATCTGTAAAAGGAAGACACGACCCCTGTGTTGGAATTAGAGCAGTCCCAATAGGAGAGGCTATGATGCACTGTGTAATTCTTGATCACTATTTAATGAACACAGCTCAGAATAAAATCTAATTAGATTTTTTAATTAAAACTTTTGAATTTAAAGTATCCAAAATTTTATTTTCAATACCGATAGAATCTAAATTAGCAAACTTATACATTATCTCTGGTTTATCATGATCAATAAATCTATCAGGTAATATCATTGATCTAAATTTAAGATTGTTGTCTAATAAATTTTTTTCACTTAAAAATTGGCTTACGTGAGATCCAAACCCCCCAATTGAACCTTCTTCTATTGTAATCAAAACTTCATGCTCTGTAGCAATTTGCCAAATTAAGTTTTCATCCAAAGGTTTTGCAAATCTTGCATCAACAATAGAGATATCAATTCCTTTTTTTGTTAAATTTTCGGAAGCCAAAATACACTCCTGTAATCTTGCTCCAAAGTTTAAAATTGCAACTTTTTTACCTTCTTTAATAATTTTTGCTTTACCCAACTCGATTTTCTCAGTTATTTCAGGTAATTGAACTCCCAGACCATTGCCCCTTGGATATCTAAAAGCTGATGGTCTATCGTTTATATCAATTGATGTATTTATCATTCTTACAAGCTCGGCTTCATCACTTGCAGCCATTACTACAAAATTTGGTAATGTTGAAAGGTATGTTACATCAAAAGATCCTGCATGTGTTGGGCCATCAGCACCAACTAACCCCGCTCTATCGATTGCAAATCTAACAGGCAAAGATTGTATTGCGACATCGTGGACGACCTGATCGTAAGCTCTTTGAAGAAAAGTTGAATATATTGCAGCATAAGGTTTATACCCTTCAGTAGCCATACCCGCGGCAAAAGTAACCGCATGTTGTTCGGCTATCCCGACATCAAACATTCTTTCTGGAAATTTTTTTCCAAATAAATCCATTCCTGTTCCAGACGGCATAGCTGCGGTTATACCAACAACCTTGCTATCTTTTTCTGCATGTTTAATTAATGAATTTGCGAATACTTTTGTATAAGAAGGAGTATTAGATTTTGACTTTACTTGTTCTCCTGTTTTTATATTAAATTTTGAAACACCATGAAATTTATCTTCTGATTTTTCAGCAAAGGAATAACCTTTTCCTTTTTCAGTTTTAACATGGATTAAAATTGGTCCATCATAATTAATATCTTTTGCATTATTAAATACTGAAACCATTGTATCAATGTCATGGCCATCTATTGGCCCAATATAATAAAATCCCATAGAATTGAATAATGTTCCACCTGTGACTGCAGATCTTAAAAAATCTTCTGCTTTGCCCGCTTGATTTTTAAATCTTTTTGAAAAAGCAGATATAATTAACTTTAATGTTTCTCTAAAACTAAAGTAAACTTTACCAGATAAAATTTTTGCTAGATATTTTCTCATAGCACCAACAGGTTTTGCAATTGACATATCGTTGTCGTTTAAAACAACAATCATCTTTGTTCTGTTTTCACCAGCATTGTTCATAGCCTCATAAGCCATACCAGCACTTATCGCTCCATCCCCTATGACTGCAATTACATTGCCTGATTTATTTGATAACTTATTAGCTACTGCTATTCCTAATGCAGATGAAATAGAAGTTGAACTATGAGCGGCACCAAATGGATCATACTCACTTTCTGATCTTTTTGTAAAACCTGATAATCCCTCACCTTTTCTAAGAGTTCTTATTTGTTTTTTTCTACCAGTTAATATTTTATGTGGATAGGTTTGATGTCCCACATCCCAAATTAATTTATCATGAGGAGTGTTGAATATATAGTGTAAGACAACAGTCAATTCTACAACACCTAGCCCGGCACCTAAATGCCCTCCTGTTTCAGAAACAACGTCAATTAATTCTTGTCGAACTTCGTCTGCCAAAGTTTTAATATCAGATTGAGACAGTTTTCTTACATCATCAGGGAAATTAATATTATTTAGAAATTTATAATTATTGTTCATTTTGTTCGGTTTAAAATATAATTAATTGTTTCTCTAAAATCGTTTCCTTTTTTGCCAAAAATTTTTAAACTTTTAAATATTTTTAATTTTAGGTTATCTGCGTATTTAATAGTATTATCAGTGCCTAGTAAACTTATTAAAGTAGCTTTTCCCATTTTAAAATCTTTTTTTGTTTTCTTACCTGCGCTAGATGTTTTGCCTCTTAAATCTATTAAATCATCAGCAATTTGAAATAATAATCCAATTTCGTTACCTATTTTATTAAACTTATTCAGATATTTTGTTTTACCAGACATTATAATAGGAGCAACACAACAAAAACTAAATAGCTTTCCAGTTTTTTTTATTTGCATATCTATAATTTGTTTTTTTGTTTTTTTAATTTTTTCATAACTTAAGTCTAAAAACTGCCCTCCAGCTATTCCTGTATGCCCCGAACTTTCAGAAAGCAAGTTTATTAGTTTTATTTTTTTTTGTTCATTTAAATTTAATCTTTTTTCACTTAGAATTTGAAATGCAATAGTGAGTAAAGAATTACCAGCAAGAATTGCTGTTGATTCACTAAATTTTTTGTGTGTCGTCAATTTTCCTCTTCTTAAATTGTCATTATCCATGCACGGTAAATCATCATGTATCAATGAATAAGCATGTATACATTCAACTGCAGCTGCAACTTGCAGGATTTTTTTTTTATCCACTTTGAATATGGAACCAATATCAAAGAGTATTTTTGATCTTACTTTTTTACCCCCAGGTAAAAGTCCATAGAGCATCGGTTTAATAAGCTCAGTTTTTTTTTGTTTGGAAAAATATTTATAAAGATAGTTATTAGTTCTATTAACTATTTTATTTAACTTTTTTTGCATTTTTGTTTGATTTTAAGTCTTTAATTTTAAAATTTGTTTTACGTGATATTTCTTTAAAATTTTTTTGGAATTTTTTTTCTATCAATCTATTAATTTTTAATAAATTTGAGTAATCTTCAGATGTATTTTCTAGATTATTTTCATTTTCTAAATTTTTAATAATTGTGTTAGCTAAATCAGTAAGCTCATTTAATGATTTTGACGCAATATCATCTGGCAAATTTTTTTCATTCATATATTAGTTGGTAATATTATATGAAAAAGAATGATTCAAATATTAAAAAAGCAATAAAATACTTAAATAATAATGAATGTATAGCAATACCAACCGAAACAGTCTATGGGCTGGCAGGAAATGCGTATTCGAATACAGCAGTTTCTAGAATATATAAATTAAAAAAAAGACCTAGAAATAATCCTCTAATTGCTCACTATTATAACATTAATGACCTAAAAAAAGATTGTGAGATTAATAAAACTTTTAATAGGCTTTATAAAAAATTTTGTCCGGGACCAATATCATTCGTTTTAAAATTAAAAATAACAAGTAGAATTTCAAAAATTATTACAAATAATTCAAATTCAATAGCAGTAAGATTTCCAAGTCATCCTTTAACCAGAAAACTATTAAAAAAAATAAATTATCCACTTGCAGCACCTAGTGCAAACATTACAACAGGTATAAGTCCTATTTCTAAACAGGACGTGGTTGATGAATTTGGTCTTAAATTAAAATTTATCTTAGATGGCGGTTCTTCAAAAATAGGTTTAGAATCAACGATTATAAATCTTATTGGAAAACCTCATATTTTAAGATTAGGGGGCATAAATAGTAAATTAATCGATAAATTAATTAATACACTAGAAAATAAGAATAAAAAAAAAATTAAAATAAAAGTTCCTGGTACTAGCAAATTGCATTATTCACCTGGAATACCTGTGAGACTAAATGCCAAAAAAAATTTTCAAAATGAAGCTTATATATTGATAAAAAAAAGAAAACAATTAAACAAAAACTATTTTTATATAAGTAAAACAAGTAATTTGAATGAAGCTGCAAAAAATTTATATAAAACTTTAAGAAAGATAAAAAAAAAGGGGTACAAAAAAATTGCTATTGAAAAAATACCAAATATTAATATTGGCGAAGCTATTAATGATAGAATTTTAAGAGCATCAAAAAAATGAAAAATTTAATTGAAGTTCAAAACATTAAAAAAAATTATGGCAAAAAAGAAGCTGTAAAAGGAATATCATTTAATGTTGAGGAAGATGAAATTTTAGGTTTGCTTGGTCCTAATGGATCTGGAAAAACAACAACCATTGGAATGTTGTTAGGCTTGCTTCAACCTACAAGTGGTCAAATATTTATCAATAATCTTAAACTTGAAGAAAATAGAATTCAAATTCTTCAAATGATTAATTTTATATCCCCATATATTGAACTGCCCAAAAAACTTACAGTGAAACAAAATTTATATGTTTATTCTAAACTTTACAAAGTTGAGAATATTAAGGAACGAATTGAGTATTTGTCGGAAAAGCTAAGAATAGGTGAATTATTAAACAGTATTACTGGAGAACTTTCATCAGGTCAAAAAAATAGAGTAAGTTTGGCCAAAGCCCTAGTTAACGAACCAAAAGTTCTGCTTCTTGACGAACCAACTGCTTCTTTAGATCCAGAAGTAGGAGATTTTGTTAGAACATTTTTAGAAGAGTATAAAAAAGAAAAAAAAATTTCGATACTTTTAGCTTCTCACAATATGAATGAAGTCACACGTTTGTGCAAATCTGTATTAATGATGAAAAATGGAGAAATAATAGACCAAGGTAAGCCTGAAGATTTAATTACAAAACATGGAAGAGCAAATCTAGAGGAAGTCTTTTTAAAACTATCAAGGAGTAAAAATGAGTTTAACTAGAATATACGGTTTATTTTTAAGGCATTTTTATCTAATCACTAGATCATTTCCTAGAATATTAGATCTAGTTTACTGGCCATCTATTCAAATTACATTATGGGGATTTATATCTAATTTTTTTGCAACTCATACAACTTATTACAATAATGCAGTTGGTGTAATCCTTACTTGTGCAATTCTCTATGATTTTTTGTTTAGGACAAGTATTGGTTTTAACATGCTTTTTTTAGAAGAAATTTGGAGTAGAAATTTTACTAATCTTTTCATAGCACCAATGAGAATTGGTGAGATTTTAACCTCACTTGTTATAACTGCTTTAATTAGATCACTAATTGGCCTTGTTCCAGCAATTTTACTTACATCCCCATTGTTTGGAATCTCAATTTTAGATTTAGGAATATTTTTATTTTTTCTTTTTTTAAGTCTTTATATTTTTGGAATCACACTTGGTATTTTAGTTTCTTCAGGTTTGCTTAGATTTGGTCCATCATTTGAAAATATAGCATGGTCAACAATGTTTTTACTGGCACCTTTTGGATGTATTTATTATCCAATAGAAACTCTTCCGGAAATATTTCAAAAAATAGCTTATGTACTTCCATTGGTTTACATATTTGAAGAGGCTAGAAATATTTTGATTAATCAAACAGTTAATATCGAAAATGTTTACTATGCTTTTATTTGGAACGCTTTTTATTTTTCTCTTTCAATTGCTTTATTTTATTATTCTTTCAATGCCGCAAAAAATAAGGGGACTTTGATTAATATGGGTGAATAATGGTGCGCCCGCAAGGAGTCGAACCCTGAACCTCCAGAGCCGAAATCTGGCGCTCTATCCAGTTGAGCTACAAGCGCATATTGTATAATTATATCAATATGAAAAGTATTATAAATATAAAAGTTAAAAATAAAGAAAAAAATTCAAGAATAGACATTCTTTTATCCAATCAGGATAATAAATTAAGTAGGTCAAGAGTAAAAAGTTTAATTTTAGAAAATAAATTAAAAATTAATAATATTATTATTACTGATCCCTCTAGAAAAATTAAATTGAATGATGAAATTTATTTTGAGATTTCAGAACCAAAAAAAGAGACTCTTGAGCCATTTGAATATCCTCTTCATATTGTCCACGAAGATAAAGATTTAATGGTTATTAATAAATCTGCAGGAATTTCTATACATCCTGGACCAGGAAATTATGATAACACAATTGTAAATGCACTGATAAATTATGATAGTAAAAATTTATCAAATATTGGAAACGAACTCAGACCTGGAATTGTACACAGGGTAGACAAGGATACATCTGGATTAATAGTTATTGCTAAAAATAATATTTCACACGAAAATTTATCTAAACAATTTTCTGATCATTCTATTACTAGAGTTTACCAAGCTTTAGTCTGGGGTAAAATAAGACCTCAAAATGGAAAAATAGAGACTTTTATTACTCGCAGCTCAAGAAATAGACAGATGATGGAAGTTTCATCTAAGAAAGGCAAAAGAGCTGTGACACATTATAGAACTTTGGAAATATTTGAAGATGAAAAAATTCCAACATTTAGTCTTGTTGAATGTAAACTAGAAACTGGAAGAACGCATCAAATAAGAGTTCATTTGTCATACAAAGGTAATAATATTTTAGGTGATAAAAAATATAAAAAAAAGTATAAAAAATTTGTAAATATTGATAGTGAGCTTGAAGATAATATAACTAGACTTAATAGACAATTTTTACATGCAAAAACTATTGGCTTTAATCATCCTAAAAATAACGAAAGACTTGAGTTTACATCAAAACTACCAATAGATTTAGAACAGATTTTAAAAAAACTAAGAAAAATCAAGTAATAAAATCATTGTAAAAATTTATTTATTTATTAAATAAATACTTCGAATGAATAAAAATACATACAACTTGCCAGCACTTTCAAATGAAGGTGGATTAGCTGCTTATCTTGCTCAGATTAAGAAATTTCCAATGCTTGCAGCTGAAGAAGAATATATGTTAGCTAAAAATTGGAAATCAACTGGAAATATAAAATCAGCAGAAAAACTTGTAACCAGTCATTTGAGACTAGTTGCAAAGATAGCAATGGGCTACAAAGGTTACGGTTTACCTCTTAACGAGATGATATCTGAAGGTAATGTGGGATTAATGCAAGCAGTAAAAAAATTTGAGCCAGAAAAAGGTTTTAGACTTGCAACATATGCAATGTGGTGGATCAAAGCTTCAATACAAGAATACATATTAAGGTCATGGAGTTTAGTTAAAATAGGAACAACAACAGCACAGAAAAAACTCTTTTTTAATTTAAAAAAAATTAAAAACCAAATAGCTCCTCGATCAGAAGGGGATTTAAGAAAAGAACACGTTGAAGATATAGCTAAAAGGCTTTCAGTGAGTGAAAGCGAGGTTGTTTCTATGAATAGGAGACTTTCAGGTAAAGAACAATCTTTAAATGCTCCAATAGGTGAAGATGGAGATGAATGGCAAGACTGGGTAGTTGATGATGAAATGGACCATGAATTAAAAATTGCTCAAAGTGATGAGATGGAGCAAAGGAAAGATCTACTTCAAGACTCAATTAAGATATTAAATGAAAGAGAAAAAAAGATTTTATACTCAAGAAGATTAACAGATGAACCAATAACTTTGGATGAGTTGAGCAAAAAGTACAAGATAAGTAGGGAAAGAGTAAGACAAATAGAAAATAAAGCTTTTGAGAAACTACAAAAGCATATGCTTAATTCTGCTAAATCAAAAAACTTATTGCCAGCAAATTAGAGATTAAAAGGATCCTGAATTAAGATTGTATCATTTCTTTCAGGACTAGTGGAAATACTTGAAATTCTAGTCTCAACAAACTTTTCTAATTCGATGACATAACTTTTTGCATTTTCTGGTAATTCTTCAAATTTTTTTATACCCACTGTGGAAGATTTCCAACCTTTAAAGGATTTGTATATTGGTTTAGCCATAAATTGGTCATCAACCGAAGCAGGAAGGTAATCATATTTTTTCCCATTTATCTCATAAGCAATACACATTTTAATTTCGTCTAGTTCATCTAGCACATCTAGTTTAGTTAAGGCAATTCCATCAATTCCTGAAATTTTTAGAGTTTGTCTTACAAGGACACCATCAAACCAACCACATCTTCTCTTTCGACTTGTTACAGTTCCAAATTCTTTTCCTCTCGTTCCAAGTAATTCACCAATCTCGTCTGTAAGTTCTGTTGGAAAAGGACCTTCTCCAACTCTTGTAGTATATGCTTTTGTAATACCTAAAACATAATTAATTGAGTTAATACCACAGCCTGAACCAGTTGCTGCAGTCGAAGCGACAGTATTGGAAGAGGTTACAAATGGGTAAGTACCATGGTCAACGTCTAAAAGAACTCCTTGAGCTCCTTCAAATAATATTTTTTTATTTTCAGATTTAAATTCATCTATTTTTTTCCATACAGGCTGTGAAAATTTAAGTATTTGTGGTGCAATATCTAACAGATTTTCTTTTAATTGTTCTTTTTTGAATTCAGTTTTTCCTAAACCTTTTCTTATGGCATTATGATGACTTAATACTACATCTAATCTTTTATCCAAATTACTTTCTGATGCTAGATCCATTACTCTTATTGATCTTCTACCAATCTTATCTTCATATGCTGGTCCTATTCCTCTTCTTGTGGTCCCTATTTTGGATTTTCCTGCTGCATCTTCTCTGATCTCATCCATTTCTTTGTGAAATGGCAAGATAAGAGTGGCTGCTTCAGATAAAATTAAATTATCAGGATTTACTTCTACACCTTTAGATTTAATTTCATCAATCTCATCTAGAAGTGCCCATGGATCAACTACTACGCCATTTCCAATAATTGATATTTTATTTTTTCTAACTATTCCTGATGGTAGCAGTCTTAATTTATAAATTATACTATCTATAACAAGAGTGTGGCCAGCATTATGCCCACCTTGAAATCTTACAATAATGTCAGCTTCACTTGATAGCCAATCAACAATTTTACCTTTTCCCTCGTCTCCCCATTGTGATCCGACTACAACTACATTTTTCATCTAAAATTTTTTTTAATTTGTATACTATTTAAATGGTTTATAGGACCATAGCCTTTCCCTAAGTTTGGTTGTGTTCTTAATGAATGATTTACATATTTAATTGCCATTTCACAAGATTTCTTTAAAGTTTTTCCACATGAAAAGTAAGTAGTTATTGCGCTAGACAAAGTGCAACCAGTGCCATGGCTATTTTTTGTATTTATTTTCTTATTTTTAAAGATTTTGATTTCTTTTTTATTAATAAATACGTCTTGAATGTTTTTATAATTTAAATGACCTCCTTTAATAAGGACATTTTTTGCACCCAATTCTATTAAATAGTTACCTGCTAAAATTACATCCTTTATAGTTGATATTTTTGAATTGGTTAAAACTTCAGCTTCAGGTATGTTTGGTGTAATTAAATCTACTTCAGACAAAAGTTTATTTTTCAAAATTTTAATAGCAAGTTCATTAATTAATTTTTTTCCACCCTTTGATACCATCACAGGGTCTAATATTATTTTTTTTGCTTTTATTTTTTTTAATGATTTTATTACTGAATTTATAACTTCTTTTGAATGAAGCATTCCTATTTTAACAGCGTCTGGTTTTATATCTTTTGCTGTAAATTCTATTTGATTAGAAATTTCTTTATTATTCACTGGAATAATTGATTTAACACCTGTTGTGTTTTGCGATGTTATAGCAGTTATCGCAGTCATGGCATATGAGCCAAGCGCTGTGACAGTTTTAATATCTGCTTGTATGCCTGCACCACCAGAAGAGTCTGAACCAGCAATAATTAAAATTTTAGATTTTATTTTCAAGTTAAATAATTGATTTTTTTACAATATTAATACATTTCGAAAGCATAGTTTTATCCACAGTTTCACACATTATTCTCACAACTGGTTCTGTTCCAGACTTTCTTACTAACATTCTACCTTTTCCTTTTATTAAACTGTTTGCTTTTTTAATTGCATATTTGCACTTGGGATTATTAATTATTGATTTATCTTTTACTTCAACATTTTCTAACAATTGAGGAGTAGGTGTAAAATTTTCAAATATTTCACTCGCCATTTTACCTTTCCTCATAGAAAATAGAATTTCTAATGCTACCAATAAACCATCACCTGTGGTCGCAAATTTACCAAGGATAATATGGCCAGATTGCTCTCCCCCTAAATTGAATTTACTTTTCTGCATTGCTTCTTTTACGTATCTATCACCAACTTTAGATCTTATAAACTTTATCTTATTTTTAGAAAAATATTTTTGTAGTCCATAGTTTGACATTAGGGTACCTACAACACCACCTTTTAAAATATTTTTTCTTTTCCATCTTGTTGCTAACATTGCTATTATCTTATCTCCATCAATAATATTACCCTTTTCATCGCAAATAATGATTCTATCTGCATCACCATCTAAAGAAACTCCAATATGGGATTTATTTTTTTTTGTATGATATTTAATTTTATTTGGAAATGTAGATCCACATTTTTTATTTATATTAAATCCATTTGGAGAAGTTCCAATTTCATGAACTGTGGCACCCAATGATCTAAACAATTGAGGTCCTACTTTATATGCGGCTCCGTTAGCGCAATCTATTGTAATTCTTAACCCTCTTAAATTAAATTGTTTAGGAAAATTTGTTTTTAATATTTCAAGATATTTATTTGAGCCATTCTCTAATCTTTTAACCCTGCCTAATATTTCAGGTTTTGATAATTTTTTTGATATTTTAGAATCAATCAGTTTTTCTATTTTTTTTTCTATTTTATCAGACAATTTTAAACCATTGGGTCCAAATAATTTTAAACCATTATCATAAAAAGGATTATGAGATGCGGTGATCATGATTCCCATATTAGCTCTCATTTTTTTTGTAAGCATTGCAAGACCATTTGTTGGTAATGGACCAAAAGTGAAAACGTGCATTCCAGCTGATGTTAAACCAGACACTAATGCTGGTTCTAGTGCATATCCTGATAACCTAGTGTCTTTTGCAATTATTGCTATTTGTTTAGTTTTTTTTTTATTATTAAAATATGTGCCAACAGCTAGACCAAACTTAAAAAACATATCGCCATTAATTTTATTACCATTTACTTTTCCTCTTATTCCGTCTGTACCAAAATATTTTTTTGTCATTAATTAAAATGTAGTTTTTTAAAAACTTTTATTCCTTGGTTAACTTCATTAACATCATGAACCCTAAGTATTTGAACTCCTTGCAACATGCTAAAGATACTTGAAGACACAGTCCCCCCTAATCTTTCTTTGCTATCATTATTTCCAGATATATCTTTTATAAATCTCTTTCTGGAAATTCCCAACATTACTGGCAATCCTAATGAATGAAAAATAGAAACATTATTTATTAGGGTAATATTATGTTTCATATTTTTACCAAATCCTACTCCAGGATCTAAGATAATGTGATTATGTTTAATCCCACTTTTTCTAATTAATTTCAGCTTATTTTCGAAATAGTCATATATATCCAACAAAACATTATTGTAACTCGGATTTTTTTGCATTGTTTCTGTGTTACCTTTCATATGATGTAAAACGAATGGTAATTTAGTTTTTTTTAAAAAATTAATTGTCTCCTTGTCATAATTTAGGCCAGACACATCATTAATTAGGTCTAGTTTATATTTTGAAGCTTTTTTCATTACAAAACTTTTTCTAGTATCTAAAGAAACAAAAAATTTTTTAGATTTTAAATAGCTCATAACTTTATTTACTCTCAGCCACTCCTTTGTTTGAAGAATTTCTTTAGAGCCTGGTCTTGTAGACTCACCACCTACATCAATTATCTTTGCTCCATCAACTATTAATTTATTAATCTGTTTTTTTGCAGAATTTTTTTCATTAAATTGTCCACCATCAGAAAAACTATCTGGTGTAATATTTAAAATACCCATAAATATTGGCAAGTTATCAAATTTTAATTTAGGAATTTTTTTAGCTTTTGATATGTTATTTATATCAATTAAAACTTTTTTTTTAATTTTTGAAGGAAGATTTTTAATGCTTCTAATGTTTATTTTTTTTTTGTTAGTTCTGGTAATTATTTCAATAGTATCAAATGAAAATGATTTATTGCCACTAACTGGAAATGAAATCTTTTTTTTAACTTTTTCTATTGATATTTTGTTATAATAAAAATTACACGCTCTTGTGTAATATTTTTGCATTAATTTCTAATGAACAATCTTTGGTTTCAATCCCATTGAACCTAAAGCAGAACTTTGATCATCTTCCTCTACTTTTAAATCTTCTTTATTTTTTGGATATAAATTTTTGTTAACGATGTCCTCAATTTCCTGACCCGTCAATGTTTCATAAGTAAGTAGAGCTTTAGCTAACTTATGTAAATCATCAATTTTATCAGTCAAAACTTTTTTTGCTCTATCATAACCTTGGTCAACAAATTTTCTGATCTCCGAATCTACTTTTCTTGCAGTTTCCTCCGACATATTTTGTTGCCTTGCGACTGATCTTCCTAGGAAAACTTCTTCCTCATTTTCACCATAGGCAACTGGACCAAGTTCTTTACTTAATCCTGCCCTCATTACCATTGCTCTAGCTCTTTTTGTTGCTTGCTCTATGTCGCTCGCTGCACCTGTTGTTACCTTTTCATCTCCAAATATGATTTCTTCTGCAACTCTTCCTCCCATTGCTATAGCCATTTGAGCATGAAGTTGCTCCCTTGTTTGAGATACTTCGTCTCTCTCAGGAAGTTGCATTACCATTCCCAATGCTCTTCCTCTTGGAATAATTGTTGCTTTATGTATGGGATATGCAGCCTTTTCATTTATAGTAACGATGGCATGGCCAGCTTCATGATATGCAGTCAGTTTCTTCTCTTCCTCACTCATTACCATTGATCTTCTTTCAGATCCCATCATTACTTTATCTTTTGCTTCTTCAAATTCCATATATGTAACTATT
This sequence comes from uncultured Pelagibacteraceae bacterium, assembly GCA_902594335.1. Taxonomy (GTDB): domain Bacteria; phylum Pseudomonadota; class Alphaproteobacteria; order Pelagibacterales; family Pelagibacteraceae; genus Pelagibacter. The sequence continues at coordinate 55,562 of CACJLY010000004.1, read as the reverse complement.
CTTTTATTTTTCCTTGCAGCTAGTAATGCAGCTTCGTTTACTAAATTCGCCAGGTCAGCACCAGAAAACCCTGGAGTTCCTCTAGCAATAGTTCTTAAATTGACATCTGGTGCCATTGATATTTTCTTAGCATGAACTTTTAAAATTTTTTCTCTTCCAAGTAGGTCAGGATTAGAAACTACTACTTGTCTATCAAATCTTCCTGGTCTTAATAAAGCTGGATCGAGAACATCAGGTCTATTAGTTGCTGCAATTATTATTACACCTTCATTTGTATCAAAGCCGTCCATCTCTACAAGTAATTGATTAAGCGTTTGCTCTCTTTCATCGTTACCACCACCTAAACCTGCTCCTCTACTTCTTCCAACAGCATCAATCTCATCGATGAATATTATACATGGTGAATGTTTTTTACCTTGTTCAAACATATCTCGAACTCTTGAAGCTCCAACACCAACAAACATTTCAACAAAGTCAGACCCCGAAATTGTAAAGAATGGTACTCCTGCTTCGCCTGCTATTGCTCTTGCTAACAAAGTTTTGCCAGTTCCTGGAGGTCCGACTAATAGACATCCGCGAGGTATTTTTCCACCTAACCTACTAAATTTTTTTGGATCTTTTAAAAATTCTACTACCTCCTCTACCTCTTCTTTAGCTTCCTCAACCCCAGCCACATCATTGAAGGTAACTTTACCTTTTAGTTCATTCATCATTTTAGCCTTCGATTTTCCAAAACCCATTGCTCCACCTTTGCCACCTTGCATCTGTCTCATGAAGAATATCCATACAGCAATTAAAAGTAGCATAGGAAACCATGATAGAAGTACTCCAAATAATGAAGGCATTTTTTCTTCTAATGGGCTCGCTGAAATACTAACGCCTTTATCACTTAATTTTTGAATAAGATTAGGATCATCGGGTGCATAAGTATTGAACATTTCTCCGTTAGACATTACACCTTTGATGTTTTTTCCTTGAATTTCTACTTGAACAACTCTTCCATTATCTACTTGTGTTAAAAATTCTGAAAATATAATGTTATTTTTTTGATTAACAGATCCTTGTGGATTCTTAAACATATTGTATAGACCTATAGTCAAGATAACTATAACTGCCCACATAGCTAAGTTTCTAAAATTCATAACTATAAATTAAGAATTATTATCGATTTAACAAGTGTCAATTTGTGCCAATTTGGTGGTATTCTATCTATTTTCTGAAGAAATAATGACTGAATTCTCAAATTTCTGAATTATACATCCTGAAAGTGTTTTTTTTGAGTAATTACTAGTAGATCTTAAATATTTAAGTAAGTTCTCAACCTTTGCGCCTCTAGCATAAGTATTTTTTTTCCCTATTTTTTTAATCAGTTTTGAAAATGATCTAAAGACAATTTCATCTGGTTGTTTAAGAAAATCGTCTTTTAAAATTATCGAATTAGTTAATTTTAAGTAATTAGAATTATCATTAATATTTTTCTGAACATAATAATCTATAGCATTATTGCTTTTGCTTAAATTGTTAAGAGATAATTTAAATTTATTTAACGTTAATCCATCCTTTTCTAAATTTGAAATTAATTTCCTCACTTTTACTCTTAAAAATTTATTATCTAAATTCGAGGGATCATTGACATTGAAATTAAATGTATTTTTTGAGATATATATAAGATCTTTTTTAGGTGTATCCAATAAAGGTCTTAAAATAAAAATTTTATCATCAAATGTTGTTTTGGATTTAATCTTACTAAATGAAATTAAACCTTTTAAACCTGAACCTCTTAATAGTCTTATAAAAAAGTTTTCAATTAAATCATCTGTATGATGTGCCGTTAAAATCATATCAATTTTTTTAGTGAGACTTTGGTTGATAATTAATTTATATCTATTATTTCTAGCAAAAGTTTGAAGGTTACTTTTTTTATTTATTTTTTTAATAGTAAGTACATTGCTGAAAATTTGGAATAATTTCAGCTTTTTTTTTACTAAATTAGCCTCTAAAGTGGAATTTTTTCTTAGTTTGTGATCTACGATAAAAAAGTAAACTTTTTTGTTGTTTTCCAAAGAATAACATTTGGCTAAGAATGATAATGCCATACTATCTACTCCACCTGAAACAGCTACACAAAAACTATTTGGGACATGGCTAGATATTTTTTTTTTAAAATTTGAGTAAATTTTTTTTATCCTTGGATCATCTAATTTTTTTAAATAAAAATTATGAATTGTCTTTTTTACACTCAAATTCTTTTTCTTCATAATACTTTGCTTTTTGAAGTACAGATTGAGTTGCTTCTGGATACTGTTTTTTAACTCCAGCGATCATCAAGCATCCTTGATCTTTTTCTCCCATCTGAACCAGTGACACTCCTAGTTTCAATAAATTTTCAGGAGCAATTTTGCTTTTTGGATACTTTTGATAACCTTCTAAATATGCAGTGGCAGCATCGGTATACATTTGTCTTATTCTATATGTTTCAGCATACCAATATTGTGCATTTCCTGACAATTCATTATCAGGATTAATCAGTACAAATTCCCTAAATGCTTTTTCTGCACTAGCATAATCACCAACTTTTAAAAAATTTCTTGCAAATTGATATTGCTCTTTTGGACTAGCTTCAGGTAATAGTTTTTCCTCAGCATTAAAAACTTCTGAAATTATTGCTTCAGTCTGCTCTACAGACTCTATTATTTGAGTATCATCGCTGGTAGTCATATCCTTATAAGATACTTCTCCTAGTGACTGTGGTTCTGAAGACCCAGGAAGTATTTTTTTTTGAGTTGTCTCTTCATTTACAAATGTTTTTTCAGTTTTAGGCAAAGAAGTAAGAGTCTTATTGTCCGTATTCACAACAGATGCTTGCTCAATTTGTTCAAATCTTAATTGATTATCTTGCTGTACTTTAGAAAGTTTATTAGTAAGTTTGTCTAATTTAAAATTTATTTCTTCAAATTTATTTGTTAATTCCTGGAACTGCGTCTCTATTTCACTCAATTTCAATAAATGTTTAGTTAACGCCTGCTCTGACTCCTTTGTTGAAGCTTTTTGAGTTGTATTTGTATCTGAATTTTCAGAAAATGATTGGGAGTAAACTGCTCTTTCTAAAGTTCTAAGATCTTTTTGAATATTTTCTAAAATTTCTCCTACCTCCTGATCTTGAGAAAATGAAATGCAAGTTGAAAAAAGTAAAAATGAAAAAAAATTAACAAAAACTAACTTAATTAATGATCTCATAGAAACATTTGTAATTATAATAATGGCAGAAAGAAGACCCTTACTTTAAAATAAAGTAAGGGTCTTTTTAAATTAAGTTTTAATTTGCTTTTACTGTAACAGATCTTCTATTTTTTGACCATGAAAGTGGATTTGAACCCGAGTCAACTGGTCTCTCTTTTCCATAACTTAATACTTTAATTCGATCAGAAGAAACACCATAAGTCATCAAATAGTCTTTCGCCGCATTGGCTCTTCTCTCACCTAAAGCTAAGTTATATTCTCTTGTACCTCTCTCATCCGCGTGACCTTCAACCACAACAGTTACATCTGAGTTCTGTCTTAACCAAGCAGCTTGCTTTCTTAAAGTCTCTCTTGAAGCTGTTGTTAATATTGTTTCATTTGTCGCAAAAAATACTCTGTCAGGAACCCCACTCGCAAGCTCTCCCACAGTATCAGAGCCTACATAAACATCACCCCGCATTAACGCATCTAATTTTTCAATTGGATCTGCTTTTTGAGTCTCCTCTGCTTTTGTAGTAGTAGATTTAGTCTCTGTTGTTGTTTTTACAGATTTCTTAGTTGCACACGCAGTAACGATTAAACCAAATATGACAATAAAAAATGCATTTTTTAAAATTTTGTTTAGATTCATTTTTGCTCCTTCAATAGAATATTATGAACTTAATCATGTAATTAGATGTTTTGTCCAGAAAAATCAACCAAATTTCACAGAATCTTTGATTTTCTTTAATTTCCCAACAAAGAAGACCATGATGGGTCTGAAGCATCAGTCTCAGTTTTTACCAACCTCTCGTTGTATCCGGTTAAATCAATTGACCATAATTTTGCTGAAAATCCTAAACCTTTATCATCAGTTTTTGTTTCTCTATAGAATATGATTATTCTTCCATTTGGAGACCATGAGGGAGCCTCTTGATAAAAATTTTCAGTAAGTAATCTTTCTCCAGACCCATCTGTTCTCATAACACCAATAAAAAATTTACCTTTATGTAACTTTGTAAATGCTATTAAATCACCTCTTGGTGACCACACTGGCGTACCATAAATTCCTTTTCCAAATGATATTCTTTTAACTTTTGATCCATCGCTTCTCATTATATAAATTTGTTGATAACCACTTCTATCAGAATTAAATGTAATATATTTACCGTCAGGTGAGTATGATGGCGAGGTGTCTATGGAGGGATGATCAGTTAATTTTTCTTGTATATTTGTGTCTAAATTTCTCACCCATATCTCCGAATTACCGTCTTTAGCTAAACTCATTATAATTTTTTTTCCATCTGGAGAAAATCTTGGCGCAAATGTCATTCCAGGAAAATCTCCTACAACCTCTTGCTTTCCTGTTTCAATATTCAAAAGATAAACTCTAGGCATATTTCTAAAATATGAGAGATAGGTTACCATTTGATTTGTTGGATTAAATCTTGGAGTTAATACCAATTCATTTCCTAATGTTAAATATTTTGTATTAAATCCATCCTGGTCCATAATAGCTAACTTTTTTACTCTTTGAGTTTTAGGCCCCTCTTCTGATACATATATTATTCTAGTATCAAAGTAACCACTTTCTCCAGTTAAACGTTCATATACCTTATCTGAAATTTTATGACCAACTCTTCTCCAGTTAGTTGGTACCGTTGTTAAAGAAAATCCGTCAACCATTTTTGCTCCTAAAACATCCCAAAGTTTAAATTCAATCCTAATAAAATCTTTTTCATTTATGATTTTAGAAGTTACCTTGCCTGTGATTAAAACTTGAGACTTAATTAAAGCCCAATCTTCAAATCTGGGTTTTAGATGGGCGATATCTGGCTTTTGCAGGAACGATCCTTTATCCAAAGTATCAAACAGTCCTGTTTTCCTTAAATTATTCTCAATTACTTTTGAAATTTCTAGTCCTAAATTATCTATATCTAAGTTTTTTTTAATTTTTTCTTTTGAAATTTCATCCTCAAAAAAAGGAGAAACAGAAATAGGTAAAGGATCAATATTTCCTCTTGTTATATCGATTTCGACAAGTGAATAAGATATTCCAGGCTTTAAAATTAAACAAAAAATAAACAATAATAGAAGTTTATTTTTCATCCACCCATCATTTCTGTTGGATTAAATCTTAATATCATTGTTTTCCATTTTTCATAACTTGTTGTTGGCAGATTTTTTATAGGGTTACAAAGTCTAATCGCTCTAATTACACTCTGAGCTATTTGATAAAAAGCTCCTTCTCCAGGTGTATTCATTCTTACATGATCCAACATTTCAAAATTTTTTACAATTCCATTTTTTTCTAAATTTAGTTTTACAGTAACCAGTAGATCTTTACTATATGGCAGCCCAGTGGGCACTGACCAACATGTGTAAATTTGGTGTCGAACTGCATATTCAGTGGTTACACTCAATTTAGAGAGCTTCATAGACTTGTCTTCAGATTGTGTAATTCCATCTACCTTTTTTTTAATTTCACCTACATTCTCATATTGTTTTGCAATTAAACCTTTAATTTTATTAACATCAATATCTTTTTTTTCATATTCCGACACTTGTTTTGACTTTTCATCTTTCAAAGGTTTTTTAATTTTTGCAAAATCTTTTATCACCTCGTCGTTTTCTATTTGTTTTTCAATTTTTTTTCTTTTTTCTTTTTTAACAACTATTTTTTTATCATCTTTTGACGGTTGTTGTTCAGTTTCTTGTTTAGTTTCTATTTTTTCTAACTTTTTATCTGGTAATGGAACAGCTTCGGAATTTTCTAATTTGACTTTTTCTTGTTTTTTTTCAGGCAAAGGTACTTTTTTTGATTTTGTTAAATCAATTTCATCTTTTTGATTTTCAAATTTTACTTGTTTTTTTTTCTCTTTTTCTATCTCTTTAGGCGGTGCTTGCTCAGATAATAATTTTTTATTATCATTTTTTGCCTTTTCGATAATTTTTGCAGCCTTTGGTGCATATGGAATATTAGTTTTCTGAGATATTTGTATCAATTCAACTGAAACAATTGGCATTAATTCTAAAGGTTTTTTTGCAACGAATGGAAATGCTAATATTGTGGCAAAAAAAATTGTCCCATGAAAAAAAATAGAAAATAACATTCCAAAAGAAAAATTATTAAATCCACTTGTAAAACCACTAAATGAAATTTTTCTAAACAATACTATCTCTCTTTATATGGCTCAGATATTAAAGCAACTTTAGTGAAGCCTGAACCTGAAAGTTTACCCATTACCTCTAATACTCTTCCATAATTAATTGTTTTATCACCTCTTACATAAATTCTAGTGTCAGTTCTATTGTTAGATACAGCTAAAATTTTTTTGATTAAATTATTAAATTCAATTTTTGTCTCTTGAATAAAAACTTCACCTTTTGAATTTATAGTTAATGTAAGAGGTTCACTTTCTTCTGGCAAAGTATCTGCTGAGGTTTCTGGCAAATCCACTTGCACTCCAACTGTTAACAAAGGTGCGGTAACCATAAAAATAATTAAAAGAACAAGCATTACGTCAACGAATGGGGTAACATTTATTTCACTCATCGGTTCTCTTTCTGAGCGCTTTAAATTAAATGCCATATTAGATTATTGAAATGAATCTTTTTGAAAAATTTTCTAATTTTTGCGAATATTTTTTGGAATCATTTCCAAATTTATTATAGGCAACTACTGCTGGTATTGCTGCTAACAAACCTAAAGCAGTTGCAAATAGAGCTTCAGCAATACCAGGGGCTACAATAGCTAGGCTGGTATTTCTTGATATAGCAATTGATTGAAAAGAATTCATTATTCCCCAGACAGTTCCAAATAATCCAATAAATGGAGCTGTAGATCCTACGGTTGCTAGAAAAGTAAATTTGTTGTTTACAACATTCATTTGCTTTTCAATATTTACTTCTAAAATATTTTCAAGTCTTTGGCTTATATTTGTTTTTGATCTTGATTTCATAACTGCTTGCATAGAATCTTTGAATAATTGAGCCATTGGATTATCTAATGATGCAGGCAGGCTATTGTAAAATGTTTCTGCTGACTTAGACTTCCAAAATCTTTCTTCAAAATCCTCAGAGTCTCTATTAATTCTTCTAAACATTATAATTTTATTAAAAATTATCGCCCAAGAATAAACTGAACTAGCTATTAGAATGATAATCACAGATTTAACTATAAAGTCTGCTCGCAAAAATAAACTTAAAATTGAAAAGTCAGTATTACTTGCTAATCCTACTGCTTGGGAAGTTATATCTGCATCCATCTAAAAGATTTCACACTAAAATGTGTCATGAATTTGTCTATAGAAGCTTGCTATATTTTAAATTTCTTGTGAATTTAGATGATAATTGGCAATTAATATTGCATCAGCTTTGTTGCTATCTTTTTTTCGAGATAAAGATGATGAAAACTTAGGAAACATTTCTATTGCTTTAACTCTACTCGAATCCTTTTGAGAATTTATTAAATCATAATGCTTTTTCCATTTTGCCGGTCTTACAAAAAAAATTGGTAGTTGCATTGCAGCACAGACACCTTTTAAAACTCCAAAAGATTGTCCAAAATTAAACATACTGGTAACACCTTGCCCAGGCATTGCTGAGACTTGCTCTACTACTACATTTATATTTTCAGATTTATAGTTTTGAATCCTCAATGATATTTCATTAAATATTTGGCTACCATTAATTTGCTTTTTGTTTTTGTTTCCTGATGCCATTGTAGGCATATCAATTACATCCTGTAATTCTCCATCTTTAAAAAAACAAATTGCACCACTTATCCCAGGATCGATTCCAATTATTAACATATAATATAATTAAATTGCATTTGTAAAAATATTTTGAACATCATCATCTTCTTCTAAAATTTCCAAAAACTTAATTATTCTTTCATTATCTTCCTCATTTAGATTAATTTTATTTATAGGAACCCATTCAATTTCTGTAGAAATAAAATTAGAAATCTCTTTTTCTAATAAATTTTTTACATCATATATCTCATCAATATTTGTGTGTATCTCGTAATAATTCTTATGAAATAAACAATCCTTAGCTCCAGCATCAGTTACTAGGGTGAAAATTTTTTCTTCATTAATTTCTTCTCTTTCAATTTTTATAACACCTAGTTGAAGAAAATTGTGCGATGCAGAACCTTGAGTACCAAGTCCTCCTCCATGTTTTTGAAAAATTGCTCTTATATTTGAGGCGGTTCTATTTTTATTATTTGTTAAAGTAGTAACTACAACTGCTGTTTTTGCAGGTCCGAATCCTTCATATCTTATATTTTCGAAATTAGAGTCCGCCGCTATTGATGATTTGTTGATGGCTCTTTCAATATTATCTTTTGGCATATTTGCTGATCTTGCAGCCTGGATTGCAGATCTTAATCTTGAATTCATATCGGGATTTTTATCTCCAAGTTTTGCTGCTACAGTAATTTCCCTTGATAATTTTGAAAAAATAGCAGATCTCTGCTTGTCTGCTTTCCCTTTTTTGTGTTTAATCCCTGCCCAGTGAGAATGACCTGCCATTATTTAAAATTCTTTCTGAAGTTGACCACCAAATATAAACTGCCTAATATTTATTGCCAAACCATTTTTTAGATTAGCCTGAATTATTGCTCCACAAAGTGAAGCCTCCCCTTCAGCAGGAAAATGTTTAATAGAGTCTTTTTTGTAAAACCTATTTATTGAATTTTCAGCATTCATCCCAATTACTGAATTATAATCACCACACATTCCAGCATCTGTTAGGTATGCAGTTCCTTTGCTTAACACTCTCCCATCGTTAGTAGGTACATGGGTATGAGTGCCTACTACAAAAGTTGCATGACCATCAAATATATGGCCAATAGCCATTTTCTCGCTTGTAATTTCACCATGAAAGTCAACTATGAGGAAATCATATTTTTTTTTTAGTGTATTTTGATCTAGAAATTCTTTACTTTTTATAAAGACATCATCTGATTTCTTCATAAAAACATTTCCCATTAAATTTAATACTCCAACTTTATAACCACCTATAGAATCGTAAATACCAAATCCATTACCTGGAGCATCATTAGATAAGTTTAATGGTCTTAGCAGCCTTGTTTGTTTTTTAATAAATTCGAATGTTTCTTTTTGATCCCAGACATGATTACCAGTAGTAATAACATCAACTCCACAACTTAATAATTCATTAACAATATTCTCCGTAATACCAAAACCTTCTTTTGCGGCATTCTCACCATTCACGACAACAAAGTTTATTTTTTTTGATTTAATAATATTAGGCAAAAATTTTTTTACTGCATTACAGCCACTGTTTCCAACTATATCTCCTAAAAATAAAATATTCATTTAATAATTTCTTTATCTGTTAAAATAAAATCTAACTTTTGATCAAATTTATTTCTAGGGATTTTTGAAATTTCTTGAAATGAAAAAGCAAAACCCACTGTTAAAATTTTTTTAAATTTAAGAATTTTGCTAATATATCTATCATAAAATCCACCACCGTATCCTAATCTAAATTTATACCTATCAAATCCAACGAGAGGCACAATCAAAACATCTGGAATAACTTTTTTTTTAGTATTTGGCTCAGGAATGCCTTGCTGACTTACTCTAAGTGAATCTTGAAAAGACCATTCGTAAAAATCCATATTATTATTTTTCTTAGTAATTGGCAAAGATATTTTAAAATTATTTTTTTCTAAAATTTCTAAAACATCTAAACAACTAATCTCACTATTTACAGGATAATAACCACCAATTTTAATTTTTTTTTTTAAATTATATTTTTTTAATATTTTTTTAAAACGAACAAAAGATATAGTCTGATCTACAAATTTTTTTCTTCTAGCGTTAATTAAATTTTTTCTTAAAATTTTCTTAGACACTTCTTTTACTGGATCTTGGAGTCTGGATTATTTCTTTTAATAAAATTTTCTAACTCAAGTGTGGCCTTATCAACTAATGATTCGTAATTGTTACGATTATTTTCGATTTCGTTCTTTAGATTATCCTGGTTTTTACCTAATTCAGAAATCTCTATTTCTTTTAAATCTCTGTAATTATATACTAGTGATTTAAGTTCTTTAAATTTCTCTGTAATTTTATTTATTTCTTTTTTTTGAATATCTATTTTTTTTTTCGTCTCGTAATATTCATCTAATACAGAAATAGATGTTATAAGTAAAAGCTTACTTTCTCCTATGTTTCCCAAAGAGTTTTTAAGATTACTAAACTTCTCGTTTAAATATAAAGCTAATTCCTCTAAGTGTTCTTCTTGGCCGTCTTCACAAGATAACAAAAATTCTTTACCATTAAATTTAATATTTACATTTGCCATTTATCGATTTCATCCATCAAATTATCTGTTTCTTGGTTTAATTCATCAATTTTTTGTGAAAATTGGTCTTCTTTTTTTTTTTCCTCCATCTCCTTTGTTTTAAAATTATCAAATTTCTGCTTAAGTGTCTCGTTTTCTTGTTGAAGTGAATTGTATCTTTCTTCTATTTCTTTTTTTTCAATTTCTAATTGATTTTTTTGGTTTTCTAAATTTTTTAACTCCAAAATCTTATCTGGTTTTATATTTTCTAGATTTTTTAATTTATCTAAAATTTCTAATAGTTTTTTTTCTTTTTCACTAATTGAATTCATATATATATCTATAATAATAAATTGATTCACCTAAGTCTACAAAGGATAAATTTTTGAGAGAACTAAATAAAACCTTATCTAATTCTATACGTGCTCTTTCAATGGATGCAGTGCAAAAAGCTAATTCTGGACACCCCGGTATGCCTATGGGAATGGCTGATGTTTCTACAATTCTTTTCAAATATTTTCTAAAGTTTAATCCAAGAAACCCAAGCTGGATAAATAGAGATAGATTCGTTTTATCTGCTGGTCACGGATCAATGTTACTTTACTCTTTGCTTTATTTAACTGGTTATAAAAGTGTTAAATTAAAAGATATTAAGAATTTTAGACAGATAGATTCTATTTGTGCAGGTCATCCCGAGTATGTCGAAAACTCAGGCATTGAAACAACAACAGGTCCTTTAGGTCAAGGAATTTCTAATGCAGTTGGTTTTGCATTAGCAGAAGAAATTTTGAAAAAAAAAATTGGTAAAGATATTATAAATCATAAAACTTATGTAATCGCAGGTGATGGTTGTCTAATGGAAGGTATTAGCCACGAATCTATGAGTTTGGCTGGCCATCTAAAACTTAAGAATCTAATTATGTTGTTTGATAATAATTCTATTTCTATTGATGGACCAACAAGTTTAACGGTTTCGGATAATTTTAAAAAAAGATTTGAAGGTTATGGCTGGGATTACATAGAAATTAATGGTCATAAAGAAAATGAAATATTAAAAGCTCTCAAAAAAGTTCAAAATGCAAAAAAACCAACTGTTATTTCCTGTAAGACTAAAATTGGTTATGGATCACCTAATAAATCTGGAAAGGCTTCTTCGCATGGAAGCCCACTAGGCGTTGAGGAGATTGAATTGGTGCGTAGAGAATTAGGATGGAATTATAAATCTTTTCAAATTCCAAAAAATATATTAGAGCTTTGGAGAGAGATTGGGAGAAAGGGAGAAAAAATTGAATACAAATGGAACAAGATTTATAAAAAGAAAAAAAATAAAATAAATAAATTTTTCAAAAATGATTTTATAAGGTCTGCTTTAAAAGAGAAAAAAATAGCTTTAAAAGAAGCTAAGATTCTCGCTTCAAGAAAATCCTCAGAGTCAATTATTGGCTCTCTTGTTAAAAAAAGTAATACTCTTATTGGTGGATCAGCAGACCTCGCTGGATCAAATAACACTAAGACAAAAAATCATGATATAATTACACCAGGGAATTTTAACGGAAATTATATCCATTATGGAGTAAGAGAACATGCCATGTGTGGAATTATGAATGGATTAGCCTTGCATAGTAAAATAATACCTTACGGAGGAACTTTTTTAATTTTTTCAGATTATTGTAAGCCATCAATAAGATTAGCAGCTATGATGGAACGACAGGTTATATATGTAATGACACATGACTCTATTGGTCTTGGAGAGGATGGGCCAACACACCAACCTATTGAACAATTATCTGGATTAAGGTCAATACCTAACCTTAATATTTTTAGACCTGCAGATAGATTAGAAACTATTGAATGTTGGGAGCAAGCTTTAGGGAGTTTTAAAACACCAAGCATTCTATCCTTAACTAGACAAAACCTTAATCCCATTAGAAATAAATACTCAAAAACGAATAAATGCGCTTTGGGAGCTTATGAGGTTTTAAGAACGAGCAAAAAAGTTAAACTAACAATTTTAGCAAGTGGTTCTGAAGTAAACTTAGCTATAGAGACTAGCCATAAATTAGCCAAAGATAAGATATACTCAAAAGTTATATCAGTGCCATGTATGGAGCTTTTTGACTTACAATCAAATAAATATAAAGATAAAATTTTAAAAGAAACAAAATTGAAAATTTCAATTGAAGCTGGATCAAGTGATTGTTGGAAAAAATATGTAGGTGATCATGGAATGACTTTTGGAATTGATGTTTTTGGGAAAAGTGCTCCTTATAAAGATATTTATAAATATTTTGGATTAATACCATCAAATATTGCAAATAAATCAAAGAAATTACTTAAAAACTGGAATGACTATTAAAATTGGAATTAATGGGATGGGCAGAATTGGTCGCATGATAGTTAGATCAATTATCGAGACTCAAAACAGAAATTTAAAAATTCAACATATAAACAATAGATCTAATGCTGAAGATACTTGTAAACTAATAAAATACGACTCTGTTCATGGTAAATTTAATGCGGAATTAAAATTTGATGAAAATGAATTAATAATTAATGAAAATAAAATTACATTTTCACAAGAAAGTAAAATAGAAAATATTAATTGGAAAAAATATGATGTTGATTATGTGTTTGAGTGTACAGGTAAATTTAATTCAAAAGAAAAATTACTCGCACACATCAAAAATGGAGCGAAAAAAGTAATTGTTTCTGCTCCATGTAAAAATGCTGATAAAACAATAGTGTTTGGTGTAAATGAAAAAATTATATCGAAGGATGATAAAATAATCTCTGCTGCTTCATGTACAACTAATTGCTTAGCGCCAGTTGTTAATGTTCTTCATAATCATTTTGAGATTGAAAAGGGTTTTATGACTACTATTCATGCATTTACTAGTGATCAAAGAATTTTGGACAATTCCCATAAAGATCCAAGAAGAGCAAGGGCTGCGGGCCAATCAATAGTTCCGACTTCAACAGGGGCATCAAAAGCAATAGGAGAAATAATTCCAAGCCTAAAAGGGAAATTAGAAGGAGTTGCAATGAGAGTGCCTACGCCTAATGTATCGCTTGTCGAGTTGGTATTCTGTACGAAAAAAGAAATTGATATAAAAAAAATTAATGAGGTATTTGAATCTGCCTCTAAAAATGAATTGAATAAAATTTTAGAGGTCACGCACGAAAAATTAGTTTCTATTGATTTTAATCACCGTTCTGCATCTGCAATTATTGATGCTTCTTTAACAAATGTGGTTGGAACTAACATGGGTAAAATCTCAGCTTGGTATGATAATGAATGGGGTTTTTCAAACAGAATGTGCGATATAGCAGAGAATTTGTAGAAAATCTCTAAATGAAAAGTATTTTAAATGAAAAAAATCTTAAAAGAAAAAAAATATTATTAAGATTAGACCTGAATGTCCCTTTAGAAAATGGAAAAATAATTGACTCAACTAGAATTGATAAAATACTCCCTACTTTAAATTTTTTAATACAACAAAAAACTAAAATAATAATTTTATCACATGTGGGAAGGCCAAAAGGAAAAACAATAAAAAAGCTTTCTTTAAAACCAATAGGTGAAGATTTAAAAAAAAAACTTAATACAAGTGTAAAGCTAATCACAAAAAACATTTATGAAATAAAAAATAAAGAATTCTTTGAAAAATTTGATGAAGAAATTTTTATTTTAGAAAATATTAGGTTTTATGCTGAGGAGGAAAAAAATGATTTTAAATTTGCAAAACATCTTGCAGGTTTTGGGGATATTTACGTAAATGATGCTTTTTCCTGTTCTCATCGAGCACATGCATCAATTCAACAAATTTCTAAGTTTTTACCCTCTTTCTCTGGACTCCAACTCGATTTAGAAATGACCGCTCTTAATAAAATTACAACTGAGATAACAAAACCAATAACATGCATAATTGGGGGATCTAAAATTTCTACTAAAATAAATATTATTAAAAATTTAATACCAAGGTTTAATAACATTATAATTGTTGGAGGTATGGCCAATAATTTTATTGAATATTTTGGAAATAACATTGGAAAATCGATAAAAGAAAAAAATTGTGATGAAATAATTGAAGAAATTTTGTCACTTTCAAAAAAAAAAAAATGTAAAATAATTTATCCTGAGGACGTTCTTGTATCTAAAGATTTTAATGGGTCTTCTATTAATAAAGAATTAGATCAAATCTTACCTGATGAGATGATTTTAGATATTGGTCCAAAAACAGTTAAGAAAATAATAAATTTAATTGACAATAGTAAAACATTATTATGGAATGGACCAGCTGGGTATTTTGAAAATCCAAATTTTGCTAATGGAAGTATTAAAATAGCAAAAAAAATAATTGAAAATAACAAATCAAACAAAATTTTTTCTGTTGTAGGTGGTGGAGATACCGTTTCATTATTAAATAAATTAAAACTTGTTGGTAATTTTAATTTTGTTTCAACCGCAGGTGGAGCTTTTTTAGAATATCTTGAAGGCAAAAAGCTACCTGGTATAACCGCTTTAAATTGATATGTCTGAACTTAATAAAATTGTGCTTAAAATAATCTCAGGTGGCAAAGGTATCTTAGCGGCAGATGAAAGCAATGGGACTATGACAAAAAGACTTGAAGCAGTAGATGTGCCCTCGACACCAGAAAATAGACTTTCTTTCAGAGAAACACTCTTTTCTTCTGAAAGTATGAATGAATATATAGGTGGTGTGATTCTTTATGATGAA
Source organism: uncultured Pelagibacteraceae bacterium (assembly GCA_902594335.1). Taxonomy (GTDB): domain Bacteria; phylum Pseudomonadota; class Alphaproteobacteria; order Pelagibacterales; family Pelagibacteraceae; genus Pelagibacter. The sequence continues at coordinate 40,284 of CACJLY010000004.1, read as the reverse complement.
ACAATAAAACAAACAACAAGTTTTGGAAAATCAATCCCAGATTTAATTTCTTCCTCAGGCGCATTACCTGGGATTAAAGTTGATATGGGTGCAAAAGATTTAGCAAGCTCCTCAGAAGAAAAAATAACTGAGGGCTTAGATGGACTTAGAGAAAGATTAAAAAATTATTATAAGCTTGGTGCACGATTTACAAAATGGAGAGCAATTTATAATATAAGTAATAAATATCCGAGTAAGTTAGCAATTAATAGTAATGCTCATGCTCTTGCACGCTATTCTGCTCTAGTCCAAGAAAGTAAAATGGTTCCAATAGTCGAACCAGAGGTATTAATGGATGGAGATCATTCTGCTGATCTTTGTTTGAAAAAGACATCAGAAGTAATTAAGAAATGTTTTGAAGAATTAATATTGAGTAAAGTTGATCTATCTGGAATTATTTTAAAACCAAATATGATTTTAGCTGGGGCACAAGCAAAAGTTAAAATATCTAATGAAGAAGTTTCTCTAAAAACACTTGAATGTCTAAAAAATTCTGTTCCAAGTGAAGTTCCTGGAATTGCTTTTTTATCTGGAGGTCAATCAGAAATAGAGGCTACAGAAAATTTAAATTTAATCAACAAAAATAACGATACTAATTTCATAATGACTTTTTCATACGGCAGAGCCCTGCAACAAAGTGCTTTGGCGGTTTGGTCAAAAAATATTAAAAATACTATGGCAGCTCAAAATATTTTTAATCATAGAGCTAAAATGTGTTATCTAGCTGCTAAAGGTAAATGGACTAACAGGCTTGAAAATAAATAAAAAAAAATTTATTTATCTTATTTCACCAAATATAATAAGAAAAGACTTCTATAAACAGTTAAAATTAGTTTTAGATACCAATAGCGTGAGTTTTTTCCAATTAAGATTAAAAAAACAATCTCTAAAACAAAAAATTTTGATTGGAAATAAAATTAAAACAATATGTAGAGAAAAAAGAGTAAAATTTTTAGTAAATGACGATCCGAGGCTTGCAAAAAAACTGAATGCTGATGGATGTCATTTGGGTCAAAAGGATATGGACATAAAAGAAGCAAAAAAAATATTAGGGAAAAAGATTATAGGTGTCACATGTCATAATTCTATTAAATTAGCGAAACTTGCGATTAAAGATAAGGCAAGTTATCTAGCATTTGGAGCATTTTTTTCTACTAAGACAAAAAAAGTTAAATATAAAGCAAATATTAATATTTTAATAAAAGCAAATAAGCTGACTAAAATCCCATTGGTAGCAATTGGAGGGGTAAATTTTAAAAACTATAAAAAACTATTGTTGAACAAAGCTAATTTTTTAGCTATTTCAGGCTACGTTTGGAATAATAAAAAATATAAACCAAGCGAAGCTATAGAGAGACTAATATGAAAATTAATGCTGGTGAAATAAGAGTTGGGATGCTTTTAGAACACAGAAGTGACTTATGGCAAGTACTTAAAACTCAGCATGTAAAGCCAGGAAAAGGCGGTGCTTTTGCTCAAGTTGAAATGAAAAGTGTTTTAAAAAGTACTAAGTTAAATGAAAGGTTTAGATCTAATGAAACAGTTGAGAAAGCCTCTGTTGAGGAGATAAATTTTCAATACATTTATGATGATGAAAATAAATATTTCTTCATAAACCCAAAATCATTTGATCAAATAGAAATAGATAAGAGTATTGTTGGTGAGAAAGGAAAATTACTTACTGAAAATTTAAATGTTTCAGTTAGTTTTTATAATGACAGCCCTATTTCAATTGAATTACCAAATCAAATAAAATGCAAAATAGATATTACTGATGTTGCATTAAAAGGTCAGACGGTATCCTCATCATATAAACCTGCGATTCTTGACAATGGATTTAAAATACAAATACCCACTTTTATTGAAGAGGGTGATGAAATTCTGTTGGACACCAGAAATCTTGAATACATAAAAAAAATATAAATCTCATGAACTCAATCTCTCATAATTTAAATATAATGATAAGTGCTTGTGAAAAAGCTTCCAAAACAATTATAAGAGATTTTGGTGAGGTAGAAAATTTACAAATTTTTAAAAAGGGTCCTAGAGATTTTGTTACTAAAACTGATAAAAAAGTAGAAGATATTTTGATTGATGAATTAAGTAAGAATAAAAAAAATTATTCTTTTATAACTGAAGAGACTGGCACAATAAAGAATGCAAATGAAGAATTTTTCTGGGTTATAGATCCAATCGATGGAACTAACAATTTTTTACATGGAATACCTCATTTTGCAATATCTCTTGCATTAAAAATGAACGATGACATTATATCTGGAGTTATTTTTGATCCTATTAAAAATGATATTTTTTATTCTGAGAAAAATAATGGATCTTACCATAATAATCGTAGAATAAGAGTTTCGAAAAGAAATAGGATTGATAATTGTTTATTTGCAACAAGTCATGATGGTGCAAAATTCACCTCTTTGAATGTTAGGCATACAGGGTGTGCAGCATTAGATCTTGCATATGTTGGTGCAGGAAAATATGATGGATTTTTTCACAATAAGATAAATTTATGGGATATAGCCGCTGGGGTTATAATTGTTCAGGAGGCTGGTGGAAAAGTAAACGAGTTGAAAAAAGATGACTTTAAAGATATTCATCTCAGAGCTTCAAACGGTGTTATGCATGATTTAATGCTTAAAGAGACTTATAAGTTTTAATTGTTTTAATTTTTTTTTTTGTTATAAGATCGCATGAAAAAAAATATACATCCTAAATACCATCAAATAACAGTTGAAATGACTGATGGATCTAAATTTAAGACTAGATCAACTTGGGGATCTGAAGGTGATATATTAAAACTTGAAATTGACCCAATATCACATTCTGCTTGGACTGGTGGGAAACAAAGAATTTTAGATAAAGGTAGAGTAAGCAAATTTAACAAAAAATTTCAAAATTTCAGATCAGAAAATAAAGAATAATGAGTCAAGCACCCTTAATGCCAATGGCTACAGCTGTATGGTTAGTAGAAAATACATCTCTTACCTTTAAACAAATTGCAGAATTTTGTAAACTACATGAAGTCGAAGTTCAAGGAATTGCAGACGGTGAAGTTGCAAAAGGTATAGTTGGTTATAATCCAATAATTTCAGGTCAGCTAACTAAGGAAGAAATAAAATTATCTATGAGTGATTCAAATAGACCATTGGTCCTAAAAATAAATGATATCAAAATTGAGGGCGGTGAAAAAAAACTAAAAAAATATATTCCACTTTCAAAACGTCAAGATAAACCTGATTCAGCATTATGGTTATTAAAACAACATTCAATATTGAAAGATTCCCAAATTGCAAAACTTGTAGGGATAACAAAAAATTCTGCATCTGCTATAAGGAATAAGACCTATTGGAACTTTAATAACTTAAACGCAAAAGATCCAGTAGCAATGGGTTTATTTACTCAAAAAGATCTTGTTGAAGCTTTAGAAAAAGCTGACAGAAGAATAAAGAGAGAGAGAAAACAGAAGGAATAAGTATTAAATACTCAATAAATATATGAAATATAATAGACAAACAATTTATAAAGTGTTACGAACTGCACTTTTTGGAGGTAATTATTAAAATAGAGGTAAAAGATAACAACATTGAGCAAGCTTTGAGAGTTTTAAAAAGAAAGCTTCAAAGAGATGGTTTTTTTAAGATTATTAAACTTAAAAATACTTATGAAAAACCCTCTGAAAAGAAAAAAAGAATTCTTCAAGAAAATATTAAAAGAGTAAAAAAACTTAATAAGCTAAAAAATAGAATTTAAATTTCGCGGGGTGGAGCAGCCTGGTAGCTCGCAAGGCTCATAACCTTGAGGTCGGCGGTTCAAATCCGTCCCCCGCAACCAAACTTTATTTTTAAATTTATAATATAAAACTAAAGATTATGGGTATAAATTATAAAACAATTAAATGGTTAGAGAGAAATATTAAGGAAAAGAACCTCTCAATGGGGGTAATAGGAAGACAAAACATAAATTTAAGTAAATCAGAAAAAAAAAAAATTGGATTTGATTTGTTTAAGGATACTGATATTTACGCAGAAAACTTTTTAATAAATAAATTCAAATTATCTAAAGTAATATCTTTTGATAAAAATACCAACGAAAAACCTGACTATATCGAAGACTTTGAAAAAGAAATAAATTATAAAAATAAATTTGATATTTTTTTTGATGGTGGCTCATTACAACATATTTATGATGTGCCTAAAGCACTAAAAAATATAAATAAAATGACAAAAATAAATGGAAAAATAATACATACAGTAGTATTTAATAATTTTCAGGGATTCGGCTTTTATCAACTTTCTCCTGAAATATTTTTTTCAATATATTCAGAAATTAATGGGTTTAAGAACACAGAGGTCTTTTTAATAAATAACAGTAACAATGATTATTGGTATAAAATTGAGGAATTAAAGATTGGAGAAAAATATAATTTTAATTCTAACGGTCAGCTTTCTATTTATGTTTCAACAATTAAAAAGTTTAATATAGAAAATTATAATATTGATCAAAAATATTATTTAATTTTACCTAAATCAAATAAAATTAGTGAATTTAAACAAATGTTAATTAATAAAATATTATATTTTAAAAATATAATTCAAAGCATATTTCCCAATTTTCTACTTAGTTTTGATAAAAAATTAAAAAAAACAAAAATTATTTAATTAAATATTAAATTTTGATTTTTTACTATCCTTCAAAAATCCTGAAACTGTTTCAATTGTGAGTTGTTGAAATGTTTTTCCAAAATTTTCTATTTTCTCTATTATAGATGGGGGTATTGTTATAATTTGACAACCTATCTGCTTAGCTTGAAGATAATTATATGGTTCTCTAACACTCGCCCACAATATTTCTACATTTTTAAAACTCCTTGCAAGCTGTATACTTTTTTTTAATTCTGGGATTGGATCTTTTCCTGTATCTCCTGCTCTACCAGCAAATATAGATATTATTACTTTTGTTTTTTTGTTAATTTTTTTTAGTATTTTTTTTGTTTGTTTTGAATTATACACTGCCGTCACATTTATCTTAATTCCTTTGTCATTCAATTCTTTAATTATCTTACCAGTGAACACTCCTCTTGAGTTTATCACTGGAATTTTTACAAATACATTTTTTCCCCATGAATTGATCTTAAGAGCTTGATCTAACATTGTAATATGGTTATCTCCAAAAACCTCAAGTGATACTGGCTTTTTTTTGCAAACTCTCAAAATTTTTTTTGAGTAAGATTTATAATCTCTGGCACCTGCCTTTCTCATTAAACTGGGGTTAGTTGTAAAACCCTTTATGTTTTTTTTTTTACTAAATTTTTTGATTAAATCTGTATCAGCAATATCACAATAAATTTTTGTCAATTTATAAACTTTTTACAATTTCTTCAGTCATTTTTTTAGCGTCCGCAAATAACATAAGTGTATTATCTCGATAAAATAAGTCATTATCAATACCAGCATAACCTGGTGATAAACTCCTTTTTACAAATAAAACTGATTTGCTTTTTTCAACGTCTAATACTGGCATTCCATATATTGGACTTTGCGGGTCAGACTTAGCAACTGGATTTGTAACATCATTAGCGCCAATTACATAAGCAACATCACAATTTGCAAAATCATTATTTATTTCATCTAACTCAAAAACTTCATCATAAGGAACGTTTGCTTCTGCTAATAGAACATTCATGTGGCCAGGCATTCTCCCTGCAACTGGATGTATTGCATAAGAAACTTTTACACCATTTTTTTTTAAAGTATCCACCATCTCTCTTAATGCATGTTGAGCTTGTGCAACAGCCATGCCATATCCTGGAACTATTATTACGGAAGAGGCATTTTTCATTAAGAATGCAGCGTCGTCAGCATTTCCATTTTTTACTGGTTTTTGTTCCTTATCAGACGTAGAAGATTTTTGCTCAGTTGCTCCCCATCCTCCCAATATTACATTAAAAAAAGATCTATTCATACCTTTACACATTATGTAGGAAAGAATCGCACCTGAGGACCCAACTAAAGCTCCTGTAATTATTAATGCAGTGTTTTCTAGTGTAAATCCTATACCTGCTGCAGCCCATCCTGAATATGAGTTTAACATAGAAATTACTACTGGCATGTCTGCCCCGCCAATTGGAATAATTAGCAGTACTCCAACAAATAAAGAAATTCCAATAATTAACCAAAACCAAGTATCAACTTGGCTTTTACATAAATAATAAATTAATCCAATTAATATAAGGCCCAGAAATAAGTTCAAGTAGTGTTGTCCGTAAAATGTTATTGGGGATCCTGACATAATTCCTCTTAGCTTTAAAAATGCGATTATAGATCCAGTAAATGTGATTGCCCCTATTGCTGCTCCGAGTGACATCTCAATAATGCTGGCAATTTTAATATTGCCAGGTGTACCTAATTTAAAAATTTCAGGATTCAAGAATGCTGAGATTGCTACAAATACTGCCGCCAGTCCTACTAAACTGTGAAATCCTGCCACAAGTTCTGGCATTGCAGTCATTGGAATTTTGAAGGCAATAAAAGCTCCTATTGAACCACCTATTACCAAAAAAATTAATAAATAAATAAATCCTGATGAAAAATTACCTACAGAAAGTATTGTTACAACAATAGCCAATGACATACCTATTATTCCAAAAAAATTTCCTTGTCTTGATGTCTCTGGTGAAGATAAACCTCTAAGAGCCAAAATAAAAAGAACTCCTGAAATCAGATAGAAAATAGCTAACAAATTAACTGAAATCATTTTTTATCTTTCTTTTTTTTATACATTGCCAACATTCTTTGTGTAACTAGGAAACCTCCAAAAATATTTATAGCTGCAAGTAATATTGCAAGATAACCAAAAATATTTGCTATATTAAATAAATCTTCTGAACTACCAGCTAGTGCAGCTATAATTGCTCCAACAATTATTACCGAGGATATTGCATTAGTAACTGACATCAAGGGTGTATGTAGTGAGGGAGTAACACTCCACACTACGTAATATCCAATAAAAATTGCTAAAATAAAGATGCTTAGCCTAAATATAAAAGGATCTATTTCCATAGGTTTATTTAATTAGTGTTTTATTAATTATTTCATCTTCTAAATTAATTTTAATTTTTTTATTTTCTTTATCATATAAATTATTTACAAAATTAAACACATTTTTTGCAAATAAAATTGATGATGATGTGGCTAATTTATTTAATATGTTTCCCTCACCCATAATTTTTACTCCATTTTTTTCAACAATTTTATTAACCTCTGTGAAAGCTGAATTTCCACCTTGTATTGCTGCTAAATCATAAATTACAGAACCTGGCTTCATATTGGTTATCATATTTTCCTTAATAATTATTGGAGCCTTTTTTCCAGGTATTAAAGCTGTACAAATTACTATATCAATTTTTTTTAATGTTTCGGAAATTAATTCCTCTTGTTTTTGTTTGAATTCTTCCGAAGCTTCTTTGGCATAACCACCCTCTGTTTCTAAATTCTCAGAGCCTTCAACTTCTAAAAATTTCCCTCCCAAACTTTCAACTTGCTCTTTTGATGCTATTCTTACATCAGTTGCATAAACTATTGCCCCCATTCTTTTCGCAGTTGCTATAGCTTGCAAACCTGCCACTCCAGCTCCTACAACTAATATTTTTGCAGCAGGAACAGTTCCTGCAGCAGTCATCATCATTGGTATAACCTTTTCAAAAAATGAAAATGATTCTAAAACTGCCTTATATCCTGCTAAATTTGCTTGAGATGAAAGTATATCCATTGACTGTGCTCTAGTAATTCTAGGCAGCAACTCTAAAGAAAAAAAATTAATATTTTTTTTTAACAATAAATTAAGTTTCTCTTGATTATCAAAGGGATTTAACACTCCTATATATATTTGCTCAGATTTTAAAAATGAAAGTTTGTCCTCCGTTAGCAATCCCATCTGTATTAGAATATCAGAATTTTCGATTAATTCTTTTTCGTCTGTAATTATTTTTACTCCAACGTTTTCGTAATCTAAATCCGAAATGCCCAAATGTTCACCGTATTTTTTTGTAATTTGGACTTCTAGACCAAGATCAATATATTTTTTTGCTATGTCTGGAGTAATTGAAATTCTTTTTTCAAAATTTTGATCTTCAGAAACTGATCCTATTTTCATGAATAAATGATTGTTATTTTTGTCTAGCTTTAAATTTTGGGTTTTTTTTATTAATTATGTAAACACGCCCTCTTCTCCTAACTAGTTTAGAGTTTAAGTCTCTTTTTTTTAACGATTTAAGTGAACTTGCTATTTTCATAATTAATTAGCCTGGCAATGTCCTACTCTTCCATGTCTTAAGACAAAGTACCATCGGCGCTGAAAGGCTTGACTTCCGAGTTCGGAATGGGATCGGGTATTACCCTTTCGCAATAATCACCAGGCATAGGTTTTATACACAAATTGTATACTTTGTCAAAGTATCTAATATTGTTGATCTGTAATAAAATTCTTAATAAAATTGTGTAGTTTTCTTTTACCAAAGAATTTATGAACTTTGTTTGATAGATGCATATTTATCATCGCCGATGCATATCTTTCACCTCGTCTTTCAGGTAAATATTTAATTTTTGATTTAAACATATTTGCTACTTCAAGAATTGTATATGATTGCTTATGGGAAATACTATAATGTCTATTTTTATTCTCTTTCCATGCTAAATAGCATACTTCACAAGTATCATCAATATGTGTAAATCGTCTACTCTGAGTTCCGGGTTTTACAACAGTTAATGGTAAATTTTTTTTGAATTGGTTTTGGAAAATTCCAATTACTGTTGCCATAGAACCGGAAGATATTTGTCCTGGACCGTAGACATTATAAAAATAAATTATTTCAAACTTAAAATTATACCATTTTTTCAAATTTTCTATAAATTCTAAATTTTGAGTTTTGGTAAAAGCATAAGGAGAAAGGTTTCTATCTTTTCCTTTTCTACCCAGTGAGGCTGAGGTGGCAGAATAAACTAATTTAATTTTATTTTTTAAACAAAAATTAACAACAGCATTTGTTCCAATAATATTTGAGTTAAAGCACTGTTCAGAATTAAGAAAACTTTGATAAATTCTTGAAAACTCTCCAAAATGAAAAATAGTTTTTATATTTTTTTTGTAACCGCTGAGATATATATTTATATCTTTAGTGTTAAACTTTTTATAAATTACTCTATTATCAATCACATGATTTTTTGATGATCCTGAACTATAGTTATCAATACTGATAATTTTATACTTTGTTTTCTTTAGTAGTAATTTAATTAAATTTGACCCTACAAAACCAGCACCACCAGTAACAATTATATATTTTTTCATCAATTTTTATTAATAAAAATTGAATTGCTTATTGTCAATTTTATGAATTAAATACTGTAAAATTAAATGCATCAATATGTGATGAGAATCCTCACTTATTCCATAATTTTTAACATTTATATGCACAGAAATACTTGAGTTATTTTTTAAATATCCACCGTTAAACCCACTAAAACCTATTGTGACTAATTTATTTTTATTAGCATATCTCACCAAATTAATAATATTTTTTGAATTTCCAGAGGAGCTAATGATTATAATAAGGTCACCTCTCCTACACAGACTTTCTGCTTGATATGAAAAAATTTTATCATAGGAAATATCATTTGATATTGCTGTTATAGTCTCAATATTATTTGATAAACTATAAACTTGAGATTTTATTTTAGTTTTTTCTCTAAAAAATTTTAGATAATCACAAATGTAATGATTTGAAATTGCTGCTGACCCACCATTTCCACAAATAAAAATTTTTTTTTTATTTTTAATTGTCCTTAATATTGCCTTTGCAGCTTCGTCCAGATTTTTTTTATTGGTTTTATTAATAGAATTAAAAAGTAATTTTAAATAACTATCAAAAAAATCATTTAACTTTGTCATAAATTTTAAATCTTGATAATAAATTATTTAATTTCGTGTCATTTAGATACTTTTTTTTTGTAATTTGTTCAATAAAATAAAATATATGATTGTGAACAACAATAAAATTAGTAAAGTGAAGTTAAACAGGTAACTTAACATTATTGGTAAATACAGAAGTATAGATATAATTATCACAGCTTTTTTATAATTATATTTTTTCTTGAGTAAGTGATGGAAATGTTTCTCATCTGATAAAAATGGACTTACGCCTTTATAGATCCTAACAAAAAAAAGTCTTATGAAGTCAATTATGGGTAAATAAATTATGATTAAAATATTTTCAGCATTAATATTATTATTTTTATAGAATATGATTAAAAAAATAGCACTAATAAGTGATAATACATACACACCACTATCGCCTAAATAACTTAGGTTTTTGAAGTTTAAATATCCAAAAATTAATAATGAGAATAGTAATACCAAACCAAAATTTAAAATATTATTATCAATTATAATAATTATAGCGACTGATAAAAAATGTAAAAAAGATACTAGATTAATCCCATCAAACATATTCATCGCATTCATATAACAAAGAATACAAAATATTGTGAAAGATGGACCTAGAAAAAAAAGATCTATTTCTTTTATAAATAAAATTGATCTAAGGCTGTTGATGACAATATTTTGATTATTTTGAACAATCATATACAGACAGAATGTTATCAATAGAAGTTTAGTAAAAGGCCTTAGATCAAATTTATCATCCGCATATCCGATTAAATAGATAATATAAAATAAAATTACGAATGATAATAATTTTAGATTAGAATTTAATCCTAAATAGTTAATTAAATAATCATTATTGAATGTTATATCGAAAAAAATTATCAAACTAAAATTGATAACAAAAATAAAACCTCCAAATAGAGAAATAGGTTTAACCTGCTTTTTTCTTTTTTGGTTTGGATAATCAAATAAATTGAAATATTTACTTAGTAAATTAAAAAAAAATATAACTATTAAATTTATAATTAAATAACTCGTTATTTGTATTATAGTTGACACTAAATAATTACCTATAAGTTATGAGCTTTGTTATCAATTATGATTTTCTTCATTCCCAAATAAAAACCTACGGGTAAATAAAACATTATAGAATTCCAATTTCCATAAAAATTACCAGTTTGAGTTATTGGAAAAAGATTTATAAATATAGCTATAATTAATAATTGTAGTTCAAATATTTTTTTTTTTTTTGAATTAAATAACTCATTTAATAAGATAATAGAAATATATGCAAAAGCAGAGAAAAGACATAAGAACCCTATAATTCCATTTTCTGCAAGAATTTGTAAATAAATATTGTGAGGATGTGAAGAACAACTAAATTGATTTATTTTATAATCTTCACATGATAATTTTTTAAATGCTCTTGGTCCATGTCCAAATAAAGGTTTTTCCTTAAACATGTTGATAGAAATTATCATATATGTTTGATGCTGGGGCATAAATGTAATTTCTTGATCTTTGTAATCAAATTTAGTTAGCCTGTCGTTTTCATATACAAGACCTTTTTCATTACCAAATTCAATTAAAGTAGTGTTAATTAATCTATCAAAAAGTGTTTTATTTGATACTAGAAAACTAACAAATAAAGTTGTGAAAATAAGAGTAAAACATATCTTATTTAAAAATTTCGTATTGTAAAAAAATAAAATTAGAATTGAAGCAATCAAAAACAACATTAGTGGTGTTCTATCTCCAGAAATTAATATTAATGAAAATGCTAGCAGATAAAATATTATAAAAAAAATATTTTTTCTTTCGGGTACAGATATATAATAAACAATAGCAGAAATAGGAAAAAATATTTTTAGAATGAAAGTTCCATAAATATATTCATCTTTAAAAAGGCTTGCTACTCTTCCTATCTCATATTTTTCATAACCTAGTATATTTTGACCTCTAAAATACTCAATAGTCCCATCCACCGCTAAAATTATTATTAAAAATAACGATGATATTAAAAATTTTTTTAAAAAACTTTTATCTTCTATTATCATAAAACATATGATGAAAGGAAACAAAGTAAAACGAAAATAAAATAAGGATGATTTTAATGATAAGAAAGTATCAGGAGAAATAAATGAAATTAATATTATGTATAAATAATACATACTTAGAAACAAAAATAATTTATTAGTGAAATAATCAAATTTTCTATACTCAAAAACTTTAGATATAAATAAGAAAGATAAAATAACTATGATTAAGTCGGCTAAAAAAATACTGAAAACTAAGAAGTATGGAATCAAACAAACAAGATAAATTTCAAGTTTTTTTAATTTAAAGCTTCTATGTAAATTATGTATCATATCCACCCTCTTAGTTTATTATAAATAAGTGATAAATACTCATAAGTAATTATTTTTTTATTTAAAGCTCTTTCAAAAAATTTATTTTTTTTAGGTAGATTTTGGTAAAAAGAGGTTTTAATTTGGATATTATTTTTTTCCCATATAAGCTTACTTCTTAAGGTATGATATGGAGCGGTAATAATCGTAGTGGATTTTATGTTCAGCTCTCTCAATTTATTTGAGATATATATCATATTTTGTCTAGTGTTTTGTTTTGTATCTAGAAGTTCATATATCAAATTTCGCTCATATCCGTGCTCTAACAAAAGTGAGGTAAGAATTTTTTGCTCTGGTATAATTTGATTTCTACCAAGAATTATTATTTTTGGCATATAATCATATTTTTTTATTATTTCTATAACATCAAAAAATCTTTGTTGATAAGAATCATTAATATATTTTATCTTGTCATGTCCGGAAATAAGAACGATAGACTCTGTTTTTGTAAATTTATCTTTATAGTAAATCTGATTTCCTAAATGCCAAAAAAGAGGGCTGTAAAATATAACAAAGTATAATAATGAAAAAAATAATGTTAAATTTAAAATATACTTTCTAAATTTAGAATAAATTAATGAAAGAATAACTTTAAAAACTCTTAAAAAAATTCCTAATAAAAAGAAATGAAATTTTGAAAAATTATTCTTATCAATAAAATCTTTACTGATACTATGTATTATTTTATTGAATTCCATCTTAAAACCTGAACTTAATGATCCTTTGGCTCGAGTTATTGTACACAGGATATTACCAGAAAAATTAAAATTGTTTCTTATGTATGGAAAAACCTGAAACCAAAAAAATAAATCCTCTCTTATATTTAAATTTTCACTAAACTTAATTTTTTTAAATAAAGATTTTTTAACTATAGAAGATGAAAAAACTACAGGATTATAAATATATAACCAATGTAAATACCCTTTTTTAATTCTTTTAAATATAAAATGTTGAATAAATATACGAATAAAATTTACAACAATATTTGATTTTTTTGTTTCACTTTCTTTTACATAATTACTAGCTGTACATGACAATAAATCTTTCTTTTTTAAATATCTAAGTTGATATTTTAATTTATTTGGGTACCAATAATCATCAACATCTATGAACGCAATAAAATCTCCTTTTGCATACTTGATGCCTAAATTTCTTGGATAACCAGCAGTTTTTGAGTTTTTATTTGTTCTAATGTATCGAATTCTTTTATCTTTTTTTTTATAATTTTTTACAATTTTTAAAGTGTTATCAGTTGAACAATCATCAACTATTATTAATTCAATGTTTGAATAGCTTTGAGCTAAAACAGAATTAACAGAATATTTTATAAATTTTGCTGAATTGTATGTTGGCAAAATGACAGATATTAATCTTTCATTATGTTTCATTTTTATTATATCTTTGTTCCCAAATTATAGAAGATTTAATAATTTTTTCCAAACTATTAGAAGGAATTTTAAAATTTAATTCTTTTTTAATTTTTGAATTGTTAGCATATAGAACTGGAATATCTCCTTTTCTTCTTTTTAGAATATTAATTTTAAATTTATTTTTTACCTCTTTTTCGAAAGCTTTAATTACTTGAGAGACCGAAAAACCTTTTCCATAACCACAATTATATATATTCGACTTTCCTGATTTAATTAATTTCATTATACTTAATAGATGTAATTTGGAGATATCATTCAAATGTATAAAATCTCTAATACATGTCCCATCGATAGTTTTGTAATCATTTCCATAAATATTTATTTTAAAAATTTTATTTTTTATACTAAGACTTAAATTTTTAAATAATGAATTAGTGTTTCTGATGCATCCGATTTTATTTACAATATCACTTCCTGCTACATTGAAGTATCTTAATAAAACATATTTAAATTTGAGTTTTTTTGAATATTTTTTTATCAGTAATTCAGCAAGATGTTTTGTTTTACCATAATAATTCTCTGGTTTTAATTTTGACTTTTCCGTAACATATTTATTTGACCCACCATAAACAGCACATGTAGATGAGAAAATAAAATATTTTACACTTGTGCCATCTATTGATTTCAATAAATTTTCAGTATTTCGTACATTATTATCATAATATTTTTTTTTAAAAGTTTCAGACTCGACAACATCTATTGAAGCAGCACAATGAATAATAATATTTATTTTGTTCTTGATTATTATTTTTTTTAATTGATTTCTAAAATAAATATTCTTCTTATAAAAAATTGCTCTTTTGTTTATGAGTTTTTTATATCCAGTTCTTAAATCGTCGACAACTACAACATTATAATTTTTATTTATTAAATCTGTAGTTATTTTACTTCCTATATATCCTGCTCCACCAGTTACTAAAACATTTTTCATTTATTTAGATTTAAAATTAGTTTTTTATATTTATCAAATATTAAATGGCTTGAATAATTTTTAATTATATATTTTTTTTGCTCTTTAACAATTTTAAGTTTTCTTTTTAAATTCATAAAATAAAAAATCTTTATTTTTTTTGCTAAATCATTTTTGTTATTTTCAAATAACAACCCAACATACTGTTTTCTTCCAATAATATTATTAACTCCAGAAACATTAGAAGCAAGAACGGGTACATTCATTGACATAGCTTGAAGAATTGAAATTGACATTGCCTCTCCAAGTGTGGGATGAACATATAAGTCTAAATTTTTGAACCATTTCTTTAATTGAATTTCATTTAAATAACCATTGAGAATACACGAATTATTTAATTTACATTTGTCAATATGATTCTTAATTGATAATCTTCTTTGCCCTTCTCCAGCTAAATAAAAAATTATTTTACAATCTCTTAGAATATTTGTCTTAAGTGCATTTATAATTAATTCAGGAATTTTTTCTATTCCATCTAATCTTGTAGCCATTCCAATCTTAAATATTTTCTGTTTTTTTTTAATCTTATTATTTTGATAAAATTTTAAATTTATTCCATTAGGAATTAATAATATTCTTTCTTTTTTAATTTTTATTTTTTTTTTGTAAAAATTATAATTATCTGAGTTTAATACTACAATTCTATCTGCAAATAATTTTATTATAATTGCAACTATTCTTTTTTTAACTTTTTGAGTGTTGGTATTCCAGTGATCGATATAGAGTATTTTTTTTGAAAAAATCAATTTATAAATTATTGCAGGAATTAATTGATAATTATGAATAAATATTATGTCAGGTTTTATTTTTAAAAAACAAAACAATATTTTTACCCATGATAGAAACTGTAAATATTTTATTGTCCTAAAATAATAAAAATTAATATTAAAAAATTTAGCTTTCTCTTTATATTCTTTTAAAAAACTAGGTCCTGTGAATATTAAATTCTCTTTATAAAATTTTTTATTATTTTGATCAACTAAAGAAAAGACAGCGTTAGCTGCTCCTCCTAACCCAGAATAAAGAATATGACAAACATTAATTTTTTTTTTTAACATAATTTAAATATATTGTTAATTATTCTTGAATAAATTAACTTAATAACAACAAATCTACAAAAAGATAGACTATATTGATGTAATTTATGATCGATGTTTTAAGAAAAATAAAAAACTATTTATTATTATCTAAGTTTTTGACTTACATAATTTCTAAATTTTACATTTTAAAAAATATTTTTTTTTATGCTAGACTAATAAATATAAAGCCTTTTAAAAAATATTATTTGCATTACACAAGTTATGGAATTATTCCATATTTTCATCCACTATCAAATGCTGAAAAATACTTAAAAGAAAATTATGATAATTTTTTTTTACATTACCAAATTAAAAAAAATGATTTTATTTTAGAGTTAGGGTCTGGAATTGGCACAGAAACTCTTATTATATCTTATAAAATTGGAAATAATGGTAAACTTTTTTGCTTCGAGCCAAATTCAGAAATTTTTGAGCTACTTAAGATTAACAAAAAGAAGAACAAATTGAATAATTCAAAATTATTTAAATATGCACTTTATAAAAAAAAAACTTCTATAGGTTTTAACAATAAAGAAAAAAATTGGATAGGTGGAAATATCAATTTAGATGCAAGAGATAAAATATCATCGATTACACTAGATGAATTCATAAAAAAAGAAAAAATAAAAAAAATTAACTTCTGTAAAATTAACATTGAAGGTGCAGAGAAGTATATTACTTATAATTCAAAAAATTTTTTTAAAATATGTGATAATTTAGCCATAGAATGTCATGATTTTTTACAAAAACCAGAATTTAAAACTAAAAGTTTAATCAGGAAATTCCTTAAAAAGAAAGGCTATAAAGTTTTTAATAATAAATCTAATAAAGAAATAAATTTTTATACAAAATACTATATTTATGCAAAAAAAATTTAAAATATTTAATTTTTTGAAATTTTTTTTTAAAAAGATTTTTGGTCTTAAAATTGATAATTGGAAAATTGGTATATCAAATAAAAATTTGTATGAATTTGATTTAAATAATATTAAATTTTTAGAGCCAGGATTTGCAGAATATTGGGCAGATCCATTCTACTTTAAACATCAAACAAAAGAATATATTTTTTTTGAAAAATATTCACATATAAGTGGTAAAGGATGTATATCAGTAGGCGAATTAAAAAACCTTGAATTAGTAAATGTTCATGACATAATTAAAAAAGATTACCATTTATCATATCCCTTTATATACTTTGAAAAAAATAATTTTTATTTAATCCCAGAAACACATGAAAATAAAAGACTGGAAGTTTATAAAGCAGTAGATTTTCCTTATAGATGGAAACTATACTCAACAGCTTTTGATGGTAAAATTTTAGCAGATCCAACTGTCTTAGCAGTTGATAATGAATTATGGCTGTTTGTTAATGAAACTAAAAATGATATTAATAATCTTAACAAAGATTTAAATATTTATAAAATTGACAACCTATTAATGAATAATTACAAACCACACCTCAAAAATCCAGTTATTCAAAGCTTTATAGGAGGTCGAAATGCTGGAAAGATAGAAAAAATAAATGGTAAAATAATACGACCTTCACAAATTTATAAAGAAAATAAGTATGGATTTGGATTATGTATTTCAGAAATCGAAATACTTAATGATTTTGAATATAAAGAGAAAATTGTAAAAAAAATTAGTCCCACAGAAGACAGTAATATCAAAGGAATACATCATATATCGATTGGCGAAGGTAAACTCATTATAGATTGTAATTTAAAGTAAAAAAACTCTAATAATTAAACTATAGAATTTTCTTACCATCAAAAAAGTAATTAAAGTATGGAAACTTTGGCTCTATCTTGAATTGTTTTTGGTAAATTTTTTTATTTAAAGACCATTTCCTTGCAGGATTTAATTGAATCATTATTTGTTTTCTTCCATCTTTATGAGTGGGGTTTCCAGCTCTGTGAAAACATAAATTTGGTAAAAATAATAAAATTTCGTTTAACTTATTTCTCAAAATAAAATGTTTTTCTTCGTTATCTAATAAACCTTTTTTAAATTTTTTTGTTTGATTAATATCCAATATTTCAATTCCGCCATTATAATTATCTACCTCATTTAAAGGTATTATTATTTTTAGTGTATTTCTAGAAAATGGCTTATCGTTATGCCATTTATTTGCATAAATGTTTTTATTTATTTCTGAAGTTGGTATTTGAAATGTAGTATAACAAATAATATAATCTACTGAATATTCATAACCTGTTTTACTTGTAATAATGTTTTTTAAATTATTATTATTAAAAAATAAAACTAAATTTTCATAAATATCTTTTTTTTTTAAAATAAATTTTGTCATATAATTATTCATTTTAATTTGTTTTTCTGGATTTTCCTTAAAATAGCTTTGATTAAAATTCAACAGTTCAAAACCGTTTTTAAGAATACTTGATGAAGATATTTTTTTTTTTGTTTCAAAAAAAAAATAATTCTCAATTATTGAAAAAAATTTATTATAAATAATACATGTAAATAAATATATATTTCTCATCTCTTAAAGTAATTATTAATTATGTTATAAATTTCTTTTACATGAAAATTATCATTATTAACTAATTTTTCAATTAATCCATTTGCAAACATGAACCCTAAAGGAGAATGCTCTCCATTTTTAATTGCTACAAAGTTAACATATTCGAAAAAATCAATTGTTAAATTTTTATTTATTTTAAGTTTAAAATCTTTATAAATTTCTTTTGGATAAACTAATGATACAAATACATCTCGGCCTCTATTATCTAATCTAAAAAATTCATCGTTATTTAACTCGTTTATAAGCAACATTTTTTGGACAAAAGAGATACTTTGTTCATTATTCTCAAATTTTACCAAAAAATCTCTGCTCATTCTTGGTTCAATGTTTTCAAAATTAACATCCATTACCTTCAAAAATTGTTCGTGGTCTGACAATCTATAGTAATATGTATTTTGGTCATAGGGTGTCTGGGTTAAACCTGTTGCAATTAAAATAGAACAATTTTTTAATTTGAAATATTCATGAAGCAAGTTGTCATAAAAGATATAAGTTTCTAAAATTGGATCTGGTGATTTTTTTAAGTACTGACTTGGAATTTTATGGTTATTTAATAATTTAGAATTTTTCAAATAGTGATGTTGTATATGTGCACCAGCATTAAAAAAAATTGTTGAAAAATCCTTTTTAAATTTTTTTAAATATTTTATGTGTAGCTCATTTATAAAAAAATCAAATATAAGAGCTCTGTACCATCTATACTTTAAACTCTTGATTAAAAAATAAAATAATTTGTAAAAATATTTTTTTCTTACATAAAAAATTATTGATAATATTATTATTAAATTTGACTTAAAACTAACCTTAGATCCAGCATTTTTATTTACAGCCTCTGATAATGCTAAATATATTTTTTTTTGAAGATATTTTTTGGGTTCTTGATTTTTTATCCATGGATCTGGAATAAAATATTCCGTGTTTTCTAAGTTATTACTTACATTCATCGGGCAAATAGCTCCAACTGTATATCCTTTTTTCTCAACTTCTTTAAATATATTAGTCAATTGAGAATTTGGAAAATCTCCAAGTCTAAATATATTATGCTCCTTTGCACTAAGACCTGTATGAATTGAGGCCCATTGTATCCACGGTTCTAGTAAATCATGTTCTATCTCTGATCTTGTTCTTTTTAGCTTATTAAAGAAGTTTTCATCAAAAACTTTAAATTTATATTCTTTCGAATATTGTTTAATTAAATCAAAATTTATTTCATTTAATTCTATAAAAATTAGTTTATTTTTCATTATTTATTAACTTATTATATATGATTAAATTTTTTTTAATTACATCTTTCAAGTCAAATTCCTTTTCTGCTAATTTTCTACCATTAAAGCCAAATCTTATTCTCTTATTTTTGTTGGAAATCAGCTCTATAAGTTTTTTTTCTAGAGATTTTATATTCTTAGGTTTGCATAAAAAACCTGTTTTGTTCGGTATAATTGCATCTCTGCAACCAACAACATTTGATGTAACAATTGGCAAACCTTTTGCTGCAGCTTCTTGAAGTATTCTTGATAATCCTTCCCTATAGGAAGGCAAACAAACTATCGCACATTTGTTATATATTTTGAGAATATTTTTTACATAACCCAAAATTTTTACTTGGTTTTTGTCATTTAAAATTTTTAATTTATCAATATTTAATTTTGATTTTTTATTATAGTCAATAGCTCCAGCTATTAAAAATTGCCAATCTGGATAAATACTTTTTATAGATTTTGCAGCATAAATAAATTCTATAATACCTTTTTCTTTTACAATCCTGGCTGGTAGTAAAACAATTTTAGAGTTATTTTTTTTAATGAAACTAAATTTTTCCAAATTTACGCCAGATCCTTTAATTAGAGATAATTCAGATTTTTTTAATTTATAATTAACTTTCAAAAAATTATAATCGTTTATATTTTCTACAATAATTTTTTTGTTTTTATGCTTCATCACTATTAATTTTAATAATGTTATGTACATAATTTTTAAAAACTTATAAAATATGTTTAATTTGTTTGAGAATAGAAATCCCATTCCTGAATTAAAAATAACAAGAGATTTTATTTTCAAAAATGAGCATGCCAATCCTCCAAATAATATACCTTTTGGTGAAGCACAATGAACTATATCTGGCTTATATTCTTTTAAAGATCTCACCAGTTCTAAAAATCCAAATATTTCATTTGCAAAATTTACAGTTGAAGAGTTAAATGAAATTTTGGATACTTTAATTTTATTAATACTAAGCTTTCTATCTGCGTAATTATCCATTTCTTTTGAAGCTGCTTTGCCACAAAATAATTTAATTTCATAATCTTTTTTTTTTGCATGTTTTGCTATGTCAAAAATATGTGAATAAAAAAACGCAGAATGGTTTATTATATATGCTATTCTTTTTTTCATTTTATTTATTATGAATTATAAATATTAGTAGTTAAATTATTCATTTTATCTAAATTGAATCTTTTATTTAATATTTTAATACTATTTTTTTTAAAATTATCTTTAATATTTTTTTTTTCAATTAAATGGAATTTGTTAGCTAAAACTCTGAAATTTCCTTTTTCAAATAACATGCCGTTATAATTATTTATAATAACCTCAGGTATAGCACTTGTGTTGGTTGCTATAATTGGAACATTTGAACTCATAGCCTCTAGCAAAACTAGACCTAAGCCCTCATATTCAGATGACAAAACAAAAACATCGCTTAGCAGAAAAATGTCTTTTATGTTTTCATAACTTTTTATCCAAGATAATTTATTACTTATTCCTAGTTCTATTGAAAGACTCTTTAATTTTTCAGTTTCTCTTCCATTTCCTACTAGAATTAGTTTCGCCTTTTTTTGTTTTTTTTCATAAATTGCGAATGCTTTCAATAAAGTATCTAATGATTTTTGCTTTACATGTCTTGCAACGTTCAACAATATTATTTCATCATTCTTAAGTTTAAATTTTTTTTTTAATAATTTGATTTTATTATTTATATTTTTTGAATTTTTAAAGTCTTTAGAGGAGAAACCATAGTATATTAATTTATATTTATTATATAAAGGAATTTTTTTAGAGAAAAATTTTTTTACTTGTTTAGATATACAAATTACTCTGCTTGATTGATTAATTATAAATCTATCAATAAAAATCCCTCTAATAAAATTTTTTCTTCCAAATGAGGCCTCTAAAAAAAAACTATCAAGATGTTTGGTTACTATAAATTTAAATTTATTTTTTAATTTTAAATTTAAAAGAGCTCCTAGAAGCTCCATTGTTGACAAATGGGCATGTACAACACTTGGTTGAATTTTTACGATTAAAGATTGTAATTTTAAAAAAGCTTTGAAAAGACTTAAAAAATCGAAATTATTTTTTACATAAATTTTATAAACTTTAACGCCAATTTTAGTTAAATGCTTTCGCCAATAATTGTTCCCTCGTAAATAAATTACATGAACAGAAATTTTTTTCTCTATCTGTTTTTTGATCAAAGAATATAAATGACTTTCTGCTCCTCCTTTATCAATACTTGTAATTAGGTGGAATACTATCATTAAGATTTGATTTTTTTTAGATTTATAAAATAACCAAAAATTACAAAAAATATAATAGGAACTTTATATCTATGAATTGTTCCATCATTAAATATAATAATTGAATAAAATAAATATGAGCCAATTAGTATAAATAACCATTTATAAAATAAATAATTATTATATTTTTTATTTTTAATCATTCTAAATGTTAAGTAAAAAAATATCATTACTGTTTCAAGAAAAAGTATAAAAGAAAATAATGAAAAATTTCCTTTTAAAAATGGACTTAAAGAAAAATTCAAAAAACCTTGAAAAATTAAATAAAATAAACGAAAATTTTTCTCTAATTCGAAAAATTGATAATTTAAACTTGCAGAACTTGATTTATATTGTCCATATTCCTCTACAAAAAAACCTTTACGAAAATGATTTATTAATTCTAGTATTTGGGCGTCATAGATGTTGAAAACTATTAGAAATAAAATTAAAGTAATTAAGATAGATCTTATTCGTACTTTATTTTCAGTTATTACAAAATTTAAAAATAAAAAAATAAATATAGTAAATAAACTTTGAAACTTAATAATTGAAAGAATTAAAAGTGTAATAAGAGTTAACAATATTTTTTTTTGGTAAAAAAAATAAAGAAACCATATCATTGATAATACTATTAAATTTTCTCTGAGCGAAATTGAACTATAAAAAAGCAGTGATGGAGCAAATATAAATATTAATGAATTATATTCATCTACAAAATTTTTTTTTGTAAAAAAAATCCAAGAGAACAAAAAAAGTGCTCTATTCCAAATTGCTATACCTTTATATGTTTCAAGACTGTAAATTGGAGAGTAAGCATAAAATATTGATGGTACTGCAATTTTAAATTTTGAATAACTATTTACTTCGGTAAAAAATAATTTTGGATTTTCTCTAAACATATTTGCATAACCTAAATATTTACTTTGGTCTGGTAAATATGTCCACTCAAACAAAAAACCATTAAATAAAAAGGGAGTTAATAAAAAAAATAATGAAACTATTAACAAATTTTTGTTTATTATTTTATATTTAAAAAGTAACAAAAAAATTAATGATATTAATAAGTAATTTGTCAGATCAAATATTAAATTGTAAGGATATGTTGGCTCAAACCAAGTTAATGGCATATGATTGCTATTATTTTCTTTCTATTATAATTAGTAGTTATTATATATATTAAATTATGTGCCACCCAATTAAAAATTTTTTGAAAGCTATAAAATGAGAAATATTTTTTTAAGCATTGCCGTATCTTTAATTATTTCAATTGTCGGAACAAATACTTTGTCAAAATATACTACTAAAAAGTGGGAAATGGTATTAAACTACGAGCATATTTCTAGAACACTAAATGTGAACTATGAATTAATTAAAGATATTGGAGGTATTAAAAATGACACCTGGTTCTTTAAATATATTGATACACTTGATGCAAACATATCCACTCCTGGAAAATTAAACGCTTGTTCAAGAGTTAGGGGCACCTCTTCAACACCTAATGTACTTCTGACTTACGATAACTCTGCAGTCCAAATAATACTTCAACACAGAGAGATGGGTCTATTAACTAAATGTGAAAACTTTATAGATGAAGAAATGAAAAAATACAGTTCAAATTCGAAAGAATTAATCAAAAGAATTATAAGTTATAAAAATATATTTTTAGATAATGAAGAAACAAGGGAAGGTTCTGCAGAAGCTAAAAATCGTAAAATAGTGAAACTTCTTAAACAATCGATTGTTAACACCGAAGGTAAAAAAAGTTTAAATTTTGAGGACATTCAATCCTTAACAACCACTATTATGTTACTGGATTTGCTTGAAGAGCCAAAAAATAAGTTAATGAAAGATGATGAGCTTAAAAAAATAGATGAATTAGAAATTATCTCGAAAACTTATAAAAACTTATCCCAAGAAAAAATTAATGTTATCACGGTATATCTTAGCTTATTCGCAATCTCACAGTCTTTATTTTTATTTATAATGTATTCTAATAAAATTAGAAGAAAAAATAATTTTATAAAAAAATATAAATCATTATTCAAATAATAATAAGTGTCACATTAAAGCTAATGATAGGTAAAATTTTAAATGTTATTGAAGGTTTTAGAAAATTAACAATTCTATATATTATTTTTTTAATTTTTATGAGTTTGTTGATGGAAAGTTTTAGTTTGGGACTTTTAATACCAATAATAGGATATTTTAGTTCCCCAGATATGTCTATAAATATAAATCTAAAAAATGTGTTTTATTTATTTCCAGATTATACGATAAAAAAAGAATTATTTTTTAACTACTTGATTATAACAATATTTTCTTTTTTTTTAATAAGATATATTTTTCTTAACTATTTAGCTTTAAAGCTTTATTCATTTATAGGCGATGTAAACCAATTGATATCTGAAAAACTTCTAAGAATTTATCTTTCAAGAGATTATAAATGGCATACAAATTTTAATAAAAGCGATTTTTTACAACTTTTAACACGTGATGCAGAAAATTTTTGTGGAAACGCTCTCTTTGGCTTGCTGTTCATTATCTCTGAATTATTTTTATTTTTAGGAGTTATTGTTTTTTTAGTAATTTTTGAGGCAAAAATATTTTTTGTATTAATGATTGTATCAATAATTTTTTTCCCTTCTCTTTATTTTTTTGCCAAAAAATATTCCTACAATTTAGGAAAAAAGTACAGAGATAGTCAAAATTTATTACTAAAATCTGTTAACGAAAGTTTGACGGGCATCAAAGAGCTAATATTATACAATTGGCGAGATAGGGTGGGTATTAATTTTTCATCAAGGCAAAAAAAAGTTGTTAAGTCAGCTGCTTTTTTTAATTCACTTCAAGATATAAGTAGACATACTCTAGAATTTTTTGCAGTTTTAATGTTTCTAATATTTATCTTTTACCTTAACAGAAATAGTAATAATGAGACAGACATTTTAACGATTGGTGTATTCGCTGCGGCACTTTTCAGACTAATGCCCATAATGAATAGAATATCTACTTATGCTCAGCGATTAAAATTCGGTATGGGAGCAGCAGATAAAATATCTGATTTTTATAAACACAACGTAGCAACTACAAACACAACTGATCTGAAATTTAAAAATTATATAGATTTAAAAAATGTAAGTTATCATTTTGGCAAGGATAAGAACCTAATAATTGATAATATAAACTTAAAGATTAATAAAAATGAGATAATTGGAATAATTGGAGAAAGTGGTGTTGGAAAAACAACTTTAACTAATATAATTATGGGTTTATTGAAACCCACTGACGGCGAATTGCTCGTAGATGGTATAGATATACATAAATATAAGAAAAGTATCGGACAAAACATTGGTTTTGTTCCTCAAAATTTTTTTAACATCGACTCTAGTATTCTTAACAATATTGTATTTTTTGAAAATAAGATAAATTTGAGTAGTTTGAAATTTTCAATTAAAAATTCTTTATTGATAAAACCAATTTTGGAAAAAAAATTATCATTAAAATCATATTTAGGTAATAATGCTCTTAAGATTTCTGGAGGACAACTGCAGAGAATAAGTATCGCAAGAGCACTTTACAGACGTCCAAAAATTTTAATATTAGATGAGCCTACAAGCTCATTAGACGAAAAAAATCAAAAACTTTTTGAGCAAGTTTTGATAAGTCTTAAAGATAAAATGAGTATAATAGTAATTACTCATAATCTTCAATTTTCAAATCGTTTTGATAAAATATTTAAAATGGAAAATAAAAAATTAAACCAGATAAAGTAAATTTTTAGCTATTAAATATTTTATAAGTGAGATTGGATAACCAGAGAGTAAAAAACTTATTTCGGGAAAAATAAATTTTTTTGTTTATATTTAAAAATGTATTTGTAAAAAATTGTCTCATAGGATTTTTAATCTCAAAAATTTTATTTTTAATTTTTATAAAATTTTTAAATTCACCATTAATATCTTTAGTCACTCTGTAATATTTTGTTTTATCAATTTGAAAAAAAAATTTCGAATTTTTTCCTTTATATTTTTCTTTTAAATAAATGTAGAGCTTTATATTTTTAAATACAAGTTCAATATTATTGTTATGTTTATTTATTTTTTTTTTTATTTTTAAAAGTGGCCCAAGATTTTTATTTTTTAACCTACACAACTCTCTGAAAAAAATAAGACAATGAGGCAATAAATCAATATAGATGTCATCATACCTGTTATTACCTTTTGTGTAATAGTATATTTTGAATGTATTGATTTTTTTATTTTTAATATATTTAACTACCGAACTTGCTAGAAAAATCATAGGATAAATAACGATAAGTTTTTTAAATTTTTTAAAATAAAAAATTATTTTTTCTTTATAAATATCTCTAAACACTTTTATAGAAATTAAAGGTTTTTCTACCATTATAAGGTGTTTTGATGAAGGAATATAATCTAAATAGTCTTGATGAAAATCTGTGTTATTGCAAACTGAAATTATTTTTTTATTTTTAGATAAAGATTTTTTACTTCTAAAATAAGCATACTTAATATTATATTTTTTTATAAATTTATTTATTTTTGATTTGGTTCTTCCTACAAAATAAAATTTTTTAAATTTATTTTCACTTAAATAATTATAATGAATTTTGGCAATTTTTGATGATCCGATTATAATTACATCTTTAGATTTATTCAAACAATCCACTTTTGCTTATTTTTGTGTTTACGATGTGCTCTTTTCTATCGCATCTACAACCTGATTTTTTAATAAGCTCTCCAGATTTTTTAAAGAATCCAATAAAATCTGAAACATCATAGTCATAGTATAGATCCCAGAAATTTTTTGTTTTGAGATCTCCAATTTCTGTGTCCTTAAAATTAGGAGCTGCTGATTGAGAGCACTGGTAAAGCCTTCCATCAAATCCAACTGTGGGATAAACAAATCTTGCTACACACGGGAGGGTTCTATTTTTATAAAATATATCATTTTCACTATCAGGATCAATAATTAATACCTTGCAGTTGTCACTATCAAATGAATTTATCCAGTCTTTTATTTCGTTCATTATTTTATTTTTTTCATCTACCAAAGGGACTGTTTCTATTTGTTCTTTATCTACAAGTCCACGTGGTGGTTGAGCAAATGAGAACCTTAATAGGTTACAGCCAGCATTTTTGAAGTCGAATATAAATTTTTCAATTTCTTTCTTTGAGGAATTGAATTTATTTAATAAATATGCAGCACTTACATCAAATTTTCTATTTGGCATATTTACATCTTTAATTCTTTTAACGTTATTTAGAACTTTATCATAAAGTGGAGCTTTAGTTTTCATACCGTGAACTTTATTAAAAATTTCATTTGATCCAGAGTCAATACTTAGACTAATCCAACTTTGAGGATCAATTTTGTTGTGTTTCAATATGTCTATAAATCTGTCACTAACCTTGATAGGTTTGGTATTAAAGCCAAAAATCATTTTTCTTTTTAAGGCAGTTTCTAAAAGATCATCGATACTTTTGGAGTTCAATGGGTCTGTTGCCCATCCAGCAAAAGTAACTTTTTTTACACCCCCATCTGCAATTTGATTTAATAATTCAACTAATCTCTCTGTAGAGGGTCTTTCTGCATTGTTAATTGCAGATTCTCCATAACAATATGGACAAGATAGCCAACAGATTTTTTTTCCTAATGGTCCGGGTTGGAATTCTACTTGATGAGGGATAACCTTTTTTTCAATAATATCTTTTTTTAGTTGCTCAGGATTTTCAAAATAACTTGTATTAAACTTGTATTTTTGTATCTTTTCTTCAACATCACTATGCGTTGTTAAGTTATTTTCCATAATATTTGTTATAAAAGTTTTTTAGTTTTTTGTTATTTTTTACAATATTCAGATCTGATAAAGTTTCTATTGGCTCCCATATTACATTATCAAAAATATAAAATCCAATTTGTTTTTTTTTTATATACTTATTAAATAACTTTATTTCAAAGTCTTTTTCTTTGATATTAAGATTATTTATACAGTGAGTATCCATTGCAGTAATTCCAGAATTTCTTATGCCTATTAGATTCGAATTTTTTAACTTGTAATTATGTATATAATTATTTTTAGTAAATTTAACCAATTCATATTTTTTATTATATTCAAATGTACCCCATGAAGATTTCATGCTTGAGGCTGAAATAGTAATTTTATTTTCACTCTCTGAATGTTTTTTTATTATTTTATTCAAATTAAAATTAAAAATTGTATCTGAGTTTAACAATAAAAAACTTTTATATTTTTTTATTTCATTTTTTACTTTGATAATTCTCCCTGTTATACTCGTATTAACACCAGTTTTAATGAAAACAAATTTATTTAAATCATCTTTATATTTTTTTTTAATAAAATTTTCAATTATTTGACCTTTGTAACCAAGAGGTAGGATTATTTTTTTTACCCTTGATTTTAATAAACAATGAATTGCGTAATAAATCAATGGTCTGTTAAAAATTTTTATCATAGGTTTAGGTATTGTTTTTGTTATGCTACTTAGTCTCGTACCTAGTCCACCACAAAGAAGAATCGCACAAAAATTATTATTTATTTTATTCATAAATTTTAGTTATAATTTTAGATCCGTGGGAACAATACTTTGGTCTAAAATAATAATTTTCAAGTTTCTTCGGTATTTTTTTTTGAAGTCTTTTTGGTAAAATAGATAGATAAAAACCTCCTCCACCAGCACCAGATAATTTACCGCCATGAGAACCAAGTTTTGTAAAATAGTTATGAACTTTAGCAATATTATTGTTTGATACTTTTCTTGATAACTTTTGTTTTTTGGTCCAAATAGAGTTAAAAAATTTTCCCACTAATTTTATATTAATGTATTTTTTATTTAAAATTTTTTCAAATTCTATAACTTTATTTTTAACAAATAGTATATTTGATAAATCTTTTTTAATATATGATTTTGAAATGTCCTCAGAAATTCTTGATTTGCCAGTCCAAAATAGAACTATATTATTTAAAATTTTTTTTAATTGCGTATTTTTTTTTAATTTTAATATTTTTACATCTCCTTTCTTTGAAATGATAAATTTATTTATTCCTCCATACGATGCAGCGTATTGGTCTTGAATACCTCCATTTTTTTTTAATAAGTTTATTTCAACGTAACAAGCTTTCTCAGCAAGTTTTTTTTTTGATATTTTTATACCTTTTAAATTATAAAGTGCATTTAGCAAACCAACTGTAAAGGCAGATGACGATCCTAAGCCTCCACCAACAGGAACATCAGAGTTAGTTGTAATTAAAATAGGTTCATTTATTTTAATCATTCCTAAACATGCCCGTACAATTTCATTTTTTATTCTAAATTTATTTTTTTGAATTTCTGTTTTTGAATACATAATTCTAAAGTTTTCTCGGAATATTTTAGGATGTTTTTTTACTGTAACGTATACAAATTTATTAATTGTTACATTTATAAATGATCCTCCAAGTTTTTTAAAAAAGAATGGAATATCAGACCCACCACCAGCAAGTCCCAACCTGTGTGGTGTCATTGTTGTTACAAGATTAAGTTTTTTTTTATTAATCATAGTATTTAATTGAACTTATAATTGATTTTTTTAGATCACTAGGTATAAATTTCTTATCAAATTTTTTAATTTTTTTAATAGATGCAAAAATAGAGCGTTTAGAACTTTTTTTTTGTAAATCTGATTTTATATTGTAAAAATTATGAACTATCTGTATTATTTTCTTAACTTCTGTTAACTTTCCAGAACCAATATTATAAATTCCACTTTTGGCGGATTTATTTTCTATAAACTTATAAATTAGCTTGCATACATCTTCAACATAAATAAAGTCATTTGTATTTTCAACAGACTTGATAGGATTCTTTTTATTATTTTTAATTGCATAAATAAGAGATGGTAAAAGTGAATTTTTTTTTTGGTACGGCCCATACACATAAAATAATCTTAGCCAAAAAAAGTTTATCTTTTTCATATTACACAAATTTTCAAGAAATATTCTGATTTTAAATTTTGACTCAGTAAAATAAGTTGCCTTACTAATTATATTAGTTTCATGACATACTCCATTCTTTTTTTTATATTCCCAACAACTTCCAATACTTAATATTTTTTTTATTGAAGTTATATTTTCTAATTTTTTAAAAAAGAATTTTTGATCTATTAAATTTTTTTGTGAATTTTCTTTTGAAAAATTAGGAATTCCATACCACCCAAGATTAACAACTACTTCTGGGCTGAATCTTTCAATAATTTTCAATTTTTTATGACTTATTCTGAAACTTGAATTTATAAATTTTAAATTTTTATAATTTTTAAAAGATTTTTTTCTAGATAAAGCCAGGATATTATGGTTTTTTTTTTTTAGATACTTGCAAAAGTTTTTTCCAATAAATCCCGTTGCACCAGTTAAAAGAATTTTCATTTGACTTAGAAATTTTTATAATCCATATCTCGAGGAATAACTATTCTTGGTTTTATTGGCCATTTTATTTTAAACTTAGGGTCATTAAATCTTATTCCTGAATATTTTTTTTCCTCAAAGTAATCTGACATATAGTAATGAAGAATAGTATTGTCTTCCAAAGTAAGTATTGCATTAGCACAATGTGCTGGGATAATAATACTTCGATTTTGTTTTGAGTTGAGTGTTACCGCAAAATGTTTTTTAAAAGTTTTTGAGTTTTCTCTTAAATCAATAGCTACATGATAAATACTACCAGTTATACAAGATAATATTTTGCTTTCTTTACTATTTCCACTTTTGTAATGAAAGCCGCGTAAAGTACCTTTTTTTTTTGATATTGATACATTGCCTTGCTTTACGGAAAAGTTAATTTTATTTTTTTTTAATTCTTTTAAGCATAAGTGTCTTCTAAAGCTACCTCTTTTATCATAATGTACTTTTGGCTCAAAAGTGTAAAAACCTCTAAATTTTAATTGTTTAAATATCATAAACTTTTGTTTTAGATGGTAACGGAATGATTACCTTTCCAGTGAATTTTAAATTTTTTAGTTCTTTAATAATTTCATTTCTAAAATTCCACGCTAGTAAAATACAAAATTTATAATTTTTAATTTTATTTCTCGATTGTGAAATTGAAATTATTTTAATATTTGTGCCAGCAGTAAATTTATCTTTTTTTAAAGGGTTTTTATCTATTATAAAGTCAAGATATTTATTATTTATTTTTGAATAGTTTAAAAGTGTAGAACTTCTTGCTGAAGCGCCATATCCGAAAATATTATAGTTCCTTTTAATGTTTTTTACTAGTTTTAATAAATTTTTAGAATGTTTATTTGAGTCTTTGTAGAATTTTTGCCAAGTCTTTAAATAATTGATTTTTATTTTTTTTTCATAATCAATTAATTTTTTTAATTTTTTAGAAACTTTTTTTTCTGCTTTAGAAAAATAAATTACTAGTGATCCACCACTGATTGGGCTTAAGTCTACATCATATGGAAATAAATTATATTTTTTAAATAATTTCGTTAAAGTTTGTATGGAAAAGTAAAAAAGATGCTCGTGATATATGGAATCATAATGTAACTCATCCAAAATCGTTTTCGCATAATGAAACTCGATTGCAACTGTTCCATCCTTATTAACTAAATTTTCTATACCCTTTAATATAGACAAAATATTTTCAACATGTGGTATGACATTTCTAGCAAATATTAAGTCAGCATAACCATATTTTTTTTTTATTTTATTTGATAATTTTTCATCAAAAAAATCTGGCAAAGTTTTGATTCTATTTTTATTTGCCTCAATGGATATATTTTTTGCTGGATCGATTCCTAATACTATATCTCCATTTTTTTTAAATATTTTTAAAAAAGTCCCATCATTACTAGCTATTTCACAAACAAAGTTTTTTTTCTTAACTAGCTTTTTTCTCAACCTTGAATAAAATATTTTAGAATACTTTCGTGCACCATCTGAAGTACCTGTTACCCAAACGTATTGTTCAAACAATAATTTTGGATCAGCTGTATCTGCAAGTTGCACCGTCTTACAGGATTTACAAAATAATAATTTCAATGGTATTGATGGAATTTTTTGATTTAAGTTTTTTTTTAAAGAATTAGAAGGTTGATGCTTACCAAGATTAAAAAAAATACTTAAATTACTACTTCGACATAATCTGCATTTGTTTATATTTTTATACATAAGATCTAAGGTTTTTATCTAATAATTTATTTTTACTTAATAATTTAAGTTGTTTTAATCTATTTGTCATTTCTCCTCTAAATATCTCCTCAGATAGATTTATTTCTTTTAAAAAATTTATTAATTGATCTCCACCGTTTTCTAAATTCCACTTTGGTTGGTAAAAATCTTTTAAAACTTTATAAATTCTTTTAAAACTAACTTTGTAAGTTCTCTCATCTTTCCCATACTTTCCTGTAAAAACTAATTCACTCCCTTTAACTCTATTCTGAGCAGCTAAAGCGATTTGTTTTACTGTATAGTTACCACCCATAATTCCAACATTAAATGCTACTCCGTTTAAAAGTTCTTTAGGGGCAATTAAGCCAGAAATAAATGCTTCACAAACATCCTGTATATGTACAATTGGGCGGCATGGAGACCCATCACTATATATTTCTATTTTACCAGTTGTATAAGCGCAAGAAACTAGATTGTTATAAACTATATCACATCTAAATCTTGGGCTTGGACCGAATACTGTTGCTGGTCTAAAAGCAGATACGATAAAATCATCAGAAGCCATGCTCATTATTTTTTGCTCAGATATCCACTTAGTTTTTGCATATGCTGAGACAGGGTTCTTTATGCTTTCGTACTCATCAAGTTCTTGACTAGTATTTGAAATCCCATAAATACTTTGAGTAGAAGCATAAACAAATCTTTTTACACCTACTTTTTTTGCAATCTCTGCTAAATTAACTGTATAAATATTATTTACTTGGTCAGTTAAATTTGGATTAAATTCGCCCAATGGATCATTTGATAATGAAGCAAGATGAATTATTGCATCTATGCCATCAACTTCATTTTCAGAAACATCTCTTAAATCCATTAAAATTTGATTTTTTATTTCATGAGTTTCTTTAACTAAATTATCTTTAAAATAACCTGTATCTAAACCAACAACATCATAACCATCACTGGATAATTTTTCAGTTAATACTGAACCTATATAACCCAGGTTGCCTGTTACTAAAACCTTCATTTAAATTTTAAAATTAAATTTTCTATTTTTTTTAAATCATTTTTTTCTGGCATATATAACTTATTTATTTTATTTACCGAAAACTTCTTAATATATCTTAAATATAAATTCATCTTTTTTAAAAATTTAAATAGGCTAGGAAAATATTTAATTAAATAGTCTTTAAAGAGTTCTTTCTTTGATTTATTTTTTTTAATTGAAATTGCATAATTTTTCAATTCCTCAGTATATTCTTTATTTGAGCCAGACTTTCTCTTTATTTCATTGTTCAAATCATTTAAAAAATTTATACCTTTTTGCGTCATTAGGAATGAAGAAAGGTTTTCAATTAATTCTTTTTTTGGTTTTTTTCTTTTTTCCAAACTTAATTTATTATGTATTTTCATATCTCTCATCTGCCAACATTTATCGATATACTTTAGTTTACCATTTAGTGAAATAAAAATTAGAGTTGTTAACTCAAATAAAGAAATGAAATGATATTTTTTAACAAATCTTATATTTTGAAGCAAAACTTCTTTATATGTCAAGGCAGATACAAGCAGTGGCGATATTTTTAGAAAAGTCTCTAATCTTAAAAGCAAGTCCTCCGAGTCAAAACTTTTTCTGGTATTACTTGTGTAGCCAAGCTCATAAAAAATTTTTTCAAAAATTTTTTCAAAAAATATATAATTTCCATGCACGGCCGAAAAATCTAAATTATTATCTAAAAATTTAGATCCAAGTATTAATGAATCCTCAAGAATAAAGTCATCATCCTGACAAATAACTGCATATTTATTTGTTGCCGCCTTAATTCCAATTTCAAGTTTGTCAAAAAAGTTTTTTTTTGGTAAATGCAAATAAGTAATTTTCAGACTTTCCAATTTATTATTTTTTAAATCTCCTGAATCAACTACTATAATTTCAAAATTTGAATTTTCATAATACTTTAAAGTTCTTATTATGATTTCACCCCTGTTATCTATAGTAGGAATAATAATTGAAGTATTCATTTTGTAATCAGCTTGACAAACCACCATCGATTACAAAATTTTGACCTGTGCAATAAGTTGAGCTATCACTCACTAAATAAATTATCATACCTGTAATTTCGTTTTTATTTCCCATTCTTTTTAAAGGAACCCTTTTAATGTACTTATTAATAAATGATTGACTTTGTCCATTAAGTATTCCACCTGGACTAACACAATTTACCCTAATATTATTTTTTGCCCATTTAGTAGCAAGCCATTTAGAAAAGCCAATTAATCCAAACTTAGAAGCTGAGTAACCTGGAAATGAGTCAAAGCTTTCATTTTCATATATTGAATGATCGGGCGCAACAACTCCATATATACTAGAAATATTAATTAAATTTCCATGTTTTTGTTTTGTAAAAATTTTACCAACTTCACGAGCAAATAAAAAAGCTCCTGTCAAATTTACATCTATTGTTTTTTTCCATAACTGAAGAGGATATTTTTCAAATTCAAAAAATGATTTTGTTTTTTTTAATTGCTCACTTGTTATAGCTACATTAAAAATAGCTGCATCTAATCCTTTTAAAAGTTTATGACTTTTTTTGACACCATCTATTAAATTTTTTTCCTTTAAAACATCAATTTTAATCCCTTTGACACCAAGTTTTTTTGCAAATTTCATGACATCAGTTTTTGGATGATCTGCAATAATTAACTCACAACCAGATTGTGATAGAATTTTTGAATGCTGCCTTCCTAAAACTCCATGAGATCCTAAAAGTAAAATTTTTTTTCCAGATATATCGATATTTTTATATTTCATTTTTTTATTTTTTTTTTCATTAAAAATTCAATAAGTTGATAATCAAACTTGGAATCAATATCTAAACTTTTGTTTTGACCGATATTATATCCCTCAGTATGACCATCAAGTAAATTTGTATTATTTCTGATATAATTTGGGTCAATTGCATAAATTGAAGCCACGTGTTCAAAAACCTTTGGTGCATCTTGTCTTCTTAAAATATCATGCTGTAATTTTTTTGAGACTTTTAAGGATCCATTATTTTGAAATTCAAGTAAATTAAAGTAAGGATTCTTTCTTGCCTCACAAATTGTAAAAACAGCTCCAACGTTCCTTTTTTTTTTTAAATATCTTAATTTTGATATACAATTTGAAATGTCTTTTGACGTTCTCAATGGATTTGTACAATCCAAATCTAAATAAATTTCATAATTTTCTTTATAATATTTTTCGTAAGCATCTAATGCATATTTAAATACTTTAAATTTACCTACTTTAGAATTTGATATATTTTTTGGTCTAAGAAAAGGTGCCTCTGCTCCAGCTTTAATTGAAATAGATCGAATTTTTTTTGAGTCAGTACAAACTACAACTCTATCAATTTCTTTTACTTTTTTTGCTTGAAGTATGGACCAAGCAATTAACGGTTTACCTAATAAATTTTTTATATTTTTATTGGGCAAACCTTTGCTACCACCTCTCGCTGAAATTACACAAATAATTTTTTTTTTCATATTCAGTTAATTAATTTACTAATTTTTTATTTATTGAGTCTATAGCGATTAAACTTTTTGATCCCTCTTTAAGATCACAAAGTGGAACTTTTTTCTTATTATATACCCTTTCAACAAAGTGTTTCATTGAATTTATAAACAAGTCATTTCTTTTAAAAGATTTAGTTAATTTATGAATAATTTTATTTTTTTTTTTGTTTCTTTGAGTAATTTTACCATCTGTATATGACCATAATAAAATTTCCTTACTTGTTACTATTTCTGCTTCACATCTGTATAAAGGTGAGACCATATCCAATTGTATTTGTCCAGCAATACCATTCTTATGGATTAAAATTAAATTAGATAGATCATCTGCATTAATTTTTAATCTACTAACTTTTGAACGATAACCTGTGACTTTTTTAATTGGACCAAATAACCAAATAGCTAAGTCAACTTGATGAATTAATTCAAATAATGCACCTCCACCTTTTTTTACATCATTAGTGTAAGACTCAGTAAACTTGTGATTTTTTCTCCAAAATTTTAAATTATGCCCCATAACAAATCTATAACTGAAAATTTTACTATTTGATTTCCTCAATTTATTTTTTAAAAAAATTAAGTTTGGATGACTTCTAAATTGATATCCAACTTCTCCTATTACATTTTTTGGACTTAGGTTTATTTTATTTAAGTCTTCTATTTTATTTGAAATTGGCTTTTCAATGTAAAAATGTTTTTTTAGCTTTATTGCAGATTTTAAAATACCAATATGCTTATTTGTTGAATTACAAATAATAACTGCATCACAGAATTTTAAGGCTTTATTTAGCTTTTCAAAATATTTTATACCTGGAAATTTCTTTTTTAATTCTAAGTTTTTTTTCTTTCTTTCTCTCCAGATAATAATGTTTTCATTTAAACTAATTAAATTTTCAATATGTCTTTGACCAATAGATCCTGTACCACAAACTAAAAAATATTTTTTAAGATGATTTTTCATTAATTCTTGTTACTTTATAGTCATTTTTTTTCTTAATATTTTTTCTAAATCTAATTTAATTTTTGACAAATAGTCTGCAATCAGAACTCCTGCATTTCCACCTTTATATGGATTTTTGACACTTTTGCATTTCCTTATAAATTTTTTGTCATTAATACATTTTAAAATTGCTTGATAAATCTCTTTGGAGTTATAATGAGTATCAATCACATTTTTGGCTCTTAACCTTCCTTTTTGCCGTGTTCCAATATTTACTGTTGGACATCCAAAAAAGGGTGTTTCTTTAATGCCTGATGATGAATTACCCACACATACAATTCTTGATTTTTTATTTTTAGTTAATGCTAAAATTCCATGGTAGTAAAATCTACCCAATGATTTAATTATTTTAATATTCTTATCTTTTTTATTAAAAAATTTATTTAAATATTCTTTAATAACCTCGCCCCCTACATCATTATTTGGATAAGTTATAATTACCTGAGCTCCTTTTTTAGCAATTTTAATTAGAGCTGTCATAGAATGAATAAGTTGATTTTTAGCTTTTATATATTCTGTTGTAACTGAATGTTGAGTAAAAATTATGATTGGCCTTGATCCATCTATATTTAATTTTTTTTCAATTTGACCTTCTGAAGCATAATTTCCAAATTTTACTAAATCGATTGCTGGGAAACCAACTGTTTTAACTCTCCACTTTTCCTCACCCATCGACATAATTCTATTAGAAGCTTCTGAATTTGTAGTAAAGTGAAAATGAGATAACTTCGTCATTGCATGTCTAATTGAATCGTCTAAAGCACCGCCTTCGGTGATATCTCCACCCTCAACATGAGCTGTTGGAATATTCATTTGTGTAGCTGTAACTATTGCTGCAAACGACTCATATCTATCAGCATAAGCTAGAAAAATATCTGGGTTAAATCTAGTAAGTTTTGGGGCTAATTCTGCTATAACTTCACTTATTGCTTTTGATGTAAATGTTTTTTTATCTGAACTTTTTCTGATTTGTAATTTTGAATGTACCTTGAAACCATCTTTATAAATTTCTTTAATTGTATTTCCAAAATTTCTTTCTAAATGTGCACCGGAAACAATTAGTTTATATTCTAATTTAGGATGATTTTTTATAGCTTTTATTATTGGAAGCATCAAACCATACTCTGCTCTATTGCCGGTAAAGATGCAAATTTTTCTTTTTTTCATCTGTTATTAAAAAATTTTTCCAAGCCCTTGGATATTGTGTATTTAGGCTTCCATCTTAAAATTGTTTTAGCTTTATTGTTATCTACAAAAATAATTGAATTCTTTTTTAATTTTTGTTTTATCTGAAATTTTATCGTTTCTAATTTTAATATTTTTTGGGTAATTTTAACTACTTCCTCTATAGAGTAACTGCTTCCATATGAAATATTTAAAATTTTTTTTGGTTTAATCTGTAAAGCTTTAATGAACGCTCTTATAACATCTTCTATAAAAATAAAATCTCTAACAGACTGTACTTCTCTGAGGATAATTTTTCTTCTTCTTAAAATATTGTTCTTGATCAATCCAATTACTGTTTTTTTATTAACACCAGAACCATAAACATTTGAAAGTCTGAACACTGTACCTCCTTTTTTTAAAACAATTTGTTCAGATAATTTTTTCATTTTTGTGTAATTATCGTAAGAATTTATCTTTTCATTTTCTTTGTGTGGTTTGCTTGTTTTATCTCCATATAATTTAGTACTTGATGCAAAAATTATATGTTCCCAATTTTTTTTCATTAATGTATTCATAGTTTCAATTTCACTTTTATAATTTTTACTTGACTTATTGCTTTGTGCTAGATGAATCAAAATTGAATTTTTGACTGGAGTTATATCGCTATATTTTCCTACAAAATTAAAGTGATTTGTTTTTTTTCTAGAATATGCTTTAAAATTAAATCTCCGTCGTATGAATTCTTTAATTAATGCCTTGCCAATAAAACCTGAAGCACCTGTTATAAAAATATTTTGATGCATTAGATTATTCAAGATCAGATTTCTTTATTTGAACATCTTTTTGTATATCTTTTTTGGCCTTTTTTCCTATCAGTGTTTCATAATCTTTTGCTGAATAATCTCCTTTACCAGGTCTTTTCACCCAAATGTTTTGTTCAGAAAGCTTTTCTCCAGATTTTATTTTTTGGATAGAGACCACTGATGCAAATGCAAAATCCATAGTTGGAATTTCCTCCATAATAAATTTTTTTTCACCCCCTCTTGCCAAAAAGATTTGTTCACTCCCAATTATCAATTCTTTAAGTGAGTCTTTATCCATTGAACAAATTATATCAGGTCCTTCTTTATCCAATGTATCAGTGAAATGTCTTTCTAAAACTGATGCGCCTAAAGAGACAGCACCAAGACAGGTATTATTTGATTTGGTATGATCAGATAAACCAACAACAGCATCTTTAAAATTTTCTTTTAATCTATTTATGCCATCAAGCCTGACTAGTTCATATGGTGTTGGGTATATATTTGTGCAATGAAGTAAAATGAAAGGTATTTTAAATTCTCTAAGCATTTTTACAGTTGGCTCAATAGTTTTTATTGAATTCATGCCCGTACTAATAATCATAGGTTTTTTAAATGATAAAATATGTTTTACCAATGGATAATTATTACATTCACCTGATCCGATTTTAAATGCTTTGACTCCAAATTCATTGAGTCTGTTGGCTGCTGCTCTTG
The DNA here is from genome assembly GCA_902594335.1 of uncultured Pelagibacteraceae bacterium. Lineage (GTDB taxonomy): Bacteria > Pseudomonadota > Alphaproteobacteria > Pelagibacterales > Pelagibacteraceae > Pelagibacter. Next base: position 877 of record CACJLY010000004.1, on the reverse strand, counting down.
AAAAAGGAGTGCTTATGAAAGTCATATTTTTTGACTCAACATATTTCATTAAATCATATTCATCAGACTCATTTAAAGAACATTTTTCCATAATTTCGTAAATAGAAATATCAGCATTTTTTGGTATAATTTTTTTTGCTAAAGGTATCATTTCATCTTCAACTATATGTGTTTGATGCTTTAATATCTCTGCTCCTGCATCTTTTGCAGCATCCACCATTTTTTTTGCCTCAACCAAACTACCATTATGATTTATTCCTATTTCGGGTATTACTAATGGCTTAAAGTCCTCACCAATTTTTCTTCCATTAATCTCAACGAAATTATTCATCACATTTTATTTTGAGTAAAAATCCAGTTGTTTTTTATTATATTTTCCTAAAATAGGATCATCTAAGTGAAATACATGTTGGTCAAATTCTTTCTGATATTTGTATATCCATCTTCTCTTAAGGTTATCTAATAAAAATTTTGAATTTGCCCCTCTTCCATCAACTATTATTATAGTTCCTGGTGTCAAAAAATACTCTATTTTTAAAATATCACATGACATAGGCATCATATCTTTGTGCCTTGTACTAAATTTGTTGATTTCACCTTTTACACTAAATTGGCCAGGTCCATCTAAATATATAAAGTCAGGATTACACAAAGGTAATTTTTCAAATTCAGTGCAAATTCTATCGTTAAATTTAGTCATTTTAACTCCTGAATAGCAATAATGAATTTTTGTTTTATTTTTTAGCTTTTTATTGAATTTAACGAGCTCTTTTTTAGTTGAATTTAAGTATTTTTTTTCATTTTCTATTAAAAAAAGCTCAAATGGATTATTCCTTCTTAAACTTTTCATATTATTTTTATATTTTTTTTTCAAAAA
>CACJLY010000003.1 GCA_902594335.1 uncultured Pelagibacteraceae bacterium | reverse complement strand
CTTAAGTAAAATCTCATCATTTTTAATTTTTCTTTCATCTAAATACTTATTAGAAGTTATAAATTTCCAAAATCTTCCTTCTTCGGATGAAATTACGTTTCTAAGTCTACTGTCTCGAAATACTTTACTCCCTTGGAAATTAATTTTTTTTATAATTGCTCTTTTTCCTAATTTAAAATCATATAAAATATCTACTGAATTATTTTGGTTATCCAATATCTTTGTTTCAATTTTTGCAAAATAGAAACCTGAAGCTCTCACAATATTTAAAAGTAGATTATTTTGTTCTAAAATATTATTTTTTAAATATGGGTATTTTTCACTTTTTTTTGTTATATCTTTTAATTTACTCAAAATAGACTTATTTTTGACTCCATTAATATTTATTGATTGTATTATTGGGTTTTCAATAATCATTATTTGTATGACTTTATTGTCTGTATTGATTTTAATATCTTTAAAATAGTTTGTTTTATAAAGTTTCTTTATTGATGAATTTAAATCATTAATCGTCAGGTTATCGGACAAATTTAAACCTGAAAACATTATAACTGTTTCAACAGAAAGCCTTTCATTGCCCTCAACCTTAATTTCCTTATAGATTTCTGCATTAGATACTGAAAAAGAAAATAAAAATGTTATTGTAATTAAAGTAGTTGATCTAATTAATTTTTTTATTATTTTAATCATTAACTTTTAAATTTTTAATAAGATATTGATTTACTATTTCTACCATAGATTTAATATCTTTTATATTCTTCGGCTTAGATGAATAATATTTAGTAAAATATGGTTTTTTTAATAATTCTAACATCTTGTTATGTATAAAAATATAAGGAATTTTGTTCGCAAGATATTTTTTAACAAGCATATCATTTATCGATACTAAAATTACTTCAAAGTACGTATTTTTGAACCTATAATTTAATATTTCTAAAAGAGGAAAATTTTTAATTTTTGGCTTCACAAAATTTAAACTATTTAATTTATTGTAATTAAAGCTACTATTTTTATGTACATAATTATTTTCTAATAAATATAGTGAGTTTGCAATTGGAATTTCCATAGTTGTTTCGTGTGCTAGCAATTTTGTTAGTCCATTTTTGAAATTAACTATTGCATGTAAATATGATTTTGGATGAACTAATATATCAAATTTATTTCTTTCCATATTAAATATTTTAATTGCTTCAATAATTTCAAAAATTTTATTCATCATTGTTGCAGAATCAATCGATATCTTTCTTCCCATTTTCCAATTTGGGTGCCGCAATGCAAATTTAGGTTTTATATTTTTAATTTTTTTTAGATCTTTATATAAAAATGGACCTCCTGATGCTGTTAAATATATTTTTTTAATATTTTGTTTAATTTCATTTTTTATAAGAGACCAAATTGAAAAATGCTCAGAGTCCAAAGGAATAAAACCTGTTTTCCTTTTTTTTAATTCTTTAGTTATAAACTGCCAACCACAAATAATAGACTCTTTATTTGCCATAGCTAGATTATTTGAATACTTTATTATATCTAAAGTTGGTTCAAGCCCCTCAATTCCAGAAATTCCATTTATAGTTAAGAATGATTTTTTTTTATTTTTTTTAAGAGCTTCTTTAATTGTTGGAAAAACCTTTATTTTTTTATTTTCAAATTTTTTTAGATTATTTAAATAACTTTTTTTATCAAAAATAACTATTTTTTTTACTCGAAATTGAATTGCTTGTTTATAAATCTTTTTAACATTTTTATTGGTAGTTAATAATATTACATTAAAATTTGATTTATCTTTTTTTATTAATTTTAATGCTGTATTACCAATTGATCCTGTAGAACCTAATAAGAAAATATCTTTTGTCATTGTCAAATAGAAGTCAATACTAATCCAAATGGTAATGCAATTAAAACACCATCTATCCTATCTAAAATTCCGCCATGCCCTGGTAATATTGATCCTGAATCTTTAATATTTGCTTTTCTTTTAAGAAATGAAATAATTAAATCTCCAAATTGTGAAATCAATGAAATTATTGTTATTAAAATTAAATAATGAATTTCTAATAGCAAATTGTTTTTAAAAAAAATATAATAGAAATGACCAGAAATTATTGAAAGGAAAAAGGAGCCAAAGACACCAGAGTAAGTTTTGTTTGGACTGATTTGTGTTAATTTTTTACCTCCGAAAAGTTTACCAAATATAAAACCTCCAATATCTGTAGTTATGCATATTAATACTATAAAAATTATAGATGTTGTAGTTTTGATACTAAAAGGAACTAAAAAGTTCCATATTATTAATGAAAATATGAAAAGATAAATCACACAAGCTAAAAAAGAGAGAAAATAAAATTGTTTTTTTTTTTTAAAAATTTTTTTAAATAAATTATTAAATTCAATTAATGAAAAGTAGTTTATTGCTAAAAATAAAAAAAATAAAATTGTTGCATCATTTAAAGAGAAAAAAATTATTATCAATAATAAGAAAGATGTTAATAATCTTTTAAGTAGTTCAATCATTTAATACCACCAAAATTTCTTTTAACTTTTTGAAAATTTGTAATTATTTTGCTGAAATCTTTCCTTGTAAAATCAGGCCAAAGTTTGCTTACAAAATAAATTTCAGTGTAAGATAACTGCCATAACATAAAATTACTTAGTCTATTTCTATTTCCTGTTCTTATTAAAATTTCAGGGTCTGGTATATTTTTGGTATATAAATTTTCTGATATACTTTTTTCATTAACGCTGATAGATAAATTATTTAATCTTTTAACAGTATTTATTATTTCTTCTTTAGACCCATAATTTAAAGCAATTGTAATTTGAATCCTATTATTTAATTTAGTTAACTTTTCAGCTTTTCTAAGCTTTAATTTAAGTGATTTTGGAAACTTTTCTAAATTACCAATTATTTTAAGCTTTATTCTTTTTTTTATTAAGTTGTTTAATTCTTTTTGAATATAATTTTCTAATATACTCATTAAAAATTTAATTTCACTTTTCGGTCTTTTCCAGTTTTCAGTAGAAAAGGTAAATAATGTTAAGTATTTTATTTTTTTTAATACAGCTTCTTCAATAATATTTTCTACGACATCTATACCTTTAGAATGTCCATAATTTCTTGAATTTTTTTTTTTAATTCCCCATCTACCATTGCCATCCATTATTATGGCTACATGTTTGGGCAAAATCATATTGTCATTATTTCATTTTCTTTTGTAACAACTCTATCCTCAATAACTTTTATTTGACTATCGGTATAATCTTGAATAATTTTTTCTTTTTTTTTAACTTCATCCTCTGAAATTTCTTTATCTTTTAAAAGTTTTTTTAACTCATCGTTTGCCTCTCTTCTTATATTTCTTATAGAAACTTTACACTTCTCTCCCATAGATTTGATTATTTTTTTTATCTCAAATCTTCTTTCTTCACTAAGATCAGGTACAGGCAATCTAATTAATTGACCATCAATCTGCGGATTTAAACCTAGCTCTGACTTTTTAATTGCAGAGTCTATTAAGGCTACATTATTTGTATCCCAAACCTGTATATTTATACTTCTAGGTTCAGGTGTTGTAATGCTGCCTAATTGATTAATTGGCATTTTTTGACCATAGACGTCAACTTTTACAATATCTAACATGCCTGCATTTGCTCTTCCTGTTCTTAATGAACTTAATTCACTTTCAAAAACTTCGTAAGTTTTTAACATTTTATTGTTATATTTCGACTCTTCAAACATTACTCACCTATTTTTAGCCTAATAAATTTGTTGATTTGTAAATTAGAAATTTCTAGGTTTTTTATTACATCTTTAACCTTCATTTTGGGCTCCATTACCCAATCTTGAGACATTAAACTGTTTTCGTCTTTAAATTTATTAATTTTACCTAAGCTAATTTTCTTTGCTATATCCTCAGATTTACCTGAATTTTTTAATTCTTCTTCAATCAAATTGACCTCTTTATTTATGATTTCTTGATCGATCTGATCTGCATTTAAGGCTATTGGATTTGATGCTGCTATGTGCATTGATAATTGTTTTCCAAATAAATCAATTTTATCAGATTTATCATTTGTACTCAAAGATACTATTACAATTAATTTTGATACATTATCTTTAATTACTGAGTGTTGATAAGCAAAATTTCTTGAATTTTCATCAGCTAAAGTTTTTACTCTTCCAATTGTAATTTTTTCTCCAATTTTTGCTATTAAGGCTACTAGATTTTCATCAACAGTTTTATTATTTTTCATTATAGATTTTTTTAAATCATCTATATTTGAAGAATGATGATTATTTAATTCACTTAATTCTTTAACAAATTCAATAAAATGATCGTTTTTAGCAACAAAATCAGTTTCACAATTTACCTCTATTAAAGACATTTTTTTTTCATCCCCAGATGTAACAACAACTCCTTCAGTGGCACTTCTGGACATTTTTTTGGAAGCCTTAGCAATACCTTTAACTCTTAAGATTTCAGCCGCCTTATCTAAATCACCTTTTGACTCTTTTAAAGCAGAATTGCAATCTTTAAAACCAGCACCTGTAGATTTTCTTAATTGTTTTACTTTTTCTATATCACTCATTTCATTTCCTGTAGTAAAATTAATTTTTTTAATTAAGTTTTTTTTCTAATTTCTCTTCTTTAGATTTTTCTGGACTCGAATTTTCATTTTTTAAAGTCTCAGTATCCTTTTCACCAGCTGTATTTTGTTGTGCTTCTTTTTTAGCATTAAGAATTGTTTCTTTTAAAAGTGAGCAATACAAATCAATAGATCTTCTAGCATCATCATTTCCAGGAATAGGAAAATCAATACCATCTGGATTCGAATTTGTATCTAAAATTGCAACTATTGGAATACCTAATTTAACAGACTCTTTAATTGCTAAAGATTCATAATTTGTATCAATTATGAATACTAAGTCAGGTATCTTTTTCATGGCTGAAATTCCACCAAGTGATCTTTGTAATTTATCTCTCTGACCACTCATTTTTAATAACTCCTTTTTAGTAAAGCCTCTATTCTCAGATTTTAAATCAGATTCTATTTTATCAAGTTTTTTAATTGAGTTAGATATTGTTCCCCAATTTGTAAGCATGCCTCCTAGCCATCTATAATTAACAAAATACTGATCAGTTTCATTTGAAAGTTCTGCTATTGCCTCTGATGCTTGTTTTTTAGTTGATATGAACAAAATTTTCCCACCTGATGAGATTGTTGAATAGACTTTTTCTAAAGCTACTTTAGTTAACTCAAGTGTTTGTGTTAAATCTATTATATGAATAGAATCTCTTTTTCCAAAAATAAATTTCCTCATTTTCGGATTCCATCTTAAAGTTTTATGGCCTAAATGAACTCCAGCTTCTAGTAATTGTTCTATTGTAAGATTTGGTATTTTCATATTTTTTCCCGGTTATGCCACCACAATTACTGCCTAAAAAGGACCGGAGGTATAAAACCAGAAATTGTGTGCGTGTTAATTTATGGACTATTTACAAAAATAATAGAAAAAAACAAGTTTTTTTTAAAAAATATCAATATTTTTCTCATTTCTCATTAAATTTAGCATTTTATGATCTATTTTTCTTTTTTCATTTAGTTGAAAAGACATCATTTTTTTATCAACCTCAACATCTATTATCACTTTAGTTTTACCCTCTTCTAAACTTAATTTATTAATTTTTGTAATATCATCTATATTTTTAATTTTTATTTTTAGTTCATCAAAGGGCTTGTCAATAACCTCTTTCATAGAAATAATTTTTCTTATATTAATTTTTTTTTGTATTTTGTTTTCATCTACGTAATTTTTAACTAGAGTAATCATGACAGAATTACCTTCAATGAGTATTTCTCTGTTGTTTTCAAAAATATCTGAAAATACAAACAACTCAAACACACCTGATAAGTCAGAAAATTTAATTATTGCATAGGAAGTTCCTTTTTGTGTTTTCTTTTCTTGAACCTTAAGTATTGTAGATGATATATTTGAACTTAAAATATTTTCATTTGAATTAAACTCTTCAAAATCGATAATATTATATTGATTAAAAAGTGACTTATACTGATTTAGAGGATGGTCAGAAATAAAAAAGCCCAGTGTTTCAAATTCTTTGGATAATTTAACATCTACATTCCAATCCTCAATGATATTTAAATAATTTTCGTCGTTATCTTCTTGAAATAAATCGATTTGGTTTGCTGAATTATTTTCAAAAATACTTTTTGATTTTAAAATAATATTAGGTATTGAATTGTGCAAAGATTGTCTATTTTTATTTAAATTATCAAAAGCTCCTGCTTTTACAAGACCCTCTAATTGTAATTTATTTATATCTTTTGGATTAACACGATTTATAAAATCTGTTAGATCTTTGTACTCACCATTTTTAGCTCTCTCTTCTACAATTTTTGATATTGCTTCAAATCCTACACTTTTTATTGCACCAAGTGCATAAAGAAAATTTTTACCATCTGATGTAAAATCTGCGTAACATTTATTTATATCCGGACGTATAATATTTATATTTAATCTTTTGAGCTCTTCATAAAATTCACTCAATTTTTTTTGATTTGAAAGCTCCATAGACATGGAAGCAGCAAAAAACTCGTGTGGATAGTATGTTTTTAAAAATGCAGTTTGATAAGCTATTATTGCGTATGCAGCTGCATGGCTTTTATTAAATCCATATTCAGCAAATGGCTCAATTTTTAAAAAAATTCCAGCTGCTATATCTTTGCTAATTCCATTGTTATAAGCACCCTCAACAAATCTTTCTTTTTGTTTTTCAAGTTCTGCCCTTTTTTTTTTACCCATTGCTCTTCTTAATATGTCTGCTTCACCTGCAGTAAAACCAGATAATACTTGAGCAATTTGCATAACTTGTTCTTGATAAATAATTACACCATAAGTTGGTTTTAAAATCTCCTCTAATTTAGGATGTAAATAGTCAGGCTCTCTCTTTCCATGTTTGCAATCGTTATAAATAGGGATATTGCTCATAGGTCCAGGCCTATATAAAGCAACTAATGCAATAATATCCTCCAAATGATTAGGTTTCATGTTGATTAAAGCATCTTTCATACCAGAACTCTCTAATTGAAATAATCCAACTGTTTTCCCACTTGATAAAAGATTAAATACTTTTTGATCTTCATAATTAATAGTTTCAATTTTAAAATTTGGGTGTTTTTTTTCTACAAGTTTTTGTGTCTTGTTGATTACCGTTAAAGTTTTTAAGCCTAAAAAGTCAAATTTAACTAATCCAGCATTTTCTGCTGAATACATGTCAAATTGTGTAGAAGGTAATAATAAATCTGCAGATGAGTCTTTATACAATGGAACAGTTTCTGTTAGTTTTTTATCTGCTATAACTACTCCTGCAGCATGAGTTGCCACATTTCTATTCAATCCTTCAAGTTTTAGAGACAGTTCTATTAAACGAGCAACCCTTTTATCTTCCTTAATTAATTTTTGTAATCTTGGTTCAACATTTATACTTTCTTGTAACTTTAAGGGTCTTGATGGATCAAAAGGTATCATTTTACAAATACTATCTATGAAACCATATGGAAGCCCTAATACTCTTCCAACATCTCTTATAACCATTCTAGCTTTAAGTTTTCCAAATGTAATAATATGGGCCACACTATCTTTATATTTTGTAGTCAAGTATTGAAAAACTTGGTCTCTTTTTTCCTCGCAAAAATCAATATCGAAATCTGGCATAGAGATTCTATCTGGATTTAAAAATCTTTCGAAAATCAAATTAAATTTTATTGGATCAACATCTGTGATAGATAGACACCAGGCAACTAATGAACCTGCCCCTGATCCTCTTCCAGGGCCAACTGGTATGTTGTTGTTTTTTGCCCATTTTATATAGTCTGAAACTATCAAAAAATATCCTGAATAGTTCATCTCAGTTATAATTTTTATTTCATGAGTTAATCGATTTTTATAAGTTTCTTTAGTTTTATAATTATTTGATATTTTGCTTATTAGTTCAGGATCATTTATAAATTTTCCCTCTAAACCTATTAAAGAGTCATTTTTTAACTTGTCATCAATGTTAGCTGCATCCTCACTGATACTGGGAAGTATAGGTTTAGAAGGAATAGGTCTGAAATCACATCTATAGGGCAAATTATAATTATTTTCTAATGCTTCAGGTAGATCTTTAAAAATCTCACACATTTCATCTGACGATTTTAAATAATGATTATTAGTAAGTTTTACTCTTTTTTGATCATTTATATATGTTTTTTGTCCAATACACATTAAAGCATCATGTGCCTCATGCATTTCTTTATTCAGATAGTAAACCTCATTAGTGGCTATAATAGGTATTTGATATTTTTGAGAAATACTTAAATTAAAATTCTCAAATTGCTTTTCATTTTGATCTCCATGTCTTTGAATTTCTATATAGATATTTTCTCTAAATTTTCCATTTAGAATTGTTATTAATTCCTCTAAATCTTCAAATAAACCTTTGTTAAAAAGTTTACCTATTAAATTATTAATTGAACCAGACAATAGTATTATGCCCTCATGGTAATTTATCAAATCACCAATGGAGCAATGTGGTTCATCACTATTATGATTTTCTAAATAAGCTTTAGATGAAAGCTCAATTATATTTTGATAACCTTTTGAGTTTTTAGCAATTAAAGGAATAACTCCATAAATGTTTTTAAATTTGAATTGAATCTGTGATCCTATTATTGGTTGTGTTCCTACAGATGAAATATTTTCAGAAAATTCTAATGCGCCTGATAAATTATAAGTATCACTTAAGCCTACAGATTGTATTTTATTCTTCTTGCAATATTCTTTAAGATTTTCAATTTTTAATGCACCTTCACAAATTGAATATTGGGAGTGAATTTTAATATGGTTAAAATAATTTTTTTTAGGTTGCAGCATTGATGATTTGTATACTACCATCATTCATCATAATTTTACAATCTGCCATATTTGCAAAATATCTATTGTGAGTTGCAAAAATTATGATCCTATTTTTATTTTTTAAATTAAATAGAGTTTTAAAGATGAGTTTTGCATTATCAGAATCTAGACTTCCAGTTGGTTCATCGGCTAAAATAATATCAGGATCATTAATTAATGCCCTAGCTATGGCTATACGTTGATTTTCACCTCCAGACAATTCATTAGGAAAATAATTTATTCTAGTTGACATACCTACATTTTTTATCAATTTTTTTGCAAGATCTACTGACTTTTGTTTTTCTTTAGTAATTAGTAAATTAGGCAAGTATACATTTTCTAAAGCTGTAAAATCTGACAATAGATTTTTGTCCTGATAAATAATTCCAATTTTCTTTGCTCTAATTAAATCATTTTCAACTTTATTTGATTTTATTTTATTGCTACTTATTTCTATTAAACCAGTAGTGGGGTGATCAATTAGTGATAGTAAATTTAGCAAAGTTGATTTTCCTGATCCAGACGGGCCCATAATAGAATAAGTTTTTCCAGATTCAAAATTAAATGAGATATCATTTAAAACTTTTATAGATTTATTTTTATCATATTTTTTTGTTAAATTTTTTATTTTAATATAATTATTCATATTTAAGAGTTTTGACTGTATCTAAAGAAGATGCTTTTGAGGCCGGGTATATTGAAACTAAGATTGTTGCAGTTATTGAACAAAGAGAGATTATTATTATTGAATTTATGTTTATTTCACTAGGCAAAGAATTTAAAATATAAATATCTTCTGGGAAAAGAGAAATACCAAACGTATTTGAGATAAATTGTCTAATACTTTCTATATAAATTGAAAAAAGGGTGCCAACAAATACCCCAAATAGTGTTGCTGATGTCCCTATAAAAAAGCCAACTAAAAAGAAAATTTTTTTTATGGATTTATTAGATACCCCAATTGATTTTAGGATACCTATATCTCTTGTTTTATTTTTAACTAAAATTGTAAGTCCAGATATTATATTAAATGCTGCAACAATAATTATCAAAGATAAAATTATAAACATAACATTTCTTTCTACTTTCAAAGCTGAAAATAATGATTTATTCATGTCTGACCAAGTATAAACTATCTCATCTGGAAATAGTGCTGTTAAATTTTTTTTATGAATTTCTATATTTTTTGGATCTTTAAAATAGAATTCTAAAAACCTATCTTCTTTATTTTTATTAAAAAAATTCTCCAGTGTTTGTAAATTAATATATGCAATATTTTCATTAAAGTCTGACAAACCACTATCAAAAATTGATACTATTTTAAAGTTTTCTTGTTTTGGAAGTGTGCCAACTAAAGTTTGAATTCCTGCAGGGGACATAACTGTAATTGTGTCACCAACCTCAACATTTAAATTAAAGCTTAATTCCTTACCAATTGAAATATTATTATCATTTAAGTTTTGCGATCCAAAAAATTCTTTATTTTTTACTATTTGAAGGTTTCTAAAATCACTTTCTAAATATCCTTTTAAGAAGACACCCTTCGTAATATTTTTATTCAATATTATTGCTTCTCCATCATTTGAAATTATATTTTTTGTCAAATCCAGATCTTGAATATATTCTAGTGGTTTATTTGATGGTTGAACTACTGCATGAGCATTAAAACCTACGATCTTGCTTATTAATTCAGTTCTAAAACCATTCATCACTGACATAACAATGATTAGAACCGCAACACCTAATGAAATACCTATAAAAGAAAAAATTGAGATGATATTTAAAAAACCATCATTTTTTCTAGTTCTTAAAAATCTAAATGTAACTTCTCTTTCTAGCTGTGAGATCAATTTGATTTAGCTTTTAAAATTTGTGACGCAACTTCTTCGATATTTAATTTTTGAGTTTCTCCATTAATTTCTTTAAACTCAAATAAATCTCCATCAGTTTGATTTCCCAAAATCAACTGATAAGGAATACCAATTAAATTAAATTTCCTAATTTTTGCAGAAATATTTTCTTCAGTATCATCTATGATGGCATCTATATTTTTAGACTTTAAATATTCAAATATTTTATTCGATTTTTCTAAATTTGTTGTATCATTTTTTTTAATCATTGGAATTATTGCACAATGATAAGGAGCAACTAATATTGGCCATTTCATTATTCCATCTTTATCGTTGTATTTAGCCTCAATTATGGCACCTACCAATCTTGATACACCTATTCCATAAGATCCCATTTTAACAAATTCTTTTTTATCATTAAAATCTACTGCAGCATTCATTGGCTTTGAGTATTTATCTCCAAAATAAAAAATATGACCTACCTCTATTCCTTTTGTATTTACTCTAAATTCTTCCGGAACTACTTTTTCAAATTCTTTCTGGTCAAACTTCTCGTCTGTAACAGAATAAAATTTTTCATATTGCTGTCGTAAATTAGTAAGCGAATTTTTATCTAATAAAGTAGATGAGCTATCCACATCAAATATTCTTTTATCTGTGTATATTTTACTTTCACCAGTATCAGCAAGAATTATGAATTCATGGGAAAGATTTCCACCAATAGGTCCTGTATCTGCTGCCATTGGTATTGCTGATAAATTTAATCTTTTAAAAGTCCTTAAGTATGAGAGAAAAAATTTATTATATGAAAAAAGAGCTTCATCGTCATTTAAATCAAAAGAGTAAGCGTCTTTCATATAAAATTCCCTGCATCTCATAATTCCAAACCTTGGTCTTAGTTCATCTCTAAATTTCCACTGAATATGATATAATAACTGTGGGAGTGATTTATAAGATTTAATACTTGATCTAAATATTTCTGTTATAAGCTCTTCATTGGTAGGTCCATACAACATTTCTCTATTTTGACGATCTTTAATACGCAACATCTCTTCTCCATAATCATCATATCTTCCACTTTCTTTCCAAATTTCTGATGATTGAATTGTTGGCATTAGAATTTCCTGAACGCCAATTCTATCCTGCTCTTCTCTAACAATTTGCTCTATTTTTTTCATAACTTTGAAACCGAGTGGTAACCATGAATAGATTCCAGCTGATGATTGTTTTATCATTCCAACTCTTAACATAAGCTGATGAGATTTAATTTTGGCTTCTGTAGGATTATTTTTAAGAATTGGTACAAATGATTTTGAAAAATACATTTTATTATTTAAATTCTTACCAAGTTTATATTTGTTAGTGGTTTTTTCCCAGTTTTTTCTTTTGAAAATTTACGACAAGTTATTTTAAGAGCATCTATGAGATTATCTTGTTGTTTTGTGTTGTTTAATGAAAATGTTTTAATAGTTCTTTCTATTTCTTCCTCTAATCCATAAATAAACTCATCATTCTCATATACTGGTAGACCTTTAAAAGTTACCAAAGGTTTGTTGTGAATGTTGCCTTTTGGTGTAATCATAATTGTAGCTTCTAAAAATCCATTTGATGAAATATTTCTTCTTTCTTTTATTGATCTAGAGTCTTCCTCTACTGGAACATTTCCATCTAAATAAACTCTTCCACTTGGTGCTTTGTCATAGACTTCTGGTTTTTCTCCAGGATATAACTTAACAATATCACCGTTCTCTACTTGAACTGGGTATTTAACTTGCATTTCTTTTGCAAATTCAATGTGCTCTATCATGTGTCTGTGTTCTCCATGAACTGGGATAACAGCTTTTGGTTTAATCCAATTATACATATCTCTAAGGTCTTCACGGTTAGGATGGCCAGAAACGTGAATATATTCATTGTCTTCAGATATAACTTCAATACCTTCTTTGACTAAATTATTATGTAACTTATACAATTTCTTCTCGTTTCCCGGTATAATTTTCGAAGAAAAAACTACAGCATCATTTCTTTCTATATAGACATCAGGGTGAGTATATTTAACTATCCTATTCATAGCTCCCATTGGTTCGCCTTGACTTCCAGTGCACAAATAAACAATTTTTTCTCTAGATATATTTTTTGCATCTCTTGAATCTATAGGATCAATAACATTTTTAAGATATCCACATTGTCTTGCTGCTTTAAATATTCTGTGCATCGATCTTCCAACTAGTGAAATATGTCTTCCTGTTTGTTCTGCACAATAAAAAACAGTTTCCATTCTAGCTACATTAGACGCAAATGAAGTAACGATTATTCTTTTTTTTAATCTTTCAAAAACCTTAAGTAAATTTTTACGCACATCAAGTTCAGACCCTGCTCTACCTGCACTAAATACATTTGTAGAGTCACAAATCATGGCTAATACACCTTCGTTGCCTATTTCCTTTAATCTTTCAGAGTTTATGTTTCCACCTATCAAAGGATCTGGATCGCATTTCCAATCTCCGGTATGTAGTATATTTCCAGCTGGTGTTTGTATTCTAAGACCATTAGGTTCTAATATTGAATGAGTAAGTGTAACAAACTCTATTTTAAAGGGATCTAGATTAATTGTACTATTAAGTTCTACTACTTTTAAATAACCAGTTATATCAATTTTTTTTTCTTTAAATTTTTCAATAATTAATACTGAAGTAAAAGGTGTAGCAAAAATTTTACATTTTAATTTTGGCCAAACATGAGCAATAGCTCCAATATGATCTTCATGAGCATGTGTTAGGACTATACCTAGCAAGTCATCTTTTTTATCTATTATAAATCCAGGATCTGGATATATTATATCAACACCAGGCACTGTATCATCTGCAAATGTAACACCAACGTCAACAATAATCCATTTTTGATTGTCTGGCTTACCATACGCAAATAGGTTCATGTTCATTCCTATTTCACCAGATCCTCCTAGAGGACAAAATAATAATTCATCTTTCATATTTTTTTTAATTTGTAGCTACTCTTAAGATACCTTTAATTGTTAAATTTTTATCAACAGTTTTAATACCTTTTATTGATGATTTAAATAAGTGTGCAAATCCACCTGTAAGTATAATTTTAAACTTCTTTCTAGTTTGTTTTAAGATAAGTTTAATTATATTTTCAATCAAACCAGTATAACCATGATAAAAACCAGCTCTTACAGCAGTTTTAGTGTTTTTACCAATGACATTTGCTGTCTTTTCTAACTTAATTTTAGGTATTAAAGAGGCTTTATCTATTAAATTTTTCAAGGAAAGTTCTACACCCGGCGCTAAAACACCACCTATATAATCTTTTTTAATCACAATATCAAAATTGGTAGCCGTTCCAAAATCAACTATAATATAATTAAACCTACTATCAATAACTGCAATTGCATTAGCTAAACGATCAGAACCAATTTGTTTTCTATTGACTTTTATATTTATAAATTTTTTTAAATTACATGTTTTTAACTCAACACAGTTCAATTTAGTTATTTCTTTGATGGTTTTTTTTATTATTTTATAAGAGTTGGGAACGACTGAGCTAAAGAGTACTTTTCTAAGTTTAGAATTATATTTTCTTAAAAATAATAATTTTTTATTTATAAATTTTTTGTTTAAATTTTTCTTATGAATTTTAATATTTTTAATCAATTTTAAATGGTCATTAAACAAACAAATTTTAATTGCAGTATTTCCAATATCTCCAATTAAATACATATATTAAATTCCAAATGAGTGTAAGTTTTTTTCATACAGCAATTTAATTTCTTTAAATAATTCAAGTCTTTTAAATTTTTTATTTGTATAATTATTTAAAAATGTAGTTGAATAATTATTAATTTTTGGACTACTAGAAATATTAATTCCAATTCCTACAATTAAGTATTTTCTATTCTGCTGAAAAATTGTTTCTTGTAAAATTCCACAGACCTTTTTTTTATTAATTAATATATCATTAGGTTTTTTTATTAGAATTAAAGTATTTATTTTTTTATATATTATTTTTTTAATTATTTTTAAATTTAAATTTATTATTTTTGATAAGGATATTTTTTTACTAATTTCAAAGAAGACTGATAAAAACAAATTACCTTTTATAGATATCCATTTATTTTTTCTTCGTCCTTTACCTTTTGTTTGTTGATCTGTTAAAATTATTCCTCTTTTATTGCCTTGCTTTATTAATCTTAGCGCTACATTGTTAGTGCTTTCAACTTTTTTGTATAAATATTTTTTTAATTTCATTAGATCATTGTAATTTTAGATACTATTTCTGTTATGCCACTCGGATATATAAAGTATGCTAAAATAAATATTGTTGAAATAGCCAAAGTAATTTTTAATCCTATATTATGAGATGTTTCGTATTCTTCTTTTTCTGGATCAAAATATATAATTTTTATAATTCTTAGATAATAAAAAGCTGCAACCACAGTTGCTAATAATCCAACAATTGCTAAAAAATACATTGACTGTTCTATAACAGCTAAGAAAACATAAAATTTTGCAAAGAAGCCTGCTAGTGGAGGTATTCCAGCTAAAGAAAATAAAACTATTAATAATGAGAATGATAGAATTGGATGTTTTTTAGAAAGCCCAGATAAATCCTCTATATTCTCATAATATTTATCATTTCTCTTAAGCATAAATAAGCAGCTAAAAAAGGCTAAATTCATTACCAAATAAATAGATATATAAGTAATAGAACTTTGTATTCCTTGGTTGCTAACTGTTGCTAATCCAGCCAACGCATAGCCCATATGACTGATTGAACTATAAGCAATTAATCTTTTTAAGTTTTTTTGACCTATCGCTGCCACGGCACCAAATATCATTGAAGCTATTGAGATGAATACAATAATTGTTTGCCACTGATCATTCATATTAGCAAAAGGTGTGTACAAAAACTTAATGAACACTGAGAGTGCAGCTATTTTTGGGAGTATAGCAAAGAATAATGTTACAGATGTTGGGGAGCCTTGATAAACATCTGGAGCCCACATATGGAAAGGTACAGCCGATATTTTAAATGCAAGACCAACTAAAATAAAGACTATCCCAAAAGTGGTACCATAATTAAATTCAGTAGAGTTTATAAGTATCTGATCAAAATTTGTACTTTCAGAAAATCCATAAGTTAATGAGCACCCATATAACAGCAAACCAGATGATAGTGCGCTAAGAACAAAATATTTTAGTCCAGACTCTGTAGACAATAAATTGTCTCTATTAAAAGATGCAAGAACATACAAGGCTAATGATTGTAGTTCGAGGCCCATGTAAAAAACAATTAAATCATTTGAACTTATCATTATCATCATTCCCAAAATACTGCTTAGAATGAGGATTGGGTATTCAATTTTATTTAAATTTATCACTTGGATATATTTGGATCCAGTTAACATTACAAAAATTCCAGATCCAACAAGTATAATCTTCATATAGTTAGATAAATTATCTATTAAATATGATTCATTGAATAAGTAAATTGTATTTAATGAGCTGAGATTAATTATTAGTGCCAATAAAATAATTAACGATATATTTGATAAATTATAAATTAAACTTGCACTATTTTTTTTGAAAACTCCAATTAGTAAAAATAGCATTATAGATACTGATATGAAGATTTCAGGTAATATATATTGAAAATTTTCCATTAGTCTTTTGATACAAAGTTGTTAATTAAGTCAAAGTTGTACATGTTTAAAGTATTCTCGACTGATGCTTCAATTGAATTCATTAAAGGCTCTGGGTAAAAACCAAAGAATAAAATTGGTATTACAAGAGCTGATAAAGTTATAATTTCAAAGGTTTTTAAATCTTTCATACTTTTAAGCTCTTGATTATGCATTTCACCAAAAACAACTCTTTTAAATAACCACAGCATATATGCTGCTCCTAAAATTACTCCCAAACTTGCAATCATCGCCACTAAGATATTTTTCTCAAATGCACCCATTAAAATTAAAAATTCTCCAATAAAACCTGTTGTTCCAGGTAGTCCTAGAGCTCCTAGTGTGAATACCATAAAAACAATTGCATATCTTGGCATTATGGAGACTAAACCGCCATATTTATTTATTAGTCTTGTATGATGTCTTTCATATACAACTCCAACACTCAAGAAAAGCGCAGCAGATACAAGTCCATGACTAATCATTTGAAAAATACTTCCTTCAATTCCTTGTTGAGTCATTGTGAAGATGCCTAATGTTACAAATCCCATATGTGCAACGGACGAGTATGCTATAAGTTTTTTCATATCTTCCTGCATCAAAGCAACCAGAGATGTATAAATAATTGCAATTAAACTTAAGATATAAACTAACATTGTGAAATTTTCAGAAGCTATAGGAAATAATCCTAGCGAAAATCTAATAAATCCATATCCAGCCATTTTAAGTAATATTGCTGCTAGCAATACAGACCCAACAGTTGGAGCTTCCACATGAGCATCTGGTAGCCACGTATGTACTGGCCACATAGGAGTTTTAACTGCAAAAGAACTGAAAAATGCTAACCATAATAAATTTTGATATTCAGCCTTTATGCCAAGTTCATAAAGTTTTTCAACATCAGTGGTTCCTGTTATCCAATAAATTGAAATAATAGCAACCAACATAAGAACTGATCCTAATAAAGTGTACAGAAAAAATTTAAAAGCTGAATAGACTCTTCTTTCTCCACCCCAAATACCAATTATTAAAAACATTGGTATAAGACCTGCCTCAAAAAATAAATAAAATACTACTAGATCAAGTGAGCAGAAAACACCAATCATAAATGTTTCCATTATTAATATGGCAATTAAGAAATCCTTAAGTCTATTTGTAATTGTAGCATTAACTGAAATAATACAAATTGGAGTAATGAAAGTTGCTAATATTACAAATAAAATTGAAATACCATCTATTCCAACTTTATAATTTATAAATCCTGACAGCCATTCTCTATTTTCTACAAACTGAAAGTCTACTGAATTTTTATCAAAAACATACCAAAGATATAAAGATAATAAAAAATTTGCTAAAGAAATAAATAAAGCTACATATTTGGAACTTTGATATTTTCCACTTGTTGATTTTGTGAATAATATAAATAAAGCACCTATTGTAGGTAGCAAAATTAAGGACGATAAAATTGGAAAGTTCATCAGTTTAATATCAGTATTGTTAGTAAAACTGAAAATCCAATCAACATAACAAATGCATATTGATAAATAAATCCAGATTGAAATTTGACTGCTTTAATTGATAAATTTTTGATTACACTTGAAATCCCATCAGGACCAAATTTATCTATTATTGATCCATCAACTTTTTTCCATAAAAACTTTCCAATTTTTTTTGAAGGATTAACAAATAAATAATCGTACATTTCATCAAAGTACCATTTCTTGACTAAAAATTGATAAATTGGTTCATTCATTTCTTTCAATCCACTTACTATGTTTGTGTTTTTTAGATATAAATAATAAGAAAATGGAATTGCAGAGGTAACAAGTATAGGTGTTAAAAACAAAAACCATGTTGGTGGATGATCTGTACTGAGTGGTTCTAAAAATTTTATAGATTTACCCCAAAATTCATATGCTATCTCATGACCTATAAACAAACCTTTAAAGGCCATACCTGCAAAAATAGCTCCTATTGCCAAGATTACTAACGGGGCAATCATAACCAAAGGAGACTCGTGTATTTTATCAACACTAAGTTCTTTATTGTTAAAATTACCATGGAACGTTTTAAAAATAAGTCTCCAAGAGTAAATTGATGTTAATAAAGCTGTAATAATACCTACAAAAGCTGCAAGCATTCCAACTCCATTTCCTCTTAGGTACGCGAGTTCTATTATTGCATCTTTAGAATAGAAACCTGATAAAAAAGGAAAACCTGTTAAAGCAAGAGTTCCTATGAGCATTAATACATATGTGTATGGAAGTTTTTTGATAACTCCACCCATTTTATTTATATCTTGTTCGTCATGAAATGAATGAATTACAGCACCAGCTCCTAAAAATAGTAAAGCTTTAAAAAAAGCATGTGTAAATAGATGAAACATCGCAACATTATAAGCACCTACCCCAGCAGCAAAAAACATATAGCCTAATTGACTACAAGTAGAATAAGCAATAATTTTTTTAATATCATTTTGAACAAGTGCAACTGTTGCTGCAAAGAAAGCAGTAGTCATTCCAATTATTGTTATAACCGTTAGAGCTAATGGAGAGTATTCGTATATAGGTGAGCATCTGACGATCAGAAATACTCCAGCAGTTACCATTGTTGCAGCGTGAATTAATGCAGATACCGGCGTTGGGCCTTCCATAGCATCAGGCAACCATGTGTGTAATAAAAATTGAGCCGATTTACCCATTGCTCCAATTAATAAAAGTAAACAAACCAAATCAATAATTTCTATGTTAATACCAATGAAATTTATTTTTTTATCTAAAACATTTGGGATTTGTTCAAAAACCTCTTCATAATTGACTGTACCAAAAATATAAAAAATCAGAAAAATTCCAAGCGCTAAACCAAAGTCACCAACTCTGTTAACAACAAAGGCTTTTATTGCAGCCTTGTTTGCACTTTCTTTTTTGAACCAAAAACCAATTAAAAAATATGAGCATAAGCCTACACCTTCCCAACCAAAAAATAGTTGAATAAAATTATCTGAACTTACTAAAGTTAACATTGCAAAAGTAAATAAAGACAAATATGCCATGAATCTTGTTTTATGAGGATCGTGTGACATGTAACCAATTGAATAAATATGAACCAAAGCTGAAACAAAATTTACTACAACAAACATAACTGCTGATAAAGCATCAATTTTTATTGACCAGTTAACATTTAATGTTCCAGAATTGATCCAAGTAGCTATAACAAGATTGTTTGAATAATCTGAACTAATAACTTGATACAAAACAAATAAAGAGAGTATTGCTGAAATACTCACAAACGAACTTGTCAAAATTTGAGAATTTCTGTCTCCTATTTTCTTTCCAAAAAAACCACAAATTACAGCTCCTATTAGGGGCAGAAATAAAATTAGGTATTCCATTTTATCCTTTTAAATTTTTAATCTCTTCAACTCTTATTGTGTCTGAATTTCTAAAATAAACCACAATTATGGCTAATCCTATAGCTGCCTCAGCGGCTGCAACTGTTAAAATAAATAGAGTAAATATTTGTCCACTTAAATCATTAATAAATATAGAAAAAGCAACTAGATTTATGTTTACTGCAAGCAAAATTAACTCAATACTCATTAAAATTACTATTACATTTTTTCTATTTAAAAAAATACCAACAATACCAATTGTAAATATTATAGCAGCTAATGTTAAATAATGTCCTAAGCCTATGCTAAGCATCTATTTTAACTCCTTTGTTTTTCTCGACGTCAACTAAGTCAACACCTTCATCTCTTTCTCTAGAAATTTGCTTAACATAACTTTGTCTTTTAACCCCAGCTCTTTCTCTATAAGTTAAAACAATTGCTCCTATCATAGCAACTAACAAAATCATTCCTGAAATTTGAAATAGAAGTATATAATCTGTATATAAAACATTTCCAATGGATCTAGTATTAGTGACCTCTGTAGATATATTTATAGAAAGGCTATTTAATAAATCAGGTTTATATTTCCATCCTCCAATTACAATTATAAGTTCAAAAAAAATAATTAAGCTAACTAATAAACCAACTGGTATATGGGTTCCACCATCCCACCTTGAGCTAAACCATTGGCCTTTTTGTTCAGCTACGTTTAACATCATCACCACAAATAAAAAAAGAACTGCAACAGCTCCCACATAAACTATCAGCATTATCATGCCTAAAAATTCTGCACCTATCATAATAAACAAACAGGATATGCTAATGAAATCTAGGATTAAAAAAAATACAGAGTGAACTGTATTTTTTGAGACTGTTACCATGACTGCAGAAACAATAGCTATTAAGGAAAAAATGTAGAAGAAAACTGAGTGTGCAATCATAAGATTACCTGTGAGAACTATCAGCCTTTATATTGGCAGCTAAAATGTTTTCCCACCTGTCTCCATTTTCCAAGAGTTTTTCTTTTGTATAATAAAGTTCTTCTCTCGACTCTGTTGCAAATTCAAAATTAGGGCCTTGGACAATTGCATCTACAGGACATGACTCTTCACAAAGACCACAGTAAATGCATTTGAGCATATCAATATCGTATCTTACAGTTTTCCTGCTACCATCATCTCTTTCCTTTGACTCAATTGTAATAGCTTGGGCTGGACATACAGCTTCACAAAGCTTACACGCTATGCATCTTTCTTCACCATTAGGATATCTTCTAAGAGCGTGCTCCCCTCTAGACCTTGTTCCTAAAGATCCCTTTTCAAAAGGATAATTGATTGTCTTTTTTGCTTTAAAAGTCTCTTTTATTGCAATTAATAAACCAGTCACAAAATCAATCATGAATATAGTTTTTAATAATCTTGAAATTTTCATTTATTTCACTGGTAGTAAATCAAAATATAGCAAAAAACTTGAAGTTAAAACAACATAAAACAATGAAAATGGGAGAAATATCTTCCAACCAAGCTTCATTAATTGGTCATATCTGTATCTTGGAACAGTTGCTTTAACTAACGCAAATAAAATAAATAAAAATAATATTTTGAAGATTAACCAAAAAGGACCTGGAATTGCATTAAATGGGAAGATATCTATTGGGGATAACCAGCCACCCAAAAATAAAACTGAGCCCATTGCACACATTAACAAAATATTTGCGTACTCCCCTAACCAAAACATAGCATACATCATTCCTGAATATTCAGTTTGATATCCTGCAACTAATTCTGCTTCTGCTTCTGGTAAATCAAATGGAGGACGATTTGTTTCTGCTAGTGCAGAAATAAAAAAAATTACAAACATAGGAAACAAAGGAATTACAAACCATAAATTTTGTTGTGCCATAACGATGTCACTTAAGTTTAACGATCCAACACATAATAGAACATTGATTATTATAACTCCTATTGAAACTTCATATGATACCATTTGTGCTGCAGATCTGATTGCACCTAAAAAAGGGTATTTAGAGTTTGAGGCCCATCCACCCATAATTATTCCATATACACCTAATGATGAAACTGCGAAAAGATATAAAATACCAACATTGATGTCAGCTAGAACAAAATCTTCGCCAAATGGTATTACAGCCCATGATATTAATGCTAATGTCATAGTCACGACTGGAGCTAATACAAATACAAGTTTGTTTGAGCTTGCAGGTATTATTATTTCTTTAAAAATATATTTTAAAGCATCAGCTAATGATTGGAATAAACCAAATGGACCAACAACATTAGGTCCTCTCCGTTTTTGTACAAAGGCCCAAACTCTTCTATCAAGCCAAACTATCATTGCTACAGAAACTAAAACAGGCACTAATAAAAATAAAATTTTATAAACTTCAGTAAATAATATTGAAAAATAAGAGTCCATTAACCCTCAGTTCCAGTTTTTTTCAAATTAGCTCTTGCGTATCTACACTCTGACATTGTTTTGGATGCACGGGCAATCGTATTAGAGTAGTAATAATCAATATCTTCAACTAATATTTTTTCATCATTCAAATTATATGTAGGAACTTCAAAATTTTTAATATTTTCATTATTTAAATGGTTTTGCATAGATTTTAGTAGTTCATCTTTATTATTAAATAGAGGATTTCCATGAATAGAAGAAGATAATTCATTAATTATTTGCCAATCTTCTTTAGCTTCTCCTGGAGGATATGAAGCTTTATATGCTTTTTGAAGCTTTCCCTCCAAGTTAGTGAAATAACCATCTTGTTCAGTATATGCAGCACCAGGCAATATAAGATCTGCCATATCTGCACCATTATCACCATGACTTCCAATATAAATTATAAATTCATTACTTTTTTTAATTTTGAGGTTATCTTGGCCTAATAAAAAAATAACTTTTACGTCACCATCCTCAATTTTTTTTAGAGTTTTATTACTTCCATTATTTGAGGAAAAAATACCTAAATCATAAGAACCAACAGCTGATGCATCAGTTGATAAAATATTTAGTGCATTCCAATTATCATCAATTTTATTAATACTAGTTAAATACCTTTTAAACTCTTCAAATATATATGCGCCGTTTTTACTATTTAATATTGATTGACCTAAGATAATTATAGGTTTTTCTGCACTGACAATTTTGTTTGAAAGATTGTGTTCATATTTGATTATTTTATCAATTACTTTTGAATTATTTTCTAAAACTTTATAAGGATAAGTTAAATCACCCAAATCCTCTAAAGAAAATATTTCAGTTTTATTTTTTAAATAAGTTTTTCTTATTCTTGAGTTTAATATAGTTGCCTCAAATCTTGGGTTTGTGCCTATTAGTAATATAAGATCACTTTCTTCAATCCCTTCTATACTAGAGTTAAACAAATAATTACTTCTTTTTTCAAAATTTATGTAAGTATGTTTAGCTCTAGAATCTAAATAACTAGAATTTAATGTTTTTTGAAATAGGTTTTTAACAGCAAACATAGTTTCCATGTTTGTCATGTCACCAGTTAAACCAACTATTTTGTCTGGTGATGTTGTTGAAATTTTTTCTTTAATTTTTTTGTATGCATTTTGCCAACTAATTTCTTCAAAGTTTCCATTATTTTTTATAAATGGTGTGTCTAATCTTTGATTTTTTAAACCATCGCATGCATATCTTGTTTTATCAGAAATCCACTCCTCATTAATTTCCTCATTAATTCTTGGTAAAACCCTTTTTACTTCCCAATCATAAGTATCCACTCTAATGTTTGACCCAACAGCATCCATTACATCAATGGTTTCTGTTTTTTTTAGCTCCCATGGTCTAGCCTCAAAAACATAAGGTTTAGAAGTTAAAGCGCCTACAGGACATAAATCTATTACATTTGCTGACATTTCGGACTCCATTGATTTCTCCAAATAAGTTGTGATTTCCATGTTTTCTCCTCGGCCAATTGCACCTAACTCTGGTACACCTCCTACTTCTGTGGCAAATCTGATACATCTAGTACAATGAATACATCTTGTCATTTGGGTTTTTATTAATGGTCCCATGTATTTTTCAGGTACATATCTTTTATTCTCTTTAAATCTTGATTTATCAATTCCATAAAACATAGATTGATCCTGTAAATCACACTCACCACCTTGATCACAAACAGGACAATCCAAAGGATGGTTAGCCAGTAAAAACTCCATCACACCTTTTCTTGCTTTTTCAACTTTTTCCGTATTTGTTTTAATAACCATCCCTTCAGCTGCAGGCATTGCACATGAAGCTATAGGTTTTGGTGATTTTTCCATTTCGACCAAACACATACGACAATTTCCAGCTATAGAAAGTTTTTCATGATAACAAAATCTTGGTATTTCAGCTCCAGCTTGTTCACAAGCTTGGAGTACAGTTAGACCATCTTCAACTTCAATATCAATATCGTTTACTTTTAATTTAGGCATTTTCCTTTTCTAATAAATGTTGATCAACAAGGTATGGAATATTTTTGTTTTTTTTCACAACAGGATCAAATTTATTTCTTTCAAGTATTTCATCTTTAAAATGTCTAATTAATCCTTGAACAGGCCAAGATGAACCTTCACCAAAAGCACAAATTGTATGACCTTCTATTTGTTTTGTTACATCAAAAAGCATATCTACTTCATCTGGAGTTGCCTCACCTGCTGCCATTCTTTCTAACATTCTCCACATCCATCCAGATCCTTCCCTACATGGAGTACACTGACCACAACTTTCATGCTTATAAAATCTAGCTATTCTTGCCATACACTTAATAATATCTTGGTCATTATTGATCACAACAATACCAGCTGTTCCTAGTCCTGTTTTATTTTCAACACATGCATCAAAATCCATTTTCATATTGTCACAAATTTCTTTAGGTAACATTGGCATTGAAGAACCGCCAGGTATTACTGCTTTGAGATTTTCCCATCCACCAACTACACCTCCAGCGTGGGTTTCGATTAATTCCTTAAGTGGAACTCCCATTTCTTCCTCTACATTACACGGATTATTGACATTTCCAGAAATACAATAAATTTTTGTTCCTGTATTTTTAGGTCTTCCAAGTGAACTAAACCATTTTGCACCTCTTCTTAAAATTGTAGGAACAGCTGCAACAGTCTCTACATTATTTATGATAGTTGGACATCCATATAATCCAATTAATGCAGGAAATGGTGGCTTTAATCTTGGTTGACCTTTTTTTCCTTCTAAACTCTCCAATAGTGCCGTTTCTTCACCACAAATATAGGCACCTGCACCATAATGAATATAAATATCTAAATCCCATCCTGAATTTAATGCATTTTTGCCAATTAAATTATTTTTATAAGCCTCATCGATCGCAGTTTGAAGTTTTTGTCCTTCATTAAAATATTCACCTCTAATATAAATATAACATTTATGTGCATTAACTGCGTAAGAAGCAATTAAACATCCTTCTATTAATTTGTGAGGTTCAAATCTTAATATATCTCTATCTTTACATGTTCCAGGTTCCGACTCATCAGCATTAATAACTAAATAATGTGGTCTAGACCCTACTTCTTTAGGTGCAAATGACCATTTTAGACCAGTTGGAAAACCTGCTCCACCACGTCCTCTAAGCTCAGAGGATTTAACTTCATTGATTATCCACTCTCTTCCTTTTTCTAAAATTTCTTTTGTTCCATTCCAATCATTTCTTAATTTAGCAGATTCGATATCAGCACCACTGTCATTGTATAAATTTTGAAATATTCTGTCTTCGTCTCTAAGCATTTTTGTTACCTAATAAAGTTTTTCTATTGTTAACTGGTTCTGCATTTATTCTTCCAGAATAAGATCCAGGTGTTGGGATTTTATTTTGGTATATCGTCTCAATTATTTCTTCAAGTTTTTTATCATTCAAATCTTCATAATAATCCTTATTAACTTGCATCATCGGTGCGTTAACACATGCACCCAAACATTCAACTTCCATCCAAGAAATTTTTCCATCTTCAGATAATACATTTTCTTTTTCAGATATTTTATTTTTACAAACTTTTACTAAATCATAAGCTCCTCTAAGCATACAAGGTGTTGTAGTACAAATTTGAAAAAAAAATTTACCTACTGGTGACAGATTATACATCGAATAAAAAGTTGCCACTTCGTAAACTTTTATATAAGGCATGTCTAAAAATTTAGCTATGTATTTCATTGCTTGTAACGGTATCCAATTGTCATTTTGCCTTTGAGCTATATATAACAAAGCCATAACTGCGCTCTGTTGTTTCCCGTCGGGATAATTAGAAACTATTTTATTTGCAGCCTCCATACTTTTATCATTAAATTTAAAAGTTTCAGGCTGTTCTTTGTGAATTTTTTTTACACTCATCTATCAACCTCTCCAAAAACAATATCCATTGAACCCAATACAGCAGGTACATCAGCAAGCATATGTCCTTTTATTAAATAATCCATAGCTTGAAGATGGGTAAATCCAGGTGCTCTGATTTTGCATTTGTATGGTTTGCTTGAGCCATCTGAAATTAGATAGACACCAAATTCTCCTTTTGGTGCCTCAACTGCTGTATATATTTCATCTTTTTCAACCCTATATCCTTCTGTAAATAACTTAAAATGATGGATTAAAGCCTCCATAGACTGTTTAATTTCTTTTTTTGGTGGAGGAGAAATTTTTCCATCTTCTGTTTTAATTGGTCCTTTTGGAATATTTGATAAACACTGTTTAATAATTTTTACACTTTCTCTCATTTCTTCAATTCTGCAAAGATATCTGTCATAACAATCTCCATTTTTTCCAACAGGAATTTTAAATTCTAAATCGTCATAACACTCATAAGGTTGACTTCTCCTTAAATCCCAAGCTACACCAGAACCTCTTAACATTACTCCTGAAAAAGAATAATCTAGTGCATCTTGTTTGGATACAATTCCTATATCTACATTTCTCTGTTTAAATATTCTGTTATCAGTAAGTAAAGTTTCTAAATCATCAATAATTTTTGGGAATTTTTCACAAAATTCACCGATATCGCTATCAAGTCCTGTAGGTAGATCTTTATGTACTCCACCTGCTCTAAAATAATTAGCATGCAACCTTGATCCAGACACCCTCTCATAAAATCCCATTAATTTTTCTCGTTCCTCAAATCCCCATAACGTTGGTGTTAGTGCCCCAACATCCATTGCTTGAGTAGTTACATTTAATATGTGGCTTAATATTCGTCCTATTTCACAAAAAATTACTCTTATATGTTTCGCTCTAGAAGGAACTTTAATTTTAAGAATTTTTTCTATAGCTAAAGCAAATGCATGTTCTTGGTTCATTGGTGCTACATAATCAAGACGATCAAAATAAGGAACTGCTTGGATATAAGTTTTATTTTCTATTAACTTCTCAGTACCTCTGTGCAACAACCCAATATGAGGATCAGCTTTTTCAACAACTTCTCCATCTAATTGAAGTATTAATCTTAAAACTCCATGTGCCGCAGGATGTTGTGGTCCAAAATTTAGATTTAGTGTTTTTTTTTCTTTTGCCATTAGCTTTTTTTAATTTCTTTAATATATTTGGTTCCCTCCCAAGGACTCTCATAATCAAAATTTCTGTAATTTTGTTCTAATTTAACAGGTTCATAGATCACTTTTTTTTGTTCTTCGCTATAACGAACCTCATTATGACCAGTAAGAGGAAAATCTTTTCTTAAAGGATGCCCCTCAAAGCCATAATCGGTTAAAATTCTTCTTAAATCAGGATGATTTTTAAAGTTTAACCCATACATATCAAAAACTTCTCTCTCCATCCAATTGGCTGCTGGAAATATTGAAGTTATTGATGAAATTACGTCATTTTCTTTTATTGAATAATCAATAATAATTCTTTGATTATATTCATGACTTAATAATAAATAAATCATCTTAAATCTATTTTCATTTTCAGGATAATCTACAGCTGTAATTTCGATTAATTGCCTAAATTTTGTATCTTTATTGGTCTTCAAAAAAGAAATAACATCAACCAATTCATCATGATCTATATTTATATAAATAGTTTCATGCTTTATAAATGAATTATTTATTTTAGATGTTAATTCGGAGTTTATAAACTTTTCCAAGTCCTCAAGATTTTTCATTATTATCTTTCTAAAGAACCTTTATTTCTAATTTTTTTCTGTAATTGTAAAATTCCATAAAGTAATGCTTCGGCTGAAGGTGGGCATCCAGGGACATATACATCAACAGGTACCACTCGATCGCATCCTCTTACTACGGAATATGAATAATGATAATAGCCTCCACCATTTGCACAACTTCCCATAGATATTACATACCTAGGTTCAGGCATCTGGTCGTAAACTTTTCTTAATGCAGGAGCCATTTTATTTGTCAGCGTACCTGCTACTATCATGACATCTGATTGACGTGGCGAGGCTCTCGGTGCTGCACCAAATCTTTCAAGATCATATCTTGGCATAGATGTTTGCATCATTTCAACAGCACAACATGCTAATCCAAAGGTCATCCAATGCAATGAACCAGTTCTTGCCCAATTAACAAGATTATCTAATGATGTTGTTATAAATCCGTTATCACTAAAGTCTTGAGCTAACTGTTTAAACTCCTCCGGAATATCTTTTTTTCTATCCTCTAAATTCATCCTATTCCCAATCTAAAGCTCCTTTTTTCCACTCATAAATAAATCCAACAGTTAAAATAAATAAAAATAACATCATAGAGCAGAAACCATATAAACCAATCTCCCCAAGAGAAATTGCCCATGGGAATAAAAATGCTATTTCTAAATCAAATATTATAAATAATATTGCAACCAAATAAAACCTGACATCAAATTCCATTCGCGAGTCATTAAATGGTTCGAACCCACATTCATATGCTGAAAGTTTTTCAGGATCAGGTTTCCTTGGAGCAGCAAAATAATTAACCGCAACAAAAGCAAAGCTTAAGCCTAAAGCTATTATCAAAAATAATATTATTGGTAGATAATCTTTTAAAAATTCCGCAAGCATATGATTCCTATGTAACAACTATTATATCAACTAAAAGTGAAGATATGTCACATTTTTATGCCTAGTTTTACTCGAATAATGGCGGGAGTGAAGGGACTCGAACCCTCGGCCCCCTGCGTGACAGGCAGGTGCTCTAACCAACTGAGCTACACCCCCACAGGTGTAAATGGTGGGTAGTAAAGGACTCGAACCTTTGACCCCCTCGGTGTAAACGAGATGCTCTACCAACTGAGCTAACCACCCAAAATCATGGTACTATTACATCAACGTATTAATAAAGTAAATTGTTTATTACTGAATACTAGCTTGGGATTTATCGTCCTTTTTACCGTCTGAAATTTTATCTACTTCAGTCCACTCTACAGGTTTTAACTCTTTTGTAAGGGCAATTTTAAGCACTTCATCTGCTGTTTCCACTGGAATGATTTTAATGTCTTCTCTTACCTTTTTTGGAATATCTACTAAATCTTTTTCGTTTTCTTTAGGTATTAATACTTTTTTAACTCCTGCTCTATGTGCAGCTAATAATTTTTCCTTTAAACCACCAATTTGTAAAACTTGACCTGTAATTGTCACCTCACCGGTCATAGCAATCTCTCTATTAACAGGAATGTTTGTGATTGATGATACTATGGATGTAACCATTGCTATACCAGCTGATGGTCCATCTTTTGGTGTGGCTCCTTCTGGAACATGAATATGAAAATCTTTTTTTTCAAAGAAAGGTGGTATTATACCATATTCTAAACTTTTTGATCTAACATATGATTTTGCAGCCTTAACTGACTCTTGCATGACATCACCAAGTTTTCCTGTAATTTGCATCCTGCCTTTACCTGGCATATTAACAGTCTCAATTTTAAGAATTTCTCCCCCTACTTCAGTCCAAGCCAGTCCTATTACTATTCCAGTTTTATCTTTATCTTCTACTTCACCATATTTGAATTTTTTAATACCTAGAAAGTCTGGAATATTTTTGTCATTAACTTGAACCTTTTCAACCTCACCACTTACTACTTTCTTAACAACTTTTCTTGTTACTTTAGAAATTTCTCTTTCTAAATTTCTAACACCAGACTCCCTTGTATAACTTCTTATTATCTCTTTTATTGTCCCATCTTCTAAATTTAGTTCGCCCTCTTTCACACCATTTTCTTTTACTTGTTTAGGTAACAGATACTTGTTTGCAATATTTATCTTCTCATCTTCTGTATATCCAGGAATTCTAATAACTTCCATTCTATCAAGAAGAGGTGGTAAAATATTTAAAGTATTTGCGGTTGTCACAAACATTACATCAGACAAATCATAATCAACTTCTAAATAGTGATCGTTAAAGGCTGTATTCTGCTCAGGGTCTAACGCTTCTAGCAAAGCTGAAGATGGATCTCCTCTATAATCATTTCCAATTTTATCAACTTCATCTAATAAAAATAAAGGATTTTTTGTACCAGCTTTCTTCATCATTTGAATGATTTTTCCTGGTAAAGATCCAATATATGTTCTTCTATGACCTCTTATTTCAGCTTCATCCCTAACACCCCCTAACGACATTCTAATAAACTGTCTGTTAGTAGCTTTAGCTATTGATTTTCCAAGTGATGTTTTTCCAACTCCCGGAGGGCCAACTAAACATAAAATTGGTCCTTTAATTTTTTCCATCCTTTTTTGAACAGCTAGAAATTCAATAATTCTCTCTTTAACTTTTTCTAAACCAAAATGATCATCATCTAAAATTTTAAGACCTTTATTTAAATCAATATCTACATCATTTTTTTTAAACCATGGAAGATCAATCATCCAGTCTAAGTAATTTCTAACAACTGTTGCTTCTGCGGACATAGGACTCATGTTTTTTAACTTCTTAAGCTCTGACATGCACTTCTTCTCAACTTCTTTTGGCATTTTGGCTTTTTGAATTGATTTTTTTAAGTTAGTAGTTTCATCTTTGCCATCTTCAATTTCACCTAATTCTTTTTGAATTGCTTTTAGTTGTTCGTTTAAATAATACTCTCTTTGAGTCTTTTCCATTTGAGTTTTAACTCTTCCTCTAATTCTTTTTTCCACTCCAATGATGCTTGTTTCACTTTCCATCATTTTAATAGCTGCATTTAATCTTTTCTTAACATCCAATGTTTCAAATATTTGTTGTTTTTCAGATATTGATGCATTGAGGTTTGAAACAATATTATCTACAATTTTAGATGGATCTTTTAATTGTTTAATATTGCTAATAGTTTCTGATGAAATTTTTTTGTTTACAGATGTTAACTTTTCTAATCTTTTTACAGCTGTGATTGCTAGAGGTAGTAAATCTTCATCTTTGTTTAAAACATCTTTTTGATGTTCATAAGTACAAGTAATAAATTTTTCATCATCCTTGAAATCAATAATTTTTACTCTTTTTATTCCCTCAACTAAAACCTTAACTGTACCGTCTGGAAGTTTTAAAAGTTGTAATATATTACTTTCACATCCATAAGAAAATACATCATTTTTCTTTGGATCATCAACCTCAGAATTTTTTTGAGTAACTAATATTATTTTTTTGTCACCTTTCATTACTTCATTTAAGGCAGTAATAGATTTATCTCTTCCAACAAATAGCGGAATTACCATGCTTGGAAACACTACGATGTCTCTTAAGGGTAATAATGGTTGTGTTAATTTAACTTCCATACTTATAAATATGGATATTATATTTTATAATGCAATAGGAAACTTTTGTTTATTAACTCTTATTAAGCCGCAGAGGTCTTTTCTGTTTTTGATTTGTTCTTAGTATGAACTATAATTGGCTGAGAAGTACCCTTAGTTGCTCCACCATCAATAATAACTTCTTCAATGTTATCCTGTCCAGGAAGGTCAAACATAGTTTTAAGTAGTAAATTTTCTAAAATTGATCTTAATCCTCTAGCTCCAGTTTTCTTACTTATTGCTTTGTTAGCAATATCTTTAACAGCTTGATCTTTAAATGTTAATTTTACACCCTCTAATCTAAATAATTCTTGGTACTGTTTAATCAAAGAATTTTTTGGCTCTTGTAAAATTTTAACTAAAGTTTTCTCATCTAAGTCTTCCAGTGTAGCAGTAATTGGTAGTCTACCAATAAATTCTGGGATAAGCCCATATCTTAATAAATCCTCAGGCTCTAGATTTTTCATCCATTCCCCAGTTTTTTTATCTTCTAAAGTTTTTACTTCTGCTCCAAATCCAATAGAAGACCCTTTATCTCTCTGAGATATTATTTTATCAAGACCGGCAAAAGCTCCTCCACAAATAAATAATATGTTAGTTGTGTCAACTTGTAAAAATTCTTGTTGTGGATGTTTTCTTCCTCCTTGAGGCGGAACGCTTGCCACCGTTCCCTCCATAATTTTTAATAAGGCTTGTTGAACTCCTTCTCCAGATACATCTCTCGTGATAGATGGGTTTTCAGACTTTCTACTAATTTTATCAACCTCATCTATATAAACGATTCCTCTTTGAGCTTTTTCAACATTATAATCTGCAGCTTGTAATAATTTGAGAATTATATTCTCAACGTCTTCACCAACATATCCTGCTTCAGTTAATGTTGTTGCATCAGCCATAGTAAAAGGAACATCAAGTATTCTTGCAAGAGTTTGAGCTAATAAAGTCTTTCCACAACCTGTTGGACCTACCAGCATAATATTCGATTTTGACAGTTCAACAGTTTTGCTTGTTTTATTTTCGTAATTTAATCTTTTGTAATGATTATGAACTGCAACTGATAAAACTTTTTTTGCGTGAGATTGTCCAATCACATAATCATCAAGAACTTTACATATTTCTTTTGGTAAAGGTAAGCCATCTTGATGTTTTACAAAATTATCTTTGCTTTCTTCTTTTATAATGTCCATACAAAGCTCTACGCATTCATCACAAATGAATACGGTTGGTCCTGCAATTAACTTCCTAACTTCGTGCTGGCTTTTGCCACAAAAAGAACAGTAAAGAATATTTTTATTGTTGCTCATAATTTTTAATTCGAATCAATTTTAATACTTTAATACATATGGTGCAAAGTAATCAAGTAGAGGTTGTGGACAAACTATATATTGTGATCTATTCTCTCTTTTCTACCACTTTATCTATAAGACCAAAACTTTTTGCATTATCAGGAGTCATAAAATTATCTCTCTCTAATGCTGATTTAATTTCATCAACAGATTTTCCAGTATGTTTTGAATAGATTTCATTTAATCTTTTCTTTAAAGATAAAACTTCATTAGCATGAATTTCAATGTCTGTCGCTTGTCCTTGAAAACCAGCTGAGGGTTGATGAACCATTATTCTAGAATTTGGCAATGAAAACCTTTTTCCTTTAGCACCAGCTGCAAGTAAAAATGAACCCATGCTAGCTGCTTGACCTATGCACAAAGTGCTTATTTCCGGTTTGATGTATTGCATTGTATCATAAATACCAAGTCCAGCTGTTACAAGTCCACCAGGACTATTTATATATAAAGAAATTTCTTTCTTAGGATCTTCAGACTCTAAAAATAAAAGTTGAGCGGTAACTAATGACGCGACTGCATCATTTATGGGGCCAACCACAAATACAATTCTCTCTTTAAGTAATCTTGAATAAATGTCATATGCCCTCTCTCCTCTACTAGATTGTTCGACAACCATTGGGATAAGAGTATTTAACTGTTCTGGAATTTTAATAGACATAATCGATTCGATTAATCTTATACAACTTGTGATTACTTTTTGCTAACCTTTTTTGCTTTTTTAGGTTTTGATTCAGGAGTTTTAGTTTTTTTAGTTTTTTTTGATTTTGTTTTTAGCTCTTTTTTTTTAGGATCTGTTTTTTTCTTATTTTTTTCATCTCCATCTTTTTTAGCAAGTTTAGCTTGCTCTTTAATATTGTTTTCATTTTCTTCTTTTAGAATTTTCTCAGCTTCTTCTTTGGTAATTTCTTTTTTAGTAGTTTTTGCTTTTTTCTTAATTTCTTCAATTATTTTTTCTTCGTAAATTTGTCCTCTTAAACTATCTATGGCTGCTGGATTTTGTTCATAATAATCTTTAACAATCTTCTCTTGACCTGGCATCATTCTAAATTGTTTTTGTATTTCCACATTAATTTCTTCCTGAGATACATTAATTTTATTTTCCTCACCAAAAGCATTTAAAATTAATCCAGTTTTAATTCTTTTTTTAGCTTGCTCCTCGAGTGATTTTTGGTTCTTTTTAATTTCGTCTTCCTTCATTCCTTGAGATAATATTTTAACTTCCTGTTCAATTAAGTTACCAGGTAATTGGTCTAATTTTTCTTTCTCTATTTGCTCAAGAATATTTTTCTTTGTAATCATGGCTAAAGAATTTTTATATTCATCATTTATTTGTTTTGAGATAAGTTCTTTTAAATTTGCTAAATCTTTTGCACCCATATTTTTAGCAAAATCATCATTAATTTTTACTTCTTCTGGAATTCTAACTGCTGTAATCTTGCATTCAAAAACAGCACTTTTGTTAATAAGATCTTTTTCAGGAAAATTTTCAGGAAGATTTACTTCTACTTTTTTTGTATCACCTGATTTGACACCTTCTAATTGTTTATCAAAACCTTTAATAAATAAATCTTTTCCAAGCACTAATTGGGTGTTTTTACCTTCGTTACCCTTAAATTCTTTACCGTCAATAGTTCCTTTATAATCAAAAATTACTAGGTCATTCATTTTTGAGCTGTAATTTGCTTCTGCATCTTTAAAATTATTTTGATTTTTTGCAATTTCAGTAATTCTTTTATCTGTTTCTTTTGGATCAATTTTTACAACATACTCATCTACTTTAATTGAGCTTAGTCCTTTAGCAGAAACCTCAGGTAGCTCTGTAACTGAAATAACGTATTCTAAATCTTTTCCTTCGCCAAAAGACTTTAGATCTATTTTAGGTTGTCCTGCTGGTTTAATTTTATTTTCTTCTAGAGCTTTTGTTGTCGTATCTTTTAGCAACTTATCAATTACCTCACCATAAACAGCTTTACCAAATTGTCTTTTTAATATTTCGGTAGGTACCTTGCCAGGTCTGAAACCTTTTATTACAACGTCTTTTCTTATTTCTTCATATTTTTCATCCATAAAGCCTGAGATTGTTTTTTTATCTATAAATACTTTAAGATCTTTTTCTAAACCTTTTTTATTTTCTATTGTTACTTTCATAATCTATTTATGGTAGGCGAGAAAGGACTCGAACCTTCACAGCTTGCACTATTGGTTCCTAAGACCAACGCGTCTACCAATTCCGCCACTCGCCCAAATTTATGCTGTTTTATATAGTATTGATCTAATTTGTCCAATCAGAATAATAGTGTAAAAGGATATAAATATATAAAAAAATGATAGTTTCACCCTGTATAAGCATTTGCAAAATGGATCCTGTAACTGGATACTGTTATGGCTGTGGAAGAAATAATGATGAAAAGAAGATTTGGAAAGACCAGAATACCAAAGATGAGTGGAAAAAACAAAATTTAGAAGATATTCAGAAGAGAATGCAAGGATGGCAGCTAGAAAGTTTCAAAGAATCTTATGAACATAAAAAAAATAATGGAATGTCGTTATTTAAAAAGAAGCAACTAAATGACTCAAACTAGATTAGTAGTAATAATTTATATAATTGGAATTCTGATTGGAGCATTTTTTTTTGATTTGTGGGGTGCTGAAACGAGTGCTGTAAAAAGTTTAGCGGCGATGTTTTGGACAGCATTATTGCTTATAGCTATTGTATTTGCTGATAAAAAAAAGGAATAATTAATCTTTTTGTATTAGTTCACTTATGAATAAATCTCCATTACCGTCTTCTACTGCTTTTTTGTAAAAAGATTTTTTTATATCAGCTAATTTTTCTGCATTACCTAAATCTTTTAGCATTTCATGGATATAAGTAAGATCTTTTAAAGTATTGGAAGTTGAAAATTTAAATCCAGTATAATCGTCTTTAAGCACATTATCAAAAATTCTATTTAAAGCTGTTGAGTTTCCAGATCCTAATTTTGCTACTGCAAAAAGTTTTTCTAAATCAATATCTAATTTTTTTGCACTCTTGATGAATTCAATTACATTTGTTGCGGTACCGAGTGACAAAAAATTATTTAGTAACTTTGACTTTGCTCCTTTACCCACTTCTCCAAAATGGAAATAATCTTTACAAAAAGTTTTTAAATAAACTTCAGATTTTTTAAAATTTTCATCTGATGCCCCAACAATACCTCCACAAACACCTTCTTCTGCTTGAACGGGACCGCCCATAACAGGGCATTCAATGTAGTTAATTTTTTGTTTTAAAAAAATCTGTTCCATTTGAATAGATCCATTTTGGTTATGTGTTGTAACATCAATAATTAATGTATTATCTTTTAGTAAAGTTGAGACTTTTTCAGCAATACTTAGAGCGATTGGAGTATTAGTAACACAAAGAAATAATGCATCTAAATTTTTTTCACACAATTCATTGTAAGATTTTACCTCAATAGCACCATCACTTACAATCTTATCTATCGGTGCCCTTTTTTTGTTTGCAATAACAAATAGGTTATTTCCATTTATTAAAATATTTTTGGCTATCCCATAACCCATATAGCCAACACCAATAAAACCAACATTCATAATTTAAGTTAATTATAGTATAAGACAAAGAGATTAAAAAATTAATAATTATGACTAATGATTTTGAAAAACTTGAAAATCTGATAGTGAGATGCAAAAAATGCCCTAGGTTGGTGAGTTTTAGAA
This sequence comes from uncultured Pelagibacteraceae bacterium, assembly GCA_902594335.1. Lineage (GTDB taxonomy): Bacteria > Pseudomonadota > Alphaproteobacteria > Pelagibacterales > Pelagibacteraceae > Pelagibacter. Next base: position 90,124 of record CACJLY010000003.1, on the reverse strand, counting down.
AAAAGATAGCTAAAGAAAAAAGAAAACAATACATAAATGAAAAATATTGGGGAAAACCAATAACAGGGTTTGGTGACCCAAAAGCTAGAATATTATTTGTTGGTTTGGCGCCAGCTGCACACGGTGGCAATAGAACCGGTAGAGTTTTTACAGGAGATAGATCGTCTGATTTTTTATACAAATGTCTTTATAAGGCAAAATTATCTAACCAGCCAAATTCGGATCACAGAAATGACGGACTTAAATTGAGAGATATATTTATAACTACTGCTTTAAAATGTGTTCCGCCTGGAGATAAACCAACAAAAAAAGAGCTAAACACTTGCTTTAAATATTTTAATAAAGAAATTGAATATTTAGAAAATTTAAAGATTGTTGTTGCACTTGGTAAAATAGCTTTTGATGCTTGTATACAATTTTACAAAAAACATTACAGAATTGATTCAAATATTAAATTTGGGCATAGTAAATTCTTTAAACTCCCAAATAATATTTTATTGGTTGGTTCTTATCATCCAAGTCCAAGAAATGTAAATACAGGCAGGATTAATGTAAATAAAATGACTAATTTATTTATTAAAGTAAAAAATACTATTTAGTCAATTGTTCTTTGAGTTTTTGAGGCATTTTGGTTGGTTTGCCCTCTTTATTAATTGTAGCTAAATGAACATCTGCAGTAAAAATTAAATTATCTTTTACATAAATATCTTGCTTCATTTTAATTGATACATTCTTTACTTCTACAATTTCAGAAAAAATATCAAGTTTATCCTCTAGCCTTGAGGGTTTTATAAAATTTAAATTACAAGATTTAACAATTATATATATTCCATAATTTCTCTCAAGTTAGAATTCGTAAAATCTACAGAGGCCATAGCATCAGTTCTAGCACGCTCGATAAATTTTAAATAATTTGCGTAATAAACTACTCCACCAGCATCCGTGTCTTCATAATAGACTTTAAAACTTGATTTAAATTTTTTCATAAAAATAATGATATCAAAATGAAAATATTTTTTATACTAATGATTAATACGATATGAAAATATATATAGTTTGGTTAATTGGAGTAATATTATGGAACTTTGGTTATCCTGAAGCTGCTCCAATCCTTGATGTTTTGGCTGCAATAATACTATCTTTATTAAGTTTTGGTTTAAAAAAGTATCTTAATTAAACTTTTACTCAGAGGAAAAAAAAATATTTTGGTAATAACTAACTGCTGTTAGTTTTGAATTATCAGTATCTGCCATAATTGCAATTCCAGAAAGCTCTTTAACTTCTAAATCATGAAATTTTTTAAAGTCTTCCTTAACATTAGCTTTTACTGTAACCCATTCATTTAAATTTGACTTTGTTGAAGCCAAGACACGATCAACAGATTTTTTTGTATAAGGGCTGGGCCATGTCTTACCTACATTAGAATTGCTTGAAAAAACATAATTAATAGCTCTATTTGATAGTGGGGTTGCACCAGTTTTTTTGATTACAAATACTCTAGCAGCAAAATCATGACCTTTTTTTGTATTCTCTCTAATACCTTTAAGATCCTTTTCAATCTTCCAAGTAATATTTATAAATGGGGTTTTGTCTAAATTAATTTTTATTTCTTTACCTATTCCTGATGCTGCATTTTCCGCTACTGCTTTTAGGTAATTTCCGTTCTCATTTTTTCCAATAGAATATAATGTTTTTGCATCAGCTCCTCTTACTTTTCTTACATCTAATGAATTTAATTCCTCCTCAGTAAAATTGAAAACCAATAGTTTTTCGGCAAAAACTGGGGATATAAATAAAAAATAAATTGCTATTATTTTGATAAATTTTGTAATCACACGTTTCATATAATTAAATATTTTTAATTATCAACTATAAATTAAAATTTACCTTTAAGGTAAAAGAACAATTTTTGGCGAGGAACATGTTCCGTCATGAATTTGTTTAAAGGCCTCTGCGCCTTTCTTTAATTCCCTGTATTCTATCCAATCTAATTTACCAATTTTTCTGTCAGCTAAAATTTTTATTGTTTGTTCAAAATCTTTATTAGTATAACAATATGTACCAATGAAAGTTACTTCTTGAAGAGTTGCTTTTCTAAAATTAAACTGACCTGCTGGTTGGGTTAATCCAATATGAATTATTGTACCTCCAGGTTTAATAACCGATATAGCTTGTTGTCTTGAAACTTCTAAACCAACTGTATCAAATACAACATCGAAGCTGTCATTTTCTACTTCTTTGTCTGAAGGGTTAACAAACTTACCATCAAAATATTTTGCACATTCGCTTAGTCTTAGATTATTCGGGTCGGACATAATGATATTTTTATTTCCCTTAATTTTAGATAATATTAGAGAACACAATAATCCAATTGCTCCGGCACCCTGAACTAAAGTTCTGCACTCAGAAAGAGGTTTTTTAAGTGAATTTTCTCCCATAAGTACAGCGTGTAGTGAGACTGCAGTTGGTTCAGCTATAGCCGCTTCATTAAGATCTAAATGATCTGGCACCTCATAAATATTTTGATTAGGAGAAGAAACCAATTCTGCAAAAACTCCTTGTCTCTCGTAAGGTCTGTTCATTCCAAGAAGAACTCTGTGTGGACATAGATGTTCTCGCCCACTTGTGCAATATTCACACTTTCCACATGTTATTAAGGGATTTAATACAACATTTTTTCCTTGGAATTTGCCGTTTTGTATTACTCCACTCACTTCGTGACCAATTATTAATGGTGGAATCCTTCTTTCATCTTTTCCATGATACGCGTGCATATCAGATCCACATATCCCTGAGGCATGCACTTTTAATATACTTTCTCCACTTGTCTCTACAGGATCTTTTTCTTCTCTATAAACCAATTCTTCAACACCGGTATAAACTAAAGCTTTCATAATTATTTTTTAGCTAGAAGATAATATATAAAAAACGATACGACAAATCCTAATATCCAAGAAAATGATTTTATATCTGAGAAATTGATATTCCATAATAATGAAAATGAGAAAATAAAACCTATAACAAGTGAATACAGAGCTTTATAGTTCCAACCATTTGCGTACATATATTCATTTCCATCCCTCAAAAAAAATAGATCTTTGTGATTTACTCTCCCTTTTTTCACCAAATAGTAATCAGCAATTATTATTGCAAAGATTGGACCAAAAAATGCCGCAAGGCTATCGATAATATTTATTACGCCTATTTGACTTAAAATGGCAGGCCACAAACCTCCAGTAATAAAACCAATTATTAAAATTAATACTCCAGAAGTTTTGAGGTCTAAATTATTAGGAATAAAATTTATTATACTATTTTGTGTAGGCACATAATTAGAAATTAAATTAGTAGATAGAGATGAGAAAATTATAAAAATTAGAACAAAAACAGTCAGGCCAGTATTGTCGAATTTTCCAATAATATCCATTGGTTTAGTGAGTATTTGATCAACAACAATAAGCTTTTGATTTAAAACTACATCAACTCCAACAACTATAGATGTTGCTAAAAATGAAAACAAAATCATATTTAGAAAAAGATTTAGATTTCCCAATTTTAGATCTTTTTCTGTTTTGACGTATCTAGAAAAATCTCCAAAATTCAACAACACAATGGAGAAGTAAGAAAAGATTGTACCCGTTAAAACTACAAAAGGCAAAATGTTAGATCTTGAAAAAAAATTTCCGTCTGTTGTATTTGATTTAAGAGACTGAAAAATTTGTGTGTGATTTTCAGAAGTTAAAATTAAAAAAAAAATAAATAAACCAAAATATACGAAAATGGCTGAAAACTGTAAAAATCTTTGATTAAACCTTTGTCCATTTGTAAATAAAAAATATTGAATAACAAAAGTTAATATTAATGAAACCCAGTCGATAATATTTAACCCTAGAAAAAAAGCTAAAAAAACTTGACCATCTAGAATTTGACTATCTAAGTTATAGTAAATAAAAATTCTAATTAAATATGTAATTGATTTTGATATGAAAAATGTTTGAATACCAAACATAAAAACACCAATAACAGATCTTAAAAGACTTAAAAATTTGGCTCCATTTAATCCCATAGACATTCTAAGCATAACGGGAAAAGGTAATCCGTGCTTCTGTGATGGTTTGCCAATCAATGAAATAAAAAAATAAACTAATAAAGAGGCGGCTAATGAAGAAGTTAATACCAGCACAGTACTAAGATTATATATTAGATATAAAGAGGCTATTAACGCAAAGCCTGCAATGGTTTGGATACTATTAGCCCAAAAGCAAAATAAATCGATTGATGTCCATGTTTTATTGCTTGGGTTAACAGTGGCTAATTCAAAATTTTTTAATTCTATATTCTGACTCACTGATGTAACCTTAAACTAAAATATATATATGTCTATAATAGTGATATCCATAATTTTGTAATTTCATGAATTTTCTAAAAAATAATATTGGCTACGTTTCTATGTTTGTGGCAGTAATAGGATTTGGGTCAGGTCCGCCGTTTGTAAAATTAGCATTACAGGAATTTTATGTAATGGATTTGATGGCAGTACGATTCTCCTTAGCATTTAGTTTGATGTTAATTTTTGCTTTAATTATGAGGGCAGATTTAAAAATCAGAAAAATTGGGTTAACTCCTTTCTTAATGGGTTTATTAAATCCATTTCTAGTTACTCTAAGTTTTCATATTGGTCTACTACTAACCTCACCAGTAAATGGAGTTGCTTTAATTAGTACTTTGCCAATATGGCAACCATTTGTTGCAAGATTTTTTTTAAAAGAGAAAATTGAAATAAAAGTAATTATTGGAGCCTTTATAACAATTATCGGGACTTTAATTCTACTTACAAGTCAAACAAAATCAGGACAAGGAAATTATATTGGTGATTTAATAATTTTTTTAGGAATGATCTGTGTTTCCGTAAATGAGGTTTTGGGAAGAAGATTTATGCAAACTAAGGTTGATCAATTGGGAGTTAATACTTATCAATATTTTATTGGTGCTATACTATCTTTATTAGTTCTTTTTGTTATTTGGCCAAATTCAAGTTTTGAATATAAAAATTATCTAAATTTTTCACCTCCAGTTTTAGCGGCTATAACTTTATCTTGTATAACATTTGGAGCATATTTGTTTTATAATTTTGCTCTTAGAAGAGTTCCAGTAGGTAGAATTAGTTTGATGTATCCTTTAACAGGCCCTATTGGTGCAACAATGTCTTGGTTAATAATCGACTCTCCAATTTCAACAAAGGTTTTTATATCTTTAGCAATTATTCTAGTTGGAACTATTATACCTCAAATAAATAAGTCTAGCTAAGGTGATGGGTACATTACCCCAGGCAACCATAATGCTATTTTTGGAAATATTATAATTAATACTAAACCAATTACTTGGATAACCATAAATTGCATCATGCCAAGATAAATATCTTTTAAATCCCACTCTGGAACTACACCTTTTAAGAAATAAGCAGATAATGCAACAGGAGGTGAAAGCCAGGCGGTTTGGAGATTAACGGCCACTAATATTGCAAACCATGTAAGATTAAACCCTAACTCTATTACTAAAGGTAATACAATTGGTAATACTATCAAAACTATTGGTACCCACTCTAAAGGCCATCCTAATAAAAAAATAGCAGCCATTATAATTGCTAATATTACATATCTATTTACCTCTAAATTTAAAAGGAAATCAGTTAACAGAGATGGAGTTCCTAATTTTGAGAATACTGCTCCAAAAAAGTTCGATGCAGCAACTAAAAACATTATTAAAGCTGTAATCTCTAAAGTTTTTAAAAGAGCATCTTTCAAACCTGGCAGAGTTAATTTTTTATATGCTAGTGCAAGTAATATAGCACCAAACGCTCCCATACCAGCTCCTTCTGTTGGAGTAGCAAGACCAAATAGAATACTCCCTAGTGCAAAAAAAACTAAACCTGCAGGGGGAATTAATCCCATAATAAATTCATACCAAACCTTTGCCATATTCGTTGGTTGTTCGTTTGCAGGCAAAACAGGACCAAGTTTAGGATTAAAATAGCATCTTAATGTTGTGTAAGCAGCGTACAAACATGCTAGTAAAATTCCTGGCATTATTGCTGCAGCAAATAAATCTGTAACAGGAATTTCTAAAACGGGTCCCATTACAACTAACATAATGCTTGGTGGGATTAAAATTCCTAAAGTTCCACCGGCACATATTAAGCCAGCTGAAAGTCTTGTATCATAACCAGTTCTTATCATGGTTTTACCGGCCATTATTCCTAAGATTGTTACAGATGCACCAACAATACCTGTTGCAGCTGCAAAAATAGTTGAAACAAACATAACCGCATAAAATAAAGCTCCTCTAGTTTTAGACAGCATTAACTGAACTGCATTAAATAATCTCTCCATTAGACCTGCTTGTTCCATTAATATTCCCATAAAGATAAAGAGTGGCACAGCGGCGAGTGTATTCTCAGTCATTATCATGTTAAATTGCAAGGTCATTAAGTAAAAGACTAATTTACCAAAACCCCAATATCCAAAAACAAGGCCTAAAAATATTAAAGTAAATGAAATTGGAAACCCAACAAAGATTGCAAATAACATGCAACCAATCATTATTGCTCCGATTATTTCTGGACTAAAGAAATCCATTATGGCCATCTCCCTTTAACAAAAGCATAATAAGTTTTTAAAATTTCGGATACGCCTTGTACTAAAAGTAAAAATGCACCAATTGGCATACAACTTTTCAAAGGCCACATAATAGGCATCCATGTTGTATCCATGGCTCTTTGAATTCTAACTTTACCACCTAAGCATTCTTCTAAATTTGATCTTCCACAAATTGAAGTATAGGCATAATCAAAGCTTACAAAGAAGAAGATTAAAAAACCTGGAATAAAAAATATTAAATATAAAAATAAATCTACTCTTGCTTGATTTTTAACTGACCAATTTCGATAAAGAAAATCAGCTCTAATATGAATGCCTTTTGATAATGTGTATGCAGCTCCTAGCATAAATAATGCGCCTGCCAACATTCTACTTATGTCAAATGACCATAAAGTTGGTCTATTAAAAAAATGCCTTCCAATAACTTCATGGATCATTGCATAAATCAGGAAAATAGTTAACCAGGCAAATATCTTGCCAGTAATCAACATTTTTGAGTCTATAAATTCTATTGTTTTTGCCATCCAAGGAGTCATATCCTCTGGCATTTTTAAACTTGTTCTTCTTTCGGCTATAAGCTCATCTGTGATATCTAGATTTTCTTTAACCTTTGGTTCTGAGTCTTTATCAACCATTTAACAAGTATATTTATTTAAATTAAATTTGTAAAAAAAACGGGGATTTTTAAACAATCCCCGTTTTTATATTTTACTTACTGTTGTGATGCGAATGCAGTTCCAATTGATGCATCAGATGTTTCCATTTGTGCAATAAAAGGTACTACGATTTTAGCATGTGCAGTCATGTGCTCATAAACTTCTTTAAAGAAAGCATTTGATGCAGCATTCTTTTTAAGAGTTGCTTGAGCAGCGTTCATGTACTCGGTGAAATAATCAGCTGGTGTATCCCAAAGTTTTACACCATGATTTTCAGTAAGGTCGATTAACGCTTTACCATTTTCTACAGCTCTATTAGTGATGTTTCTAGTGATCATCGCTTCAGATGCAACTTCCATTGCATATTTTTGATGGTCAGTTAAAGAATTATAAACATCTCCATTAATATAGATATCACCATTAACTACGTTTTGGTGTAATCCTTGTAGATAGTAGTTTTTAAGAACTTTTTGAAAACCAAAAACTGAGTCTGGTTTTGGACAACACCATTCAGCAGCATCGATAGTTCCTTTTTCAAGTGCTGGTAATATATCACCACCTGATAAAGATACTGATGCAATACCGATATCTTTGTATGTTTGTCCTGGAATTCCTGGAGGAGTTCTAAATCTGTATTTTCTGAAATCATCCATATTTTTAATTGGCTCTTTGAACCAACCTAATGCCTCAGGTCCTGATGATGCCATCACGAAACCTTTAACATTCATTCCCATTTCGCTCCATAATTGGTCGTATAATTCTTTACCACCATTATCGAAATACCAAGCTAACCAAGATTTAGTACTTAAACCAATTCCTCCACCAGCAACTGGCGATCCAAATAGCATCGCAGCTGGGTGATAGTTTGACCAGTAGTGAGTCCATGCTGCACCACCATCTACTAGACCTTTGTCAACAGCTTCTAGTGTTTCTTTCATACCAACAACTTCACCTTTAGAAAGAAGTTCAAATTTTAACTCTCCACGAGTTAATTTTGTTACTCTGTCAGTCCACATTTTTACGATTTGTCCATCGTATGATGTTTTAGGAAAAGTAAGTTGGATTTTTAATGTTTTAGCAGAAGCTGATCCAATTACTGAAACTGCAAATACTAAAGCTAAAATCATTGAAGTGATTTTTTTCATTATTTATCCCTCTCTTTATTGTTATTAAGTCTTAATAATTGAGGAAGTAAAACTCATTGGTCGCCAAATGTAAAATGATTAATTGCTACACTCTTAATTAATACAACTTGAGGTTTAATAGTAGCTATTTGTTACCCTTAGGGTCAAATGGATAGTCCCAAGCATCTCCGCCTATTTTTTTAGATATACCTGAATAATCTGTTTCGCTATCACCCCCTTCACAAAATTCATTAAATATATCTAAGGCATGTTTTCCTAATGGTGTTGATGCATTTACTGATTTCGCAGCATCATTAGCTAATTTAAGATCTTTTGTCATCATTGCAGCTGAAAAACCAGGACGATATTTATTATTTGATGGAACACCATCAGTTAAATTAGGTAAAGGAGTATAAGTTGATAATGCCCAATTATTTCCTGACGCATTCTTCATGATTTCGTGAACTTTTTTTAAATCCATCTTTAGTCTTTTTGCTAACATTAATGCTTCTGATGCTGCTATCATTGAAATTCCTAAAGACATATTGTTACAAATCTTTACTCCAACTCCACTGCCTTGTGGTCCAGCATGTAAAATTTTTTGTCCCATAATATCCATTAATGGTCTTGCCAAATCTACAGCCTCATCATCTCCGCCAACCAAAAAATTTAATTTACCAACTCTTGCTCCCATGACACCTCCTGTAACAGGTGCATCAATCATCTTAATTCCTCTATTTTTCGCTTCATTGCCGAGCAATAAAGAAGTTTCAATATCAATTGATGAACAGTCAATTATAAGAGCATTTTTTGAAATTTTATCTATTATACCTTTATCTCCTAAAAACAGTGATTTTACATGTTTGCCTTCAGGCAACATCGAGATTACAAAATTTGCACCTTCAAGCACCTCATCTAATGAGTCAACAACATCTAAATTAGCTTCTTTTGCTTTTTGAATCATTTCTGGTGAAACATCGTAGGCTTTAACTTTTTTACCAGCCTTAACTAATTGGTCAGCCATTGGGTTACCCATGTTACCTACACCAATAAATGCTATTTGATCTGTCATTTTTAATTATCTATATTTGATTTTCCTCTATTAATCAAAACCGTTTTACTTTGAGTAAAATGATTAACCATACTGTCAAATGCATACTCTTTTCCTAAGCCACTCATTTTTAATCCACCATATGAAACATTTGCTCTAGGCGCTACACATTGATTTACTTGAACAAAACCTGCCTCAATTTCCTCTACGAATTGTAAAGCTCTGGATAAATTTTGTGTCCACAATACTGCTGATAATCCAAATGGTGTATCATTTGCACTATTCATTACTTCATCAAATGTTTTAAATGGTATAGCACAAGCAACTGGACCAAAAATTTCTTCTTGGCAAACTGGAGAACTAACTGGAACACCTGACATTAATGTAGGTTCGTAAAAGAAACCATTTTTATAATCACCACCTGTTAATTGATTACCACCATGCACAACATTGGTTGTAGAGTTTTTTTTGGCAATATCCATATAATGTAAAGTTCGTTTCAGTTGTTCTTCAGAAATAATTGCTCCAATATCAGAACTTTCGTCTAGAGCATTACCCATTTTTAATTTACTTAATTTTTCAACAGCTCCACTCAGTACTTGATCATAAATTTTTTCCTGAATATAAACTCTTGAACCAGCAGTACATGCTTGTCCTTGTCGAGTATATCTCATTCCATCAATAACCCCTTGAATTGCAATATCTAAATCTGCATCACTCATTATTATATTTGGATTTTTTCCTCCAAGCTCTAAAGTAACTGGACATAATTTAGGAGCTGCTTTTTGCGCTATAATCTTTCCTACAGTAAAAGATCCGGTAAACGTTACTTTTCTTACTTTTTCATGAGTTACCAGAGGTTCGCCACATTCTTCTCCATAGCCTGAAATTACATTTAAAACACCAGGAGGAAGTTCTTGTTGAAATATCTCCGATAGTAGAAGAGCACAAAATGGAGCTTGCTCAGCTGTTTTTAAAACAACACTATTTCCAGCTACAATAGCTGGAGCGATTTTTGCTACTGTTAAAAATAATGGCGCATTCCAAGGGACGATTGCACAAACAACCCCTATTGGATCTCTGGTGGTATAATGAATACTATTTGGAATATTGGTTGGATAATTTTCTCCTTTTAACTCTCCAGACAAACCAGCAAACATATTTGTAAGTTCAATGGAAGCAACTGTTTCTGGTATAGCCTGTGTTCTTAAAGCATTACCTGTATCTAATGATAATAAAGTTTCAATTTCTGACTTTCTTTCCTCTAATCTTTTTGCTCCAGCAGCAACCATTTTTCCTCTTTCCCTTGCTGGTATTTTTTTCCATTTTTGAAAAGCTTTATGTGCTGACTCAACTGCAATATTAACATCATCTTTATTACATTGAGGAGCAGAACCGATATTGTCTCCTGTGCTTGGATTTAATACTGGTATCTTATTATTTGTTTGAGCAGATATTAGTTTACCATCAATTAAAATTTTATCAGTTAATCGTTTAGCATTGATAAGTGCTTGTTCAAGATTTTTTTCAAAGTTACTCATTATCTAATTCTCCTCTTCTAACTTTAGAAGAGAGCCATCCACCATCTATTTTTATTTCAGAGCCATTTATGAAATCAGAATCATCGCTTGATAAAAATACTGCTGCTCCAACTATATCTTTTGGTTCACCCCATCTACCTACTACAGTTTCTTTCCCCCAGGCTTCACCATGTTTTGGATCTTCAGCATATTTTTGATTAAATGAGGTAGATATTAAACCTGGACAAATAGTATTTACATTAATATTTTTTCCAGTTAGATCGACAGATAACGCTCTTGTTAAGCCTAAGACACCGCTCTTTGCAGCTACATATCCTACCCTATCTGGTCTACCCATAAAACTTGCTATTGACCCAAAGTTAATAATTTTACCTTTTCCATTTTTAATCATATGAGGGATTACAGCCTGACTAGCAAGGAAAGGTGCTGTGAGATTCACAGAAATCATATCATCCCAATCTTGTTTTGTATGATCTAAAAGTTTCTTAACATGCCTAATTCCTGCATTGTTTATTAGAATATCAATTTTACCGAAGTGTTTGATAGTTTGATCCACCATCTCGTTGACGCTCTTTTGATTTGAAACGTCAGTTTTTATAATTATTGCTTCACTGCCTGCCTCTATAATTTTTTTTTTAGCTTTTTCTGAATTTTCAATATCTATTTCTGCGATAACTATCTTTGCACCTTCTTTTACAAGACCAAGACAAATTTCTTGTCCTATTCCTTTTCCTCCGCCTGTAACTATTGCTACCCTATCTTTAAGTTTCATTTCCCAAATGATTGACGTTATTTTAAGAAGGAAACTAATGCTTTTTCCTCACTAATCCAAGCTTTAATTCCCCCATCAAGAACATAAACATTTTTAAAACCAAGATCTTCTGCAAAAGCATTGCCTAAAATTGATGCTGTTTCACCATCATGACTAACAAAAATAATTTCAATATTTTGAGACTCTGCTCCAGCTAAAGCTCTTACTCTATCCATAAGGTAAACATTAAATTTTCCATTTTTATCAAAGGCTGTTTCTTGAAACGACTCTTTAATTACACCAGTTTTAATCCATTGGTCTTCTGTTCTAATATCTAAAACTACTGCATTTTTTTTCAATAAATTGTTTAATTCATCAGATGTTATTAAATTATAATTTGGATCTAGAACATCAATAATCTTGAACTCAAAAATAAGATCGGAGTTTGGCGGTATTATATTTCCAGCGCCTGTTGCTCCATATGCTAGTTCAGCAGGTATTTTAATTTTTCTGAAAGTTCCTTTGTTGGCTCCAACTATACCCATTTCAAAACCAGGTATAACTTCTTTCATACCTATTTGAACCACTAAAGGTCTATCTTTTCCAACGTTGGTATCGAAAACTTTTCCATCAACAAAAGAACCTGTGTATTCAATTTGAACCCATGAGTGATTAATAATTTTTTTTCCTTCACCTGGCTTATCAAGAATAATTTCTATTTCTGTGGCAAAAACATTACAAATTAAAAAAAAATATATTATTAGAAATTTAATTTTATTCATTTAGATTATTTTTAATTCTTTATAATTAGTCTTCTCAACTTTTAAGCAAGCTTTTCTATATTTTGGCATTCCACCAGGATAAGGTAAAAAAGATTTGGACTTGCCAGGTATATTGTCGCCTTTATACCACGAGCTTTTTGCTTTCATAAATAATGTTTTTTTAACTGAGCTCGTAATTTCTTTTTGCCATTTTTTTGCTGCTTCATTTGTACTTTCTATACTTTGTCTTTTATTATTTTCCAAAAACTTAATACATTTAGTAATCCATTCAACATGCTGTTCTATTTGTACCGGTACATTTGTTAATACTGAGGGACTTCCTGGACCACTAACTATAAACATATTTGGAAAGTTAGGAACAAGAAGTCCTAAAAAACTTTTAGGTCCACTTTTCCAATATTTAGTCAATTTAATTCCCTTTTTTCCAGTTATATTTAATTTTTCAATTGAACCTGTCAAAGCATCAAATCCTGTTGCAAATATAATTTTATCTAGTGTGTATTCATTTTTTTTTGTCTTTATTCCTCTTTTGGTAATTTTTATTATTGGGTTTTCTTTTAAATCAACTAATTCCACATTTTTTTTATTAAACATCTCATAATAATTTGTATTTAAGGTTGGTCTTTTAGCAGTAAATGGGTGGTCAAAATTAGTAAGGATCTTTGCATACTCTCTATTTTTTACTGTTGAGTATATTTTATTTTCAATAAATTTAACTGCTGTTTTATTTGCTTTGATGGTTTTTACTATGTCATTAAAAGTTGCTCTAAAGGATAAAGTTCCATAATGCCAAGATTTTTCATACATCTGATTTCTTCTAGATTCGTTAAAATCAAATGCAGATTTTTTTGGAAATTCAAAAGGATGGCCACCTGGTGTTCTTTTTAAAAAACTTCTTAATTTATTAAAATTTTTTTTATAGTTTTTAATGTTTGTAATTGATAATTTTCTATTTCTTGCTGGAATACTAAAATTCGGAGATCTTTGGAATAAAACTAATTTTTTTGCTTTTTTGGCAATTTCAGGTGCGATCTGTATCCCAGTAGAACCTGTTCCTACCTGTCCAACAATTTTATTTTTAAAATTAATATTTTTTTTGGGCCATCTTCCACTGTGGTGTAGTTGACCTTTAAATTGGTTTATTCCTTTTATTTTTGGAAAATTAATTGAGGAAAGGGAACCAACTGCACAAATTAAATATTTTGCAAAATAAATTTTCTTATTGTTCGTTTTTATTTTCCATAAGTTTTCTTTTTCAAAATATTGTGTAGATATTACCTTTTGTTTAAAAACTATGTTTTTTTTAAGATTATATTCTTTCGAAAAATATTTGAGATATTTTAAAATTACTTTTTGTTTAGGATATCTTTCTTTCCAAGTCCAGTTGTTAAAAATTTTTTTTGAAAAAGTAAAACCATAGGTAAAACTCTCTGAATCACATCTCGCCCCTGGGTATCTATTCCAGTACCATGTACCTCCTAGATCATTTCCTTCTTCTAAGACCAAAGTGTTTAATTTTAATTTATCTCTCAAACAATGAAGTTGATATAATCCTGAAAATCCAGCCCCTACTATTATACAATCAAGTTTTTTCACTTAAAATTATTTAGTATGATCTTTAAAAATTTTATTTTTAGCTTTGTCGGATCCACTTACTAAGTGTAATTGGCGTTGCAATGAGTAACCAATTTTTTCTTCAATTTTTTTTGCACCCTGGTGATCGAATAAACTTGTAGCTGGCATATACCTATATGTTAATCCAGCCCTTCTATTTCCAGAATAATTAGGTTTTGAACCATGATATAAGTATACATCATGTATAGAAAACATTCCTGGCTGCAAAGTAACAAACTTTGCCTTGTCTTTTATTTGATCAATATTTTTTAAAGTCTGGTTTAGTGTTACATTTTTTTTATCAAGGGTTTTATGTTCAGCAAGATTTTTATTTAAATGTGATCCAGGAATATATTGTAATGGTCCATTTTCAGGTGTAACTTCATCAATTGCTAGCCATATAGTTACAGACTCTAGTGGTTTAATAGGCCAATATTCTCCATCCTGATGCCAAGGTGTTTCATTGCCTGTTTTTTCAGCTTTGCAGAAAAGTGAAGATCCCCATAAAATTATATCCTCACCTATTAATTGTTTAACTTCCTCAATTATCTCAGGATAAAGTGCAAATCTTAAAAAAGCTTCGTCTCTCTCGTATAAACCGCTTACAAATTCATTATTTTCATTTTCATGATCAAGAAGATATTTGTCGAGTGCAGAATTTAGCTCTTCCACTTTATTTTTGGATAAACAGGTTGGGCTTTTAATTAAACCTTCATTTTTATAAAGTTTAATTTGATCCTCATTTAACATGGTTAAATTTAGCAGATATAAATATTAATATCTATATGTTAATAGAATTAGAAAAAATTGAAAATTAATGGAAAACTTTGACTATATAATTTTAGGAGCTGGTTCAGCTGGGTGTGTTTTAGCAAATAGATTAAGTGCTAATCCAAATCACAAGGTATTATTAATTGAAGCTGGTAGTAAAGATACAAATCCATGGATACATATTCCTGGCGGATATTTTAAAACAATGTTGAATCCAAAAACGGATTGGTGTTTTCAGACTGAAAAAGAAGAATTTTGTGACAACAGAGAAATGGTTTACCCAAGAGGTAAAACTTTAGGTGGAAGTTCCTCAATAAATGGAATGCTTTATATTAGAGGTCAATCTAACGATTTTGATTATTGGAGACAGCTTGGTAATGTAGGATGGTCATGGGAAGATGTGCTTCCCTACTTTAAAAAATCTGAAGATTTTCAATTTGGTGAAAATGAATTTCATGGATCTGGTGGACCTTTGGCTGTTCAGCAAATAAGAGGGACTTTTAAAGTATGCGATCTATTTATGGATGCAGCAGAAGAGTTTGGCCACAAAAGAACTGATGATTTTAATAATGGTGACAATGAGGGAATGGGTTATTTTCCTTTTACAGTAAGAAACGGGCTTAGATGTAGTACTGCTGTGGGCTATCTCAATCCTGTGAAAAAAAGAAAAAATTTAAAAGTAGTTACAAATGCTCATGTTAAAAACATTGAGTTTGATAATAAAAAAGCTAACAAAGTTAATTATTGGGTTGGTGAGAATATAATTACTGTTAAAGCAAATAAAGAGGTAATTTTAAGTTCTGGTACAATAGGTTCTCCTCATATACTTCAAGCTTCTGGTATTGGTCCAGGAGATCTTTTAAAAAAAAATAATGTAAATGTAGTCAAAGATCATCCTGGTGTGGGCATGAATTTAACAGATCATTTAATGTTAAGACCAGTTTATAAAGTTAAAAATTTAGAAAGCTTAAATGACATTTATTATAGTATGACTAAAAAGCTTATGACTGGACTAAAATATTTCTTATTTAGAAAAGGACCACTAACAGTTGGGGCTAGTTATTTATGTGGATTTGTAAAAAGTGACGATCATTTAGCAACTCCTAATTTGCAATTCCATGTATCTCCAGCTAGCACGGATGTATTAGGTAAAGGCTCCCTTCATAAATTCACAGCTTTTACTCCAAGTATCACAAATGTAAGACCAACTAGCAGAGGTTCAATTAAATTAAAATCATCTGATACAAGAGTATCTCCAGAAATTAAGATGAATTACTTATCTACAGACGAAGATAGAGAAATTGCAGGTAAAGCACTAAAAATCACAAGAAATATTGTTATGAATTCAAAAGCTTATAAAGAGTATGAGCCTGAGGAATACAGACCTGGTATTCATATTACGGATAACGAGGAATTGGCTAAAGAAGCTGGAAAATTTTGTAGTACTATTTTTCATCCTGTGAGTACATGCAGAATGGGAACTGATGAAAATGCAGTTGTATCTGATCGATTAGTCGCTCATGGCTTAGAAAATTTAAGAATTGTTGATGCATCTGTTATGCCATCAATAACCTCAGGAAATACTAATGCACCTACTATTATGATTGCTGAAAAAGCAGCAGATATGATAATAGAAGATGCTAGATGACCGAAGAAATAACAATTTTTTTTCAAATAATATTTATAGATTTAATTTTAGCCGGAGATAATGCCATTATTATAGGAATGGTTGCTTCAAAGTTTCCTCCTGAACAAAGGAAAAAAATTATTTTTTGGGGCATTGGTGGAGCAGTAATATTAAGAATTTTATTAACTCTCATAACAGCATATCTTTTACAGATTACAGGTTTAAGATTAATTGGCGGTCTGTTGCTTCTTTACATAGTTTATAAACTTTATGTAGATGTAATTAAAAATTCAGGTGATGATGAGGAAAATATCAAAGTTGATAGCTCATCAATGTTGAAAGCTGTTTGGACTGTTCTACTAGCTGACTTTACGATGAGTTTAGATAATGTACTAGGTGTTGCTGGTGCTGCTAAAGATCATTATTTTCTTTTAATATTTGGTCTTGTTTTGTCTATTATTTTAATGGCTACTGCTGCAACATTAATTTCTAAATGGATAAAAGAATATAAATGGATAGCATGGGTTGGTTTATTTGCTATATTGTTTGTTGCGGTTGAATTAATTTACACGGACTTAAGGCTTTTTATTTAAATGTATTTAAAAAAAATTAATCTAAAAAATAAGTATGCTCTTGTTACTGGAGCTGGAAAAGGATTGGGAAAAGCTTGTTCTATTGCAATGGCTGAGGCTGGTGCAACAATAATAGGACTAAGCAGAACTTCCTCGGATTTAGATAAACTAGAAAAAGATATAAAAAAAGTAAAAAGTAAATTGATAAAAATAAACTGTGATGTAATGGATTACCAAGATTTAAGTTCAAAATTAAAAAAAATAAAAATAATAGATATTTTAGTAAACAATGCTGGAACAAATATTCCAGAACCATTTGATAAAGTAAAACAAGAAAGCTTAAATTATTTGATAGATTTAAATTTAAGAGCTGCATTTAATGTTGCTCAAATAGTTGTAAAAAAGATGATAAAAAATAAGAAAAGAGGCGGATCCATTATTAACATGTCATCGCAACTAGGTCATGTAGGAATGTCCGGCAGAAACGTTTATAATATGACCAAATTTGGAATTGAAGGACTAACTAAAGGTATGGGTGTAGAACTCGCCACAAAAAATATAAGAGTAAATACCGTAGCACCAACTTTTGTTGAAACTCCAATGGTGAAAAAATTTTTTAAAAATAAAGATTTTAAAAAATTAGCCCTAGGAAATATTCCCATGGGTAAAGCTGCAAAAGAGAGTGACGTTGCAACTGCAGTTTGTTTTTTAGCTTCAGATGCTGCAGCAATGATAACAGGAACATCTATAAAAATAGACGGTGGGTGGACCGCAAAATAATGAAAAAAATATTGCTTATAATAGCAATTTTATTTCCTACACATATTCTAGCAATTGATTTTACCGGAAAGTTTATTCAAGGGCATTATATTTTAGGTAAAACTGATCCTAGTTCACAAATTTTAATTGATAAAAAAAATATAAAAGTATCCAAAAATGGTTTCTTTGTATTCGGTATAGATAGAGATAGAAAATATGATGTATTAATTACTAAAATTTCAAATGGTAAAACTAAACAAATTACTAAACGTGTATTTAAAAGAAAATACAATATTCAAAGAATAGATGGATTACCTGAAAATAAAGTAACACCCCCAGAGTCTGTTTACAAAAGAATAAAAAAAGAGAATGGAAAAATAGGTGAAGCAAGGGCTATAAATTCAGATTTAAATTATTTTAGCAACAAATTCATTATGCCAGTTAAAGGAATAATAAGTGGAGTTTATGGAAGTCAAAGAATTCTAAATGGTAAACCAAGATGGCCACACTATGGAATAGATATTGCTGCAAAAAAAGGAACACCGATAAAGTCTTCTGGAACTGGAGTTGTTACAATGGCTGAAAATGATCTTTATTACACTGGTGGAACAATCATAATGGACCACGGCCATGGCATTTCAACAATCTATTCACATTTAGAAAATGTAATGGTTAACGTTGGAGACTTAATAAAACAAGGTGATATAATTGGTACAGTAGGTTCTACTGGCAGATCAACAGGTCCTCATTTAGACTTTAGAGTTAATTGGTTTCAAACTAGACTTGATCCAATGACAGTTATTCAATAATCTATTGCTATGAAAAATGATATTCAATCAGTATCAAAAAGACTAGTTAATGCCTACAACAAAAATAAATTAATCAATCCAATACCAGAGAAGTTTTGCAAAAATATTAAACTTGCGCATAAATTAAGAATGTTATGTGAAAGTAAAATTGATGATAGCAAAATAGGATTTAAAGCAGGTGGAACTATTTTTGCTCTGTTAAAAAAGTTAAAAGAAAAAGAACCTTTCCATTCAACAGTATTTCAAAAAAACCTTATTAAATCCGGAGATAAAGTTAAGGTAAATAAATATGCTCTTGGTATTGAAGTAGAAGTTTATTACATAATTAAAAAATCCTTTTTTGGTTTCAAAGGTAGGCTAAATCCAAAAAATGTCACAAAATTTATAACCCATATGGGTCCTTGTATTGAGGTAGTAGGTTTTAGACAGAAGAAAAAAGGCATTAAGTATTTAGGTGATTTATGCAGTGATTTTGGAGTAAATATTAAATTTATTACGGGACCAAAAAAGAAGTTTAAAAAATTGAATTTAAATAATTTAAAAACAAATTTAAAAAATAATAAGGGTTTAAATGTTAAAGGTAATACAAATACTGTTTATATAAACCCTCTTAATTCTCTAAAATTTGTCTTAAATAAAATTAGGAAAGAAAAAGTAAAATTAGAGAAAGATTTCTACGTATTCACTGGCTCAACGGTAGGAGTTGTTCCAATAAAAAATAAGGGCGAATATATAGCCAAAGTTGATAAAATCGGATCAGTTAGAACCACTATCAATTAATGGGTCTTCATTTTTCCTCAGAAGAATTCAAAAGTAGAAAAAATAAAGTTATTACTAAATTAAAAGAGGAAAAAATAGATGCCTTGGTAATGTTTAGACAAGAGTCTATGTATTGGCTGACTGGTTACGATACATTTGGTTATGTTTTTTTTCAGTCTTTAATATTAGACCAAAAAGGTAATTTAATATTATTAACTAGAGCTCCTGATTTAAGACAAGCACAAAATACTTCTAATATAGAAAATATAAAAATTTGGGTTGATAAAGACGATTCTAATCCCTCAGAAGATCTAAAACAAATCTTAAACGAACTTAACTTAAAAGACAAAAAGATCGGTATTGAGTATGAAGCTTATGGACTTACTGGACGTAATGCAATTAATTTAAATAAATCATTAAAAAATTTTTGCTCATTAGATGATAAATCTGAATTAATAACAAAACTCAGAGTAATTAAATCTCCTGAAGAAATAGTTTATGTTAAGAAAGCAGCAACCCTTGCCGACAAAGCTTTAGATGAAGTTTGGAAATTTGCTAAAAAGGGAGTGAGTGAAAGTAAAATTCTTGCTGAAATGAATAGAGTAATTTTTGAAGGAGGTGGTGACTATCCTGCAAATGAATTTATAATAGGTTCTGGTAAAAACGCACTACTATGTAGATATCAATCAGAAAAACAAATACTTAATAGTGTAGATCAACTAACTATTGAATGGGCAGGCACGTATAGACATTATCATTCTGCAATGTTCAGAACTATACCGATTGGAAAAGCAAATCCCAAACATTATGAAATGCAAGAGGCTTGTGAAGAAGCACTAAAAAACTGTGAAAATACATTAAAACCTGGCAATACAATTGGAGAGGTTTTTGATATGCATGCAAAAATATTTGATAATTTAGGTTATAAAGATTGTCGGATGAATGCATGTGGATATTCATTAGGTGCAACATTTTCCCCTAATTGGATGGATTGGCCAATGCTTTACACAGGCAATCCTTATGTAATCCAACCAGGAAATGTTTTCTTTATGCACATGATTCTAATGGATAGTAAAAATGAGTTAGCTATGAATCTAGGTGAGACTTACATTGTTACTGAAAAAGGAAATGAAAGACTAGGTAATCAAAAGACAGACTTAGTTATTCTCTAAGTATTAAACAATTTTAAAACCCAGTTTGGTCATAATAATAAGTTATCTAATTGAAAATATTATTTGTAAAAGATACTTTATTAATACCATATCTCATGGTGAAAAAGAGGCCGATATCGCATCGGTTAAAAGCGAGTTTTGGAAAAACAAACAAGGAGAGTGTATGAAAAGAATGCACAGAGTTTTAAGTTCGTTTAGCCGAGGCTCAAAGAACGCTAGGCTGAATCAATTAATGTTTCGAAATTTGAAAACTGTAGAAGCTAATGCCAACGGTACAAGTGGATACGTTATCAAATCAGGAAAAAATTCTGGGGAAACATTGGGACACTTGAAAAAAGAGAGTAAAAAAATATAGCTTAAAGAATGAGATATGGGGCATGTAAAAATAGTTGCCCCATATTTTTTCTTTCTATTTTACTGGGGTCATAATTTTTTGACCTTCAACTCCCATAGCAACAACAATTGCTTTAACAGGAACATCTCCAATATTTTTAGATTCATGAGCCACACCTACATCTTCTATAAATGCATCTCCAGCTTTGTAAACATAGCTTTTGCCACCTTGAGTAAGTTCAATTTCTCCTTGTTGTATCATTATTAAAACAGGGAACGAGTGAGTATGCGGAACTACAGGGCCTCCTACGGGCACAGTAAATTCAAAAGCTGTGATCTTAGCTTTTCCGGATGGATAAACAATATCGTTACCCATACCAGTCTGACTAGTTGATAAAATTCTTTTTACATGACCATCAGCAAAAACAGAGCTGTTTAAACCAAATGATACAAATAAAATTAGAAATAATTTTTTCATAAAATACCTTTCTGATTAATGAAATTAAACTATCAGGCGATAGAAATTAATATATATGGCAAAATGTAATCTATTTACTCCACTCAACTTTAAACATAGCTTCGTTGCGTCTCATCATAGGAAGCGTAAAAGGCCCGTTATAGGTTGCTCTTATTGGAGGTCCTTTAATGATTACTTTATCCTCTAAGAGTTTTTTATTAAGAATTTCCTTATGTTTGAAGAAATTATTATCTGAGGCTCTTCCAGAATATTCTATTACAGCAAAAAAACCTTCTTCTATTGTTGAGATTTTAACATCTGAATTTGTGGGTATAGGCGCATTCTCTTTTGTAAATTTTGATGGAAGATAAAATTGCATATAGTATCCATTATCCTTCTCACCCTGTGTTACTGGCACAGTCATTTTAATTTCTTGGGATTTATTATTCTGACCCGAGATATATTTAAAAAGTTTTCTAAAACTACTGTCATCATTTCTACTTACAACTTCGACAACTAGACGGTCTTTATAATGTCTCACTTCGTATATTTCAGATTTATATACTACATCATATTGAGATTCCTCATAAGCCATTAAAGTAGAGTAAGGTAAAATACAGAATATATAAATCAAAAAAGATATCGATATTATTGATTTTCTCATCTAGTTAGATCCTAACTCTTGCAACCTATCAGATAAATAAGTTTGCTCACTATTATTTCCTGAGGCAAGTTTGATCATTGCATTCACAACTATCTCAACTTTTATTGGAGTATATTTTTTAAATCCACCAAAAAAGAATAAGGATAAAAATTTCATCACTGGAATTCCTAAAACCTCAATAATTCTAAAGTCTTTTCTGTTGCCAACTAAAAATGAGGGTTGAATAATGCTTAGGTTAGAAAACCCAATTTTTTTTAGCTCCTCCTCTACTTGACCTTTATTTTTTAAATAGGTACTTGAGGCTTTTGGATTTGCTCCAATTGAGGAGACATAAATAAAATTACTAATTGAATTAAATTTTGCAATTTTTGCTAATTGTACGGGTAAGTCATATTCTATTCTTCTATATTCGATTTTATCAGGTGTGTCTTTGTGAGTTGTACCAATGCAAAAAAAACAATCATCACCTGTTAATTTTTCTTTTAAAGTGTCTAAATCTAAAAAATCTGTATTGATTACTTCAACTTTTGAATTATCAATAGAAGGTAATTTTCTAACAAATATTTTTATTTTGTTGTAAGTATTATTTTTGATTAAATTATCTAGTAAATTAGATCCAATTAACCCAGATGAGCCAAATAAAACAGCGGTTTTCATTATTATTTTAAATACTCTTCTTTCATAAATTTTTTTATTCTATTTGCTCCTTCAATTATATCCTCAGTGCTTCTAGCGTATGAAAACCTTATTGTAGAATTTCCTCTTTTTTGATCGAAATCAAGTCCAGGAGTTATTGCTACTCCTACTTTATCAAGCACTTCTTTACAAAAGTTAAGGCTATCTTTCGAATACTCTGAAATATCAATGTAGATATAAAAAGCACCATCTGGGGGAGAAAATTTATTTAAACCAGCCTTAGGTAACTCTTCTAACAAAATTGATCTATTTTTTTTATAAACCTCTACATTTGTATTTAATTCCTCTTTTGCATCCATTGCTGATAGAGCAGTTAATTGACTAACATGAGGAGGACAAATAAAAAGATTTTGAGATAATCTTTCTACTTGTCTCACATGATCTTCAGGAACGATCATCCAACCTACTCTCCAACCTGTCATAGAAAAATATTTAGAAAATGAATTTATAACATAACATTCATTTGAAATTTCTAATGCAGATGTAGGATTATTTTCATATTGAATTCCATGATAAATCTCATCGCTAATAAAACTCACTTTATTTTCATGCGCAGTATTAATAAGTTCTTCTAGTTTTTTTTTATCAAGCATTGAGCCGGTGGGATTTGCAGGAGAAGCAACTAATAAACCATTTAAATTATTTTCTTTAATATCTTTCGGTATAGGCTGAAATTTATTTTGCAACTCCGTAAAAATATCAATTGGAATTAAATCTTGAGACTTTAAAATTTGTCTATAGCTAGGATAGCCTGGAGCGGCAATGCCTACTCTATCTCCAACATCAAATAATGCTGCAAAAGAAAGTATAAATGCTCCTGAAGATCCAGTTGTTATAATTATTCTGTCTGGGTTTAAATCAATATTGTACCAATCTCCATACAATTTAGAAATTCTATTTCGTAATTCTGGCAAACCTAAAGTAACTGTATAGCCAAGATCATTATTAGAAATTTCATCTGAAATAAATTGTTTGGCACGCTTTGGTGCTGGTGTTCCTGGTTGACCTACTTCCATATGAATTACATGCTTGCCATTAGCTTCTGCTTTTCTAGCAGACTCCATTACATCCATTACAATAAATGGGTCTACATTACTTCTTTTAGATTTCTTCATTTAGTTTCTATTTCTGGATTAAATATTATAAACTGATCTTAAACACTCTTGCTGTTTTTTCGTCTGAAATATTTAGAATTTTAAACTTGGATGTTTTTTCTAACTTTTGACCTTTATTAGTTACAAAAGATTTCATTTTTTTTACTTCGCCTTCAGGCATTTTTCTAGTGTATTTTAAAGTATGCTTTTTTGATCCTATAATAAATATTGTTTTCATAAATCTTAAATTAATATATTACAAAGTATCAATTGATCCAATGATATTTAAATTCTTATCGGTTATTACTATTTCTCCTGAAGAAGTCCCTATATTTAGCATTGAAGATATAACAACAAAATGAGTAACAAAAATTATATTTTCTTTACCATTCCATTGATTAATAAACTCTTTTAGTTGAGTTATTTGCCTCTCTTCATTTGCTTCAAATCTAATATCATAAAAAGAGTTAAGTGCGCTAAATGTTAGATAATTTTTAAAAGCAAATTTAGCTGTATCTATACATCTGCACCATTCACTTGAATAGACATTTTCAATTTTAATCTGGTTTTTATTAAATATACTTCCAATAAATTTTGACTGTTCAATTCCTCTTTGATTTAAATTTCTTTGGGTAGAACAATCATTTAAATCAAAATTTTCTGGATCTCCATTCCCTGGTGCAAGCGCATGTCTAATAAAAATTATTTTTCCTCCCTCTTTTAAAGAAGTAAGGACTTCTTCTACAGAATAAGCAGAATTAACTGCAAAAATATTGATAAAAAATATTATTAGCAGTTTTTTCATTTACACAGATTGATTTTTAATCAACTCTTTAATCTGTGGTATCATTATTTGTGGTGACCTCATGGACGGATAAATCTCTTTTACTTTTTCATAACTCTTTAAAGCCTTTTCGTAATTTTTTAGCTTTATTTGAACGAGACCCTGTCCTGATAATGCTCCAAAATGTCTTTTCTCTAGTTTTAATACCTTGTCTATATCATTTTGAGAATCTTGATATTTGCCCATTAAATAAAAGACAGTTGCTCTTTTATTCCAAGCTTCTGCCCAAGCAGGATCTTTTTTAATTACTGTTGTGAATATATCTACAGCAACTGAATATTGCTCTTGATTCATAAATTTTGTTCCTCTTGATAGCAAAGAAGTTAAATTTTGATTAGTGGGATGCTTTGTCCAAATATCCCAAATTTTCATCTCTGTGTCAATTGCAATTGAGTGGTTTTGAATTTTTAATTTTTCAAATAAGTCATTTAATCTTATTTCGTATTCATTAGAGTTTGATGAGTTAGTAATAAAAAAAATTGCAAAAAAAATGGTTATTATTTTTTTCATTTAGAAATTATTTTCCACCTACAACCATACCTTCAACCATCATTGTCGGTGAATTCGTTGCATAATTAAATTCCAAATCGTCGGCTAAGGTTATATTTTTAAAAATATTATTTAAGTTTCCAGCAATTGTAATTTCACTTACTGGGTATGAAAACTCTCCATTCTCAATCATCATGCCAGATGCTCCTACAGAATAATCACCGTTAATAATATTTGTACCATGTCCAATAGTTTCTTTAATATACAAGATTTTATTTTCTGATTTTACTAGATCTTCAAATGTTTTTGATCCATTTTGAAAATATAAATTTGTTGTTCCACTTGCCCTACCATTAGATTTTCTATTTATTTTTTTACCATTGTAAGTATCAATTAAATAGTCTTGGAGAATACCGTTCTTTATCAAATCAAGGTTAACCACTGCTATACCTTCGCTATCAAAGTAACGAGATCCATTGGCTTTTCTTATATTACCGTGATCTAATATATTTATTTCAGAGTTAAAAACTTGTTGATTTAATTTATCTTTTAAAAATGTTGTTCCTTTTGCTATTGCACTTGATGATATTGCACTTGCAAAAATAGATAGAAAGTTTTTTGATATTCTTTTATCAAATATTAGACTAATTTTTTCACTTTTTATTTTTTTTGGATTTAATTTCTTTACTGCATGTTCCGCTGCAATAGATCCAAGTTGTTTAGGTTTCAAAATATCACTATAAAACCTTTTACTTGTATACTCATAATCTCTTTCCATGCTTCCATTGCTTTTTGAAACAACTTCACAGTATGCAGTAAATTGTGACGTTTTATATCCATCAGCGAATCCATTTGAATTGGCTAATAAAAAATTTGATTTGTTCTCACCAAATCCAGATCCATTAGTATTTATTATTTTATCATTTGAAAAAGCTTCCTCTTCTGCCTCTTTTATATAATTAATCTTGTCTTCATTGCTTAAATGAGTTTCATCATACAAGTCTAAGTCTTTTAATCCTTTAAAATGGAGGTCTTTATCTGGTAATGAATTATATTCATCCTCAGGTGTAATCTTCATTGTTTCAATGCATCTATTTACTAGCTCATCTAAATTTTTTTCTTTAAGATTTGATGAGGCTATTGAGGACTTTTTTTTACCTAAATAAGTTGTAAGGACTACTCCAAGATTTTCAGACCTTTCAGATCCATCAAGTTTTTTATTCCTTACATTTACATTTTCAGAAACAGAACTTTGCACTAATATATTTGCATCAGATGAACCTAATTTTTTTGATTTACTAAGGCATATATCTGCAATTTTTTTTAGATACTCTTGATCTTTAATCATTTTATTAGAGTTGAGTTCCACCAACAGTCATATTATTGATAAGTAGAGATGGTTGTCCAACACCCACGGGCACACCCTGTCCAGCTTTACCGCATGTTCCAATGCCAGGATCTAACATCATATCATTTCCAACCATTAAAATTTCTTTTAAAGAAGATGGTCCATCACCAATTAAAGTAGCTCCTTTAATTGGAGATCCAATTTTTCCATTTATAATCTCATAAGCTTCTGTACAATTAAAAACGAATTTTCCAGAGGTAATGTCAACTTGACCACCACCAAAACTTACAGCAAAAATACCTTTATCTACTGACTTAATCATTTCTTCTTGGGTGCTTGATCCACCTAACATTATCGTATTTCTCATTCTAGGCATCACGACATGTTTATAGCTCTCTCTTCTTCCATTTCCTGTTGATTTTGTATTCATAAGTCTTGCATTTAGTCTATCTTGCATGAAATTTTTTAAGATACCATTTTCAATTAAAACTGTTCTTTCTGTTGGCGTTCCTTCATCATCAATATTTAAACTACCTCTTCTATTATCTAATGTTCCATCATCGATTATTGTAACTCCATCGCTCGCAACTTTTTTACCAACTAAATCATGAAAAGCTGAAGTTTTTTTTCTATTAAAATCACCTTCTAGTCCATGACCTACAGCTTCATGAATTAAAATTGCAGGCCAACCAGGTCCTAGAACAACTTTCATTTCTCCCGCAAGAGAAGGTTTGCTCTCTATATTTGTACTTGCAATTCTAAATGCTTCATCACAAACTTTTTTCCAATTATCATTTTTAAGATATTCATCATAATCTTGTCTTCCACCAATACCAAAAACACCAGTTTCTTTTCTACCATTCTTTTCAACCATTACTGATATATTTATTCTAACTAAAGGTCTATTATCTGATAATAATTCTCCTCCAGATCTAATGATCTCAACATTTTTCTTTTCTGCTAGAAGGCTAGCTGTTACTTGTTTAACTGAACTATCTTTTGATCTGGCATATTCATTCATATTGTTCAGCAATTCAATTTTTGATTTCATTGACTTGCTCTCAATTGGATCTACGTCTTTATAAAGCTTCTGATTAGTTTTTTTAATTTCTGAATTATATGTTCCTCTATTATTTTTTAAAGTTGACTTAAGATTTTCGCTAGAATTTTTTAATGATTTTTCAGAAATTTCGTTTGAATGAGAATAAGCAACTGTATCACCTGTTACAGCTCTAAAACCATAACCTAAGTCAGATGTATAATTTGAACTTTTAATTTTGTTATCATCTAATACAATTGTCTCAGATTTTGTATCCTCTATATAAAGCTCACCATCATCACAATTATTTAGAGTTTCAGAAACAATGCTATCTGCTTTTTCTGAGGTTAATTCTGAATTTTTAAGTAAAGAGGACATTAGTTATATTTAAAGGTGAATTTAATATTATCAAGAATGATATGCGCGATTATTGATCACATCAAGTAAGGCTAATTACTTAATTTTCTTCAAAAAAAAATCAGTTAAATGTTTAATAGTTGCCTTTGGATTTTGCTCTGGAATGAAGTGACCTGAGTTTATAGGATAACCTATAACTTTTTTTTCAGTATATCTTTGCCAAATTTTTAATGGTTTGAACTGTTTTCCAATTACTCCCTTATTTCCCCATAACACTTGGACTGGAATATTTAGTTTTTTCTTTCTATCTTTTTTGTCATGATCCAAATCAATAGTTGCAGACGCCCTATAATCTTCACAAGATCCATGAATTCTTTTTGGTTGCTTGAAACATTTTAAATAATTTTCTTCAACTTTTCCAAATTTGTGATTACCTGACCATTTATCTAAACAACTTTTCATCCATTTACGTGGATCGCTCATTATCATTTTCTCAGGTAACCATTTTGGTTGAATTAAAAAAAACCAATGAAAGTAAGCTTTTGCGAAATCTCTCGTAGTTAGTTCGTACATATCTAATGTTGGACAAATATCTAAAACACTAAGAGCTATTATATTTTTTCTATGGTCTCTTGCTAGCCTGTGAGCAACTCTTCCACCTCTATCATGTCCTGCAACAAAAAATTTGTTAAACCCTAATTTTATCATCATCTGTTTCACGTCACTTGCCATTTCTCTTTTTGAGTAGTTGTAATGTTTGCTATCTGATGCTGGAGCAAGACTATTTCCATATCCTCTTAAATCTGCAGCAACCACTGTAAATCTTTTAGATAACTCAGGGGCTGTTTTGTGCCACATTAAATGTGTTTGTGGATATCCGTGTAGTAAAAGTAATGGAGGACCTTCACCACCAACTCTACAAAAAACCTTGCCCTTTTTTACCTTTACATACTTTGACTTAAAACCATTAAACATGCCTAATAATATGTATTTTTTAAATTAAAGCCAATGAAAACGCTGCATCAATATTAATAATTAATTTGAATTTGCTTTGAGCACCTGTATAAATTCGGACTCGTGAGAATTGAAGAAGAACTAAAATTAGACTACTCAGATGTACTTTTTAGACCTAAAAGAAGTACTCTTCAAAGTCGTAAAGATGTAAATCTAAAAAGAACTTATAGATTTAAATATAGTAATAATGAATGGTCTGGAATTCCTATCATGGCCTCAAATATGGATGGTGTTGGTGAACTTGGTGTAGCTGAAAAGCTTTCTGAATACGGAATGATCACTTGTTTAACTAAACAGCATAACATTCAAAAAATAAAAAAATTCAAAAAAATAAAATCTATTCATCCAAATATTGCTTTAAGTATAGGAATAAAAAAAGAAGATTTTGAAAATTTAGATAAAATTTTAAAAGAATATAGTTTCATAAAATTTATCTGCATTGATGTTGCTAATGGTTATTCTGAACACTTTAGTAAATTTTTAAAATCTGTAAGAGATAAATATCCTACTAAAACTATTATTGCTGGTAACGTGGTAACAGCTGATATGGCGCAAGAATTAGTATTATCAGGAGCAGATATTGTAAAAGTTGGAATTGGACCAGGTAGTGTTTGTACTACAAGAATTCAAACAGGTGTTGGTTATCCTCAGTTAAGTGCTGTCATTGAATGTGCTGATGCTGCCCATGGTTTAGGGGCACATATAATTGCTGATGGAGGTTGCACTTGTCCGGGTGATGTCGCAAAAGCTTTCGGTGGAGGTGCAGATTTTGTGATGCTTGGAGGAATGTTTGCTGGTCACGATGAAGGTGAAGGTAAGCTAATAAAATCAAATGGTCATAAATTTATAGAATTTTACGGGTCAAGTTCTGACATAGCAAATAAGAAACATTACGGGGGTTTATCTGACTATAGAAGTAGTGAGGGTAGAACAGTGAGAATTAAATATCGAGGAAAAATTAAAGATACGATAAATAATATTCTTGGTGGTGTCAGAAGTAGCTGTACTTATGTGGGAGCCCCTTCTCTTAAACAACTTAGTAAATGTACTACTTTTGTAAGAGTAGCTAAACAATTTAACGATACTTTTACTAAGTAAGGATGAAAGAATACAAAATTGCCTCAATTGCTGGAGATGGTATTGGAAAAGAGGTTGTTCCAGAGGCTTTAAAAATACTTAAAGAAGTGGCAAATCAACATCAATTTAAATTGAAGATAGATGAATTTGATTTTTCATCATGCGATTATTATGAAAAGCATGGAAAAATGCTACCTGATGATTGGAAACAACAAATTGGTAATCATGATGCGATATTTTTTGGTGCAGTAGGTATGCCAGATAAATACCCAGATCATATTACTTTATGGGGTTCCCTACTGCAGTTTAGAAGAGAATTTGATCAATTTATTAATTTAAGGCCAGTAAAATTATTTGAAGGAGTAAATGCACCATTAGCAAATAAAAAACCTGGCGACATAGATATGATGATAGTACGTGAAAATACAGAGGGTGAATATTCTTCGGTAGGTGGAAAAATGTATCAAAATACTGAAAGAGAAATTGTCATACAAGAAACTATAATGTCTAAACATGGAATAGATAGAGTTCAAAAATTTGCATTTGAATTAGCAAAAACAAGAGATAGAAAAAAATTAACTAATGCCACAAAATCAAATGGTATTTCTATAACCATGCCATACTGGGACCAAAGATTTTATGAAAATAAAAAAGATTTTCCTGAGATAAAAACAGATCAATTTCATATCGATATTTTAGCTGCAAGATTTGTTTTAACACCAGAGTGGTTTGATGTTGTCGTAGCATCAAATTTATTTGGAGATATTTTATCCGATTTGGGTCCAGCATGTACGGGAACAATTGGTATAGCTCCATCAGGAAATATTAACCCGACAAATAAACATCCTTCTTTATTCGAGCCTGTTCATGGATCAGCACCTGATATTGCTGGAAAAGGTATTGCAAATCCAATAGGTCAAATTTGGTCTGGCGCTATGATGTTAGATTATTTAGGCGAAAAAGAAGCTGCCACGCGAATAGTAAGTTCAATCGAAAAAACTTTGCTAGAAAAACATAATAGAACTAAAGATCTAGATGGTGATAGCAATACAAAAGAATGTGCTAATAAAATCTTAGATAATATTAATTAACTTAAGTTGTTAAATATTGAATAGCAAAAAATATGGTAGCAAATGATGCAAAAGTTGAGATAAATAAAGCTTTTATTATATTTTCAGGACTTACATTATAGGCAGAACATAATACTACAGCCGTATGACCACATGGTGCAACACTAACAAAAAAAGCACCAGGAATTTTTTCAGGTTGTCCAGCATCAAATATAATAAAGCCGATTATCAATAGGATGATTGGGGAAACTACTAATTTCAATATAGATACAGAAGCAGTTAGTTTATTAATAACTTTATGTGTGTAAAAAGATAATGTGATACCAATTGCGAAAAGTCCTATAGGCGAAACACAAGCTGCCAAAACAGAAAGAACGTAGTCTATTGGCGTATCATCGATATTTATCTTAAACATAAATAGTAAAAGACCAATTAAGATTGAAAATATCATTGGATTAAGAACTATGTTCTTTATAAATACAGTTAATCGAATATTTTTTTTAGTAGTAAGTTCTAAAAAAAAAGCAATTACAGATAATAAAATAACCCCATCCATTAATATTATACTTGTTACTTGAGTAATTACTTCAGTTCCAAAATAGATTTTTGTAATAGGTAATAATAATGTTACATGATTTGATAGTGCTACCATTAATGCCCATATAATAGATTCTGGAATAGGTCTTTTAAAAAACTTTGATGTTAATAAAAATGTTAAAAACCCAAGACTTCCTTGCATTAAAAAATATGAAACTATCTGTTTTATATCGACTTGGCCGATTTCACTTTGAGCAACAAATTTAATTATTAAGGCAGGGACCGCTACATAGAATAAAAATAAATTTAAAACTTTTGCATGACCTAAATCAAAAATTTTTAGTTTTCCAAAAACAAAACCAAATAGCGTGATAAAGATAAAAGGCGTTAACCCAAGAAATATTGAATACATTTTATTAAAGTATTGTTATTCTATGAAGTATTCTATTACCTTTAAATGGTGTAGCCTGATGGAGCATGGCTCTATTATCCCAAATAGCGAGCTGATCTTTTTCCCATTCTAATGAATATTGAAAGGTTTTTTTTGTCTGATGATTGAATAAGAACTTCTTTAAGTCTTTTTTTTGTTTAGTCATATATGTATTAAATTTTAAAAAGTGTCCTGGGCTACAGTATATAGTTTTTTTATTTTTAATAGTTCTTATTATTTTATGTCTGGAAATCAGTTCTTTAGATATTTTTCCTTTTTCTTTTTCTCTCTCCACAGTTGTGATTGATATTGGTCCATGTGAAGAGTAGATGCCTTTTAATTTTTTAAGCTTATTTTTATAATTTTTTGATAATTTTTCATAAGCTAAGTACTGCGAAGAAAAGTCAGTATTAGCAACACCTTTTTTAGGTACTAGTTTAGAAAGTAACATCGTGTATCTAGGAGGTTTTTTTGTATAAGAGGAGTCTGTGTGAAATTGTTCACCAAAGCTAGGTCCTTTGTCAGTAGATTTACGTTGTACAACAGTTATTTGAGGATATTTTTTATTTAAACCTTTCAATCTTGGATAATTAGCTGGTTTACCAAATTTTTTTGCAAAATTAAGATAATTTTTGGAACTAAGTTTTTGTTTTGGAAAATAAATCATTCCATACTTGTCAAGTGTAGACTTAATTTCTTTTAATTGCTTATTGTCAATTTTATTAAGATTACAAATAATTTCTGCAGCCCTATTTTTTTTTGAAATTATTTTTAACATTAAATATCTTTTATATTTTTTTGATTTAAGGGTTTTTTGATTATTGTTACAGGGTATTTTTTCTTTTCAACTTCAATAGATAAATTTTTATTGACCAAATTTTCTATAGTATTTCCAGAGTTGACATAACCAAATGAGATATTTTTTTTAAAATTAAATGAATAGTTTCCTGATGTTGTTCTTCCAATTATTTTATCATCCAAGTAAATTGGCTCTTCATGAAGTAACAAAGGTTCTCCAGGTCTGTTATCTTTCAACACCATCATAGCTAATGATTTTGTGGGGTTCTGATCTTTAATTTTTAATAATGCTTCTTTTCCAACAAAATTTATATTTTTTTTATAACTGATTGCAAATTTAAGTCCTGCTTGATATTGATTTTCTTCAGGCGATATATCATGTCCCCAATGTAAAAAACCACTTTCCATTCTCATAATATCCATTGCATGAGCTCCACAAAGTGATAAGCCATGATTTTTACCTTCTTTAATAATAGCTAAAAATAGTTTTTTGCTTTCATCTATGTTTGCATATAATTCAAAACCTACTTCTCCTACATAAGACAATCTTTGAGCCCAGACTTTAACTCCGTCAATAGTAACAAATTTTCCATGACTAAACTTTATGCCTTCATTTGTAAAATCATCATTACTGATATTAGATAGTAAATTCCTTGATTTTGGTCCGTATAATCCTAGGCATGTTAAATCTTCTGTTAAATCTTTAAAATTGACCTCTTCTGAAATATGTTTTTTTATATGAAATTTATCATGTTCTCTTGTTGCTGCTGGACCTATCACTCTAAAATGGTTTTTTTCAAGACAAGTAACAGTAACATCTGTTTCTATTCCTCCATCTTCATTTAACATCTGAGTATAGGTTGCTCTACCCTCAACATCTTTTATGTTTGCAGTACATATTTTTTGTAATTCTTCATGAACATTTTGCCCTTCAAGGTCAAATTTTGAAAAAGGAGATAACTCAAATAATCCTACATTTTCTCTGGTATTTTTAGTCTCATATTCAGCTGATGGATACCAATTTTGATAACCAAAACTATAAATGTAATCAGCCTTTTCACCTTTTAACGCATACCACATTGGTCTTTCAAAACCACCAGAGGTTCCAAAACAAGCTCCTAATTTTTTTAGCTCTTCTTGGTAGGGTAATACAATTTGGTTTCTTGATGTTTTATGTTGTTTATATGGCCAATGCATTCCATATAAATCACCAAGTGTTTCTGTAACTCTCTCCATAATAAATTTTTTTGATGAATGAAATTTTTGAAATCTTTTAATATCTAATGAAAATAAATCTTCATTAATATGTCCATTAATCATCCATTCTGCAGTAACTCGTCCAGCGCCTCCTGAACTTGCAATTCCAATACTATTAAAACCACAACATGTAAAAAGTTTTTTAATCTCAGGCGTTTCACCTAAAAGATATTGAGTATCAGGAGTAAATGACTCAGGACCAGAGAAGAATTTTCTAATTCCTGCATTTTCTAACATAGGCAACCTGTGAAATGATTTTTGTAAATAAGGTTCGAAATGATCAAAATCATCTGGTAATTCACCAAATGAAAAATCATCTGGAACAACACCAGTATTTTTAAAGGCTGGTTTTGCATTTGGTTCAAAAATTCCAACTAAAATTTTCCCTGCGTCTTCTTTAAGATAGAGACAATTATTATAATCTCTTAAAACTGGTAAGTTTTTTGGTAAATCTTTCATTGGTTCCGTGATCACATAAAAATGTTCATTGGGATACAATGGAATACTAACATTCATTTTTTCCCCTATTTGTCTAGACCACATACCTGTTGCTAAAACAACATATTCACAATCAATTTTTCCTTTATCAGTCTCAACTCCAACTATAGAATTATTTTTAACAAGAATTTTTGTTACTGGAGTTTTTTCAAAAATTTGTGCTCCTTCCATTCTAGCAGCTCTTGCTAAAACATTGGTTACGCCTACTGGATCAGCTTGACCATCTTTTGGCATAAAAACACTTCCAATTATGTCTTCATTATTTACAACAGGATATAAATCTTTTGTTTGTTTTTTATCTAAAACATGTACTTCAACATCCGATAGTTGAGCGGTAGTTGCTTGTCTCAACAACTCTTTCATTCTCTCTTTTGTGGTAGCTACTGTAATTGCTCCATTTTGTTTTAATCCTATAGATAATTCAGTTTTCTTTTCTAATTCTTGATAAAGATCCAAAGTATATTTTCTTAACTTTGTAATAGTAGATGAGGCCCCTAATTGACCCATTAAACCAGCTGCATGCCATGTAGTTCCAGAAGTTAATTGGTCTCTCTCTAATAGAACTACATCTTTCCAGCCAAATTTAGCTAGATGATATGCACACGATGTTCCGGCTACGCCGCCTCCAATAACTACAACTTTGGTGCTTCTTGGTAAATCTTTATCCATGGATATATTTTTAAAGTATAATAATACTTAAAAACAGACAATGTGGTCAATGTGAATTGGTCGTTTAATACCAAATTTTTCGTCTATTTCATGCTGGTGAATATGGTGTGAATGAACAAATACAGGAATTTGTAACTCGCTTGGTGTTTTTAAAGTATAAATAAAATTTGTTCCTCTAAATTTACGATCAACGACTTCTAATTTTAAATTACTTTTATCATCATGTTCTAAATCTTCTGGCTGTAATAAAAGTTTTACTTCTGACCCATTTGGATAGTGTTTAACAAAATTACCTTTAATTGTTCCAAGATCATTATTTTCTAAACTATTTTCACTTGTTACTTTTGCAGGAATTAAAATTCCTCTATTTAAAAAATTTACAACTTCTACTGAATTAGGAAAATGATAAACATTATAAGGATCATCAAATTGTTTAAGTTGTTTATTTAATATTATTCCACATTTACTTCCTAAGTAAAACGCTTCGTACGAGTCGTGTGTAACAATTATAGTTGTTATTTTGGATTTACTTAATAATTGTTTTAATTCGACTTGAATTTCTTCTTTAAAGCTTTGGTCAACATTGGACAATGGCTCGTCTAATAATAATAAGTCTGGATTCGAAACTAAAGCTCTTGCTAGTGATGATCTTTGTGCTTCGCCAGCACTTATCTCATGTGGATATTTATTTAATATTTTTTTTAGATTTAAAAATTCTACTATTTCTTTTGCATTTATTTTGGTTTTTTTTTTATTTTTTTTTTCTGTTCCAATTAATATATTTTTTTCGACATTATAATGTGGAAATAAACTATTGTCTTGAAAGGCAAGTGAAATATTTCGATCCTCTGGTTCAATATGAATTTTTTTTGAAGATATAGTTTTATTATTGATAATTATATAACCATTATTAATCTTTTCTAATCCAGCGATTGTTCTTAAAATCGTAGTTTTTCCTATTCCTGAAGGTCCTAGAAGACAAATAATGTCTCCTTCATTTTGAACTGAAAAAGACACATTTTTAACTTTTGTTTTTCCACCAGCTTTGAAATCAACATTATTTACTTCTAAAAAGTTATTAGCCATTATTCTCTTTTAAAATATAATTTGACGTTATTGCAATAAAAAAGGCAGCAATTAAAATTAAAAATAATGATGGTACTGCTGCTGCTTCAAGCATATCCTCTGATGCTGAGATATAAGCGGTAGTTGCGAATGTTTCAAAGTTAAATGGGCGTAGAACCAACGTAATTGGTAATTCTCTAATTATTTCAAGAGATATTAAAATAACCACAAATAACAATGAATTTCTTAAATATGGTACATGAATATTCATAAACGTTTTCCTTTTTGAATAACCAAGGAGGTAAGCGCTCTCATCAACTGAAACGTTTATTTTTTCATATCCTGATTTTATTCCATTAAAAGCGAGTGAGTAAAAACGAACAAAATAAACAATAACTAAACCTAAAATAGATCCAATAAATAATTTTTTAATTGATAAAAAACCTAAAGATTTAATTATATTTTCATCAAACCAGGCAATAAAGGTAATAAAAGCGACAGCTAAAATAACACCTGGTATAGCATAACCTGAAATCGACAATGTGGATAAAAAATTTAATGTTTTATTTCTCGAAACTCGATTTCCATAATTAGAAATTAGAGCAAATATTATTAGAACCAAGCTTGATAATCCTACTAAATAAAGTGTATTTAATAAAAGATTAATTATGTTTATGTCAAAGAAATTTTCTGGAAATTTTATTGTCCAATAAAGCATTTGCCCCAATGGAAATAGAAAGCTTAGAAAGAACAATAAAAAACAAAATAAAAAGGCAAAAAAAGAATTTGTTCCAGAAAGTTTTATTTTTTCTTTTTGTTTAAAACCACCTTTTGTATCCAAGTGATATTTTGCTTTTTTTCTAGATAAATTTTCAGTCAGAAAAAGAATAAATATAAATAATAATAGAAAAAATGATATTCGATTAGCAAAAGCTAAATCATCAAAAGTTATCCAAGCATTATATATGCCTGTTGTTAATGTATTAACTGAAAAAAAATCTACCGCCCCAAACTCTGCTAGTGTTTCCATTGCGACTAAAGAGAGACCAGCAACTATTGCAGGTCTAGCAGCTGGTAATATTATTGAATAAAAAGATTTAAATTTTGAAAAACCTAAATTTCTTCCCAGATCTATTAAATTTTGTGATTGGTATAAAAAAGAAGACCTAGCAAGAATATAAACATAGGCATAAAGAGAAAATGAAATAGATAATATTAAACCAAACATTCCATCAAACTTTGGTATATTTTTATTGTACTCACCATCGCCAAACAAAGTCTTTAATATTGTAAATGCAGTTCCATAATTGTCAAAAAATGCAAATAAAGAATATGCATAAATATAGGGGGGTATAGCAAAAGATAAAATTAATGCCCATTTAAAGAAGTTAACTCCTGGAAATTTGTAAAAAGAAACTACATATGCAGACCCAACACCTAGAAAAAAAGTTAGTATTAAGACACCAACTAAAAGTGACAAAGAATTAATAATATATTCAAACAAAAAAGTTTTTTTAAGTATGTCAAAATATCGAGAAGTATCCTCAAAAAAGCTTAAAGAAACTGTCAAAATAGGGATTATAACAAGTAAGGAAATAAGCAGAGAACTTAAAAACCAGATATTAAATTTGTTTGAAAACATAGAGATAATTGTAGTTTAAATGACCTATTATAGTCTTTTTAAATTTTTTTACACTCCTCAGCACATGGTACGCATGCATTGGCTGATTTATTTAAATTAACTTCAGACATAAATATTTTTTTAGCTTTCAATGTTATTTCCAACCAGCAGCCGTCATTACTTCCAAGGCATCAGCTTGTTTTGCCCCATAACTAGAGACACTTGTTGTTAGATCTTGTTTAAAATCTAAACCTAAGTTGTTTACTACTAATGAACTAGGCGATACACCTGCAATCATTGGAAACTCAAAAGTATTATTTGTAAAGTGTTCTTGAGCTTCTGGTGATAATAAGAAATCAACAAGTGCAATTGCATTTGCCTTATTAGGAGCACCTTTTACTAAAGCAGCACAGCTAATATTCATGTGTGTTCCTCTATCATTTTGATTAGGAAAAAATGCTTTAACTTTTTTTGCAGCTTCTTGTTGTTCTGGACCTTTGTTACCTGATAACATCAGTGCTAAATAATAAGTGTTTGCTACAGCGATATCAGCTTCTCCTGCTGCTACTGCCATAATTTGCGCTCTATCATTTCCTTTTGGATCCCTAGCCATATTTGCAACAACACCTTTTGCCCATTCACCTGCAGCTTTTTTTCCATTATTTTTTACTAATGAAGCTACAAGAGATTTGTTATAAATATTACTAGAAGCTCTAATTGCAATTCTACCTTTCCATTTTGGATCAGCTAAACTTTCATAAGTTAATCCTGATAACTCAGCACCACTTACTCTTTCTGGTGAGTAGTAAACAATTCTTGCTCTTTTTGCTACACCAACCCAGTGTGTAGTTCTAAAACTCTTAGGCACAGATGATTTAATTGTAGATGAAACCAATCCTGATTGTGTCATTCCTTTTGATTTAAAAGCACCACATCTTCCAGCGTCAGCTGTTATGTAAAGATCAGCAGCTGAATCAACTCCTTCTTCGATCATTCTTTTTTCTAAAGCACCAGCTTTACCATTGATTAAATTTACTTTAATTCCTGTTGACGCTGTAAATTTACTATAAAGTTCTGCATCAGCTTTATAATGTCTTGCATTAAAGATGTTCACCTCATTCGCTAGCGAAAATGTCGATACAAAAAGGCATATTATCAATGCCGTATTCACTATTTTTTTCATTATTCCCATTCAGTCTAATTAATTATATTTATTTATAATAGTTCTGAGAATTATTCTCAATGATAATGATTATCAATCTCAATAAGGTCGCACCCATGGCTTATTATCTAGCTTTTATAAAAAAAAATTAAGACTTAAACTCTGAGATTTTACTATAAAGAAAGTTCCTAAAGATGGTCACCCTAGCAACATTTTTAAGAGATTCTGGAAATACGAAGTGAGCTTCAGTTATAGGCCCCTCAACTTTAGGTAGTATTTTTATTACATTGCTCGATAAAGAAACAATATAATCAGGAAGTGCAGCTAGACCTACGCCACTTTCTACAGCCAAAAGTAATCCCATCACACTATTTACTTTCATAGCAGACTTTCTCTTCTTGTTGTCTTTCATGCCAAGTTTTAATGCCCAATCAGGATTAAATACAGGAGATGGTGCACCTCTGCCAAATGAAATAAACTTATGCTTATTTAAATCAGCAATAGTTTTTGGCATACCATATTTTTCTAAATATTTTGTAGATCCATAAATATGATAATTAATATCCATCAGTTTTCTTTGAATATAATTAAGCTGTTTTGGTCTTCTCATAAATATTCCAATATCAGCTTGTCTTGTACTTAGATCCAACTCTTTATCATCAAAAATTAACTCTACCTCAATTTCTGGATTTAACTCCATAAATTCTTGAATTCTTGGTGTTAACCAATGAGTTCCGAAACTTCTAACCGTTGTAATAGTTAATTTTCCAGTCGGTTTATGTTTTTGATCTCCTAAAGTTGTTTCTACTTCTTTAAGTTTACTGATAACTTCATGTGCAGTTTTATAAACATATTCACCATTTTCTGTAAGCGTTAATCCTCTTGCATGTCTTTCAAATAACTTAACTTTTAAATCTTCTTCTAAAGATTGAATTTGTCTACTTATTGCAGATTGACTAAGATTTAAAATTACAGTAGCACTAGTAAAACTACCAGCTTCAGCTACTGCATGAAAAATTTTTAATTTATCCCAATCCATTATTTATTTACATCCACTAGAATTTTATTTTTCAATTTTCCTTCAAGCATTTCTGGAAATACATTTAAAAGCTCCTCGAGCCCAACTGTTTTAATTGATTTTTCAATAATACTAAAATCTACTAAATTTGGTACTTCGCCCCAAACAAATTCTTTTCTTTTGTTGCTTACATTAACTGAGTCTACACCCCATAGTTTTACAGCTCTGATATAAAAAGGAACAACAGATGTATTTAATTTGTTAGTTCCACTCGCATTACCACAAACAGCTACAATTCCTTTTAGTCTGGTTTGGGAAATTGCATTTGCCAGTATATTTCCTCCTACAGTATCAACAACACCATCCCAAGTACCTTTGCCAATTAATCTTGGCTCGCCTTCAAATTCTTTACGATCTAAAACAGTTTTTGCACCTAATTCTTTTAAATAGTCAGCTTTTTCAGGCTTTCCTGTAATAGCAGTTACATTACATCCTATTTTAGATAAAATATTTACAGCAACCATCCCTACTCCACCTGTTGAACCTGTTACAAGGACATCGTTCACCTTGCTTTGTAATAATAGTTCCTCTTTTGCTTTAACGGCAAATGCACACAACATTGCTGTAAATCCTGCAGTTCCCATCATCATTGCTTGCTTTAAATCAATGCCTGAGGGTTTCTTTATAAGAAACTCTTTTTTAACTCTTGCATATTGAGAGAAGCCTCCATGAAATAATTCTCCAACTCTGCAACCAGTAAGTATTACCTCATCACCTTCTTTAAATTCATCTGACTTGCTTTCTACTACTGTACCTGAAAAATCAATTCCAGGAATTCTTGGAAACTCTTTTACTAATTTTGCACCATCTTTTAAAATTAAAGCATCTTTATAATTTAAATCAGAGTATTGTATTTTAACTAAAACTTCACCCTCGTTTAAAAAATCAAAATTTAGTTCTTTAACTTCTCGAGAAAAATTTTCACCATCCTGGTTTATAACCAGAGCTTTGAAAGTTTCGGACATGTATAATTAAACTCTATTTTGCAATAAATCGCAAATATCTATTCTGATAACTAAGGTCGTCTTTAAATTGACCCAAGTAAAAATTAGTAACAGTTGTAGCTTGTTCCTTTTTAATACCTCGCATAGTCATACACTGGTGAGTTGAGTCAATTGTTACTGCAACACCTTTTGCATCTAACGACTCCATTAATGTATTTGCGATTTGAACTGTTAATCTTTCCTGTGTTTGAAGTCTTTTTGAAAAAACTTCCACAACTCTTGCAATTTTACTTAGTCCAACAACTCTCTCATTTGGAATATAAGCAACATGTGCGATACCAATAATAGGTGCCATATGATGTTCGCAGTGACTTTGTACAGAAATATTTTTTTGAACTACCATATCACTGTAACCTTCAACATCTCCAAAAGTTTTGCTTAAAATTTCTTTAGGATCCTCTTTGTAACCTTTAAAGTACTCTTTGAATGCTTTCGTAACTCTTTTTGGAGTTTCTAATAAACCTTCTCTAGATGGATCTTCACCTATCCATTTTAAGATTTTAACAAATGCTTCACGTGCCTCCTCATCTGTTACAATCTCAGTATTTTTGTTATTTTCGTTTTTTACTAATTTCATAATGGGTTTTTATATATATAAATTCTTAAATTTAAAATATTTAATATATTCAGTAATATGTTAGATATTGCGTCTTATATATGTTTAAAAAAAGAGAAAATGTCGCTGATATAGAGGAAGGTAACCTATTATCTCCAAAATTCGATAATGATGGTTTAATTCCTGTAATTACAACATGTGCTGAAACCAAAGAGATTCTCATGCACGGTTATATGAATGTTGAAGCTTTAAAATTAACTATAGAAACAAAAGAAGCTCACTATTGGAGCAGGTCTAGAAAAGAAATTTGGCATAAAGGAAAAACTAGTGGCTTTACTCAGAAAGTTAAAGAAATAAGAATTGATGATGATCAAGATGCAGTTTGGATAACTGTAGATATTGGTGATGGCGCAAGTTGTCATGTTGGTTATAGATCATGTTTTTATCGATCAGTTCCAACAGGAAAAATTGAAAATGGACGTAAAGTAGAAATGAAATTTGAAGAAGAAAAGAAAAAATTTGATCCAGAAGTTGTTTATAAAGGACAACCTAATCCAACCAAAATATAAAATTTTATGAAATTTTTAAGTCCTTTTGGGCCAAGAATTGCTATTCTAAAGATTCCAACAGTTCTTATAAAAAAAATAAACCATGAAGTAGAAAGTATAATAAATGATAAAAAAAAAAATAAGTTAAATGACTATTCGAAAAAACTTGTTGGTCAAGTTCAACAAGAAATAGAGTTAAAAAATAAATTTATAAAAAAAAATTTAAAAAGTTATATTACAAAATCTGTAAACCAATATTTAAAAAAAAATCTTAACAAAAAATCAAAAAATATCAAAATTAAAAATCTATGGGTTGTGAGACAATTTAAGAATGAATACAATCCATTACATTTTCATGATGGAAATGTATCAGGAGTAGGTTATCTTAAAATCCCAAATAATTTAACCAAGAGTAATAAAAAAATTAAAACTAACGGTACTATTGATTTTGTGTATGGATCAAAATCTTTTCTTAACAATAGCATTTTTAACCATAAACCAAAAGTTGGAGATCTTGTTCTCTTTCCAAATAATTTAATGCATACCGCTTATCCATTTAAGTCAAATGGAGAAAGAAGATCATTCTCCTTCAATATTGAAATTGATAAAAAATTAACAGGAATATTCCATGTCAAATAGTCAAAAAAATGTTTTAGGTGAAGATTTAGAAGAATGTTCTAAAAATCCATTAACCGGTTGGTTCAGAGATGGATGTTGTAATACTGATGAAAATGACCGTGGTTTACACACAGTTTGTGTTAAAGTTAATGACAAATTTTTAGAGTGGTGCAAAGAGGCCGGTAACGATTTAATAACTCCTCACCCTGAATTTGGTTTTCCTGGATTGAAAGATGGTGATAACTGGTGTGTTTGTGCTAGTTGGGTTGCAAGAGCTTTAGAAGCAGGAGTTGGATGTTCTTTATATTTGAAAAAAACTCATGTAAATACTTTAAAGTTAGTACCAATTGAAACTTTAAAAAAATTTGCAATAGATCTTTCTTAACTACATATTTCCGTATTTAGGTCCACCCCCACCTTCAGGTGTAACCCATGTAATATTCTGAGACGGTTCTTTAATATCGCAAGTTTTACAATGAATACAATTTTGAGAATTAATCACAAATTTTTCAACATCATTTTCTTTTTGAATTTCATAAACTCCAACTGGGCAGTATCTTTGCGCAGGCTCATCGTATTTACCTAAAGTATATTTTATTGGTAAATCTTTATCTTTAAGTCGAAGATGTACTGGCTGATTTTCAGTATGATTAGTTCCCGTTAGATAAACTGAACTAGTTTTATCAAATGTAATTACACTGTCTGGTTTTGGATAATCAATCTTTGGCATTTCACTCGCTGGTTTTAGAGTTTCATGATCAGCGTGTTTATGTCTAAGTGTGAATGGTAGTTTTCCCTTAAATAAAATTTGATCGATACCGGTAAATATTATTCCCAATATCAAACCCCAGCTAAAACTTGGTTTGACATTTCTAGCTTCATATAACTCTTTATAAACCCAGCTTTTTTTGAATTTTTCCTCATAAATAGATAATTCTTTACTTGATTGAATATGATCAATAATAGTTTCTGCTGCAATCATTCCACTTTTCATTGCTGTATGTGATCCCTTAATTTTTGGCATATTTAATGTGCCAGCGTCACAACCAACTAATAATGCACCTGGCATAAACATTTTAGGTAAACTTTGAAACCCACCCTCGATTAATGCTCTTGCTCCAAATGATATTCTTTTACCACCTTCTAATATTGATTTGATCGCAGGATGA
The DNA here is from genome assembly GCA_902594335.1 of uncultured Pelagibacteraceae bacterium. Taxonomy (GTDB): domain Bacteria; phylum Pseudomonadota; class Alphaproteobacteria; order Pelagibacterales; family Pelagibacteraceae; genus Pelagibacter. The sequence continues at coordinate 45,988 of CACJLY010000003.1, read as the reverse complement.
GTTTTAAATTTTTGAAATTCATCAAATGGTGAAAGATGAGGATTTTTATAATCAAGACCGATGACATATCCTAAAAAAATTTGTTTATTTTCCGCATGATAAACAAAACTTCCCCCGTAGGTGCTATTATCTAATGGCCAGCCTGCTGTATGTATCACTAGACCTTCGTCGTGATTTTCTTCTTTTAATTCCCAAATTTCTTTAAATCCAATTCCATACTGCTGTGGATCTTTTCCTTTATCTAAATCAAATTTTTTGATTAATTCTTTTCCTAAATGTCCTCTACACCCTTCAGCAAAAACTGTAACTTTTGCATGAAGTTCCATTCCTGGTTCATAACCATCTTTTTTATTTCCTTCTTTATCTAAACCCATATCTTGAGTTGCTACACCCTTAACGGAACCATCTTCATTATATAATACTTCACTTGCGGGAAAACCTGGGAAAATTTCAACTCCAAGACTTTCAGCTTGTTCTGCTAACCACCTACACAGATTAGCTAGACTAATTATATAATTATTATGATTTTGTTGTACTTTAGGCAATAACCAAGTTGGCCAACTAATTTTTTTTGTCTTACCTAGAAATAAAAACTTTTCTTTATTAACTTTTGTTTTAATTGGTGGATTAAGATCTTTCCAATTTGGCAATAGTTCATCTAAGGCTCGTGTTTCAAACACGTTCCCGGATAAAATATGTGCACCTATTTCAGATGCTTTTTCTAAAAGGCAGACACTAATATCTGGATTTAACTGCTTTAATTTTATTGCAGTTGAAAGTCCCGATGGTCCGCCACCTACGATGACAACATCGTATTCCATCACTTCTCTGGACATACTAATTTCTTACAGTATTTGTTATTTTTGTATAGTGTTTAATTTGTTCAGTTCCTCTAAGAATTGAGGAAGTGCTTCGAATAAATCAGCTTCCAGGCCGTAATCTGCGACACTAAAAATAGGTGCTTCACCATCTTTATTTATAGCAACAATAACTTTGCTTTCTTTCATTCCTGCTAAATGTTGAATGGCTCCAGAAATTCCAACTGCTATATATAAATCGGGCACAACAACTTTTCCTGTTTGTCCCACTTGATGTTCGTTTGTGATATATCCGGCATCAACTGCAGCTCTTGAAGCTCCAATTGCTGCGTTTAATTTGTCCGCTACATCAGTTATTAGTTTAAAATTTTCACCACTTTGTAAGCCTCTACCACCTGAAATTACTATTCTGGCTGTGCCTAATTCAGGTCTATCTGATTTGATTTCTTCTCTATTTATAAATTTTGTATTTTCAGTTTGATCTGCTGCATCAATTTTTTCTATTTCGGCAGATCCACCGGTTGTTTCAGCTGCTTCAAATGATGTTGGTCTAATAGTAACACATTTTCTCTCATCATTACTTTTAACTGTAGCAAATGCATTTCCTGCATAAATTGGTCTTAGAAAGGTATCAGGAGATATAACTTTTATAATATCACTTACTTGTGAAATATCCAATAATGCTGCAACTCTTGGCATAAGGTTTTTTCCAAATGTATTTGCTGAGCAAATAATATGTGAATATTTATCAGCGTGTTTTAAAATTGCTGCAGTATAATTTTCAGCAATATAATTTTCATAAATTTCATGATCTATATGCAGAACTTTTTTTACTAAAGGAACTTCAGATAAAGATTTTGCAACATCATCTACCTTACTTCCAATTAATAATACATGAAGATCTTGATCTATTTGTGATGCAGCTGTAATTGCATTCAATGTAAATGGTTTTACTTCTTTGTTGTTATGCTCTGCTATTAATAAAACTGACATTAAATTACCTTTGCCTCATTTTTTAATTTTTGTACTAATTCCTCAACACTCGCAACTTTAATACCCGCTTTTCTTTTTGGCGGTTCTTCAATTTTAATATGTTCTATTCTAGGGTTTGTATCAACTCCTAGATCTGACGCATTAATCTGTTCAATAGGTTTTTTCTTAGCCTTCATAATATTTGGCAATGACGCATATCTTGGCTCATTTAATCTTAAATCACATGTAACAATAGCTGGTGTATTGACTTCAATAGTTTCTAAACCTTCATCCACTTCTCTAGTAACTTGTAATGATTTATCATTTACTTCTATTTTTGAAGCAAAAGTTGCTTGTGGCCAATTTAAATGTGCTGCTAACATTTGGCCCGTTTGATTACAATCATCATCAATCGCTTGTTTGCCCATAAAAACTAAGTCTGGATTTTCTTTTTCAACAATTTTTTTTAAAATTTTAGAAACAGCAAGAGGCTCAATGGTACCATCAACTTTTACATGAATTCCTCTATCCGCTCCTACCGCTAAAGCTTTTCTGACTGTTTCTTGAGCTTTCTCCTCACCAACAGTTACAGCTATTATTTCTGTTGCTTTACCTGACTCTTTAATTTTTACAGCTTCTTCAATAGCATTGTCATCTGGTGGGTTTGTTGACATTTTAACGTTATCAGTAACAACTCCACTACCGTCATCTTTAATTCTAATTTGAACGTTATAATCAATAACTCTTTTTACAGCGACTAAAATTTTCATTAAGCTCTCAATAATTTATTTTCTGCATCGTAAGGACTTTCTTCTAAAATTGTTGCCTCATGCATTTTACCAAGTATATCAATCCTTAGTTTTTGTCCAACATTTGCTAACTCAGGTTTAACCATTCCTAGTGCGATAGATTTTCCTAGTCTAAATCCAAAGTCACCACCAGTTGCACGTCCTACAACACTACCATTTTCATAAATTGGGTTATTTCCTAATACATCTGCATCATTAGTTTCGTGAACCTCTAGAGTAACAAGCTTATTATCGAAGCCTTTTTCTCTCCATTTATTTAAGGCATCAAGTCCAATAAAACTTCCTTTGTTTGGATGAATAAATCTATCTAATCCACTTTCGTAAGGCGAATATTCAATAGATAATTCAGTTCCAACTAGTTTATAAGATTTTTCAACTCTTAAACTGTTCATTGCTCTAATACCATAAGGTTTTAAACCTAGGTCTTGACCTGCATCCATAAGTTTATCAAAAATATGATTTTGATATTCAATAGGATGATGAAGTTCCCATCCAAGTTCTCCGACAAAGTTAACTCTCATTGCATTGACGGGTGCAAAGCCAACATCAACTTGTTTTGCACTTAACCATTTAAAATTTTCATTTGAAAAATCATCATTTGACACCCTTTGCATTAATTCTCTTGCTTTCGGTCCTGATACCACAAGAACACCTTTGCTATTTGTTAAGTTCTCAAATTGAACTGATCCATCTTTTGGCATCCAGCCAAAGATCCAATCGTGATCCAATCTTTGATAGGCTCCAGCAGAAACAAGATAAAAACTATTTTCCGACTCTCTCATTATTGTAAATTCTGAGTGAACGCCTCCTTTTGTATTCAATGCATGACATAAATTAATTCTACCAACTTTTTTTGGTAATTTATTAGCTACTAACTTATCTAAAAATTCTTCAGCTCCAGGTCCTTTAATTCTACATTTAGCAAAAGCAGTCATATCTAGTAGACCAACATTTTCTTTTACATTTTTGCACTCTTTTTCAACTGCCTTAAACCAATTAGATCTTCTAAATGACCAATCATCCTTTTGCTCCATACCCTCAGTTGCAAAAAAGTTTGGTCTTTCCCATCCAAACTTTTGACCAAAAACTGCACCAAGATTTTTCATTCTGTCATAACACGGTGCTGTTCTTAAAGGTCTTGCGGCTGGTCTTTCCTCGTCTGGAAAGTGAGTTATAAATACATGGCTATAAGCTTCTTCATTTTTTTCTTTAAGATACGATTTTGAACAATAATCACCATATCTTCTTGGCTCTACACCAAGCATGTCAATAGTAGGTTCACCATCAACGATCCACTCTGCTAGTTGCCATCCAGCTCCACCAGCTGCAGTAATACCAAAACTATGACCTTCATTAATCCAAAAGTTCTTTAATCCCCATGCTGGACCAACTATAGGATTTCCATCTGGAGTATAACAAATTGCACCATTATAAACTTTTTTAACTCCTACTTCTCCAAATGCTGGAACTCTATGAATAGCACCTTCAATATGAGGAGCAAGTCTATCTAGATCTTCTTGGAAAAGCTCATACTCAGATTCCTTTGAAGGACCATCTACATAACAAGCAGGAGCACCATCCTCATATGGTCCTAAAATTAAACCGCCTGCTTCCTCTCTCATATACCATCTACTATCACTATCTCTTAAAACTCCCATTTCAGGAAGACCTTCTTTTTTTCTTTTTTGAATTTCTGGATGTGGTTCTGTAACAATATATTGATGTTCAACTGGTATTACTGGAATATCTAAACCAACCATCTTACCTGTTTGTCTAGCAAAATTTCCTGAACATGAAATTACATGTTCACATTCTATAGATCCTTTATCTGTTTCAATAACCCATCCATCTTTATTTTGTTTCATTGCAAGAACTGTTGTATTTCTATAAATCTCAGCACCTCTATTTCTTGCGCCCGTAGCTAATGCTTGAGTTAAATCAGCTGGTTGAATATATCCATCTTCAGGATGTTGAATTGCACCTATTAAATCATCAGTATGACACAAAGGCCAAATTTCTTTTACTTGGTCTGGCGTTAAAAATTTTACATCAACGCCAATAGTTTTTGCAACACCAGCGTACTGATGATATTCATCCATTCTATCTTTGTTGTTTGCTAATCTAATATTTGATACAACACTAAATCCGACATTCTTGCCTGTTTCTTCCTCTAAACTTTTATAGAGGTTAACAGCATATTTATGTAATTGGCCAACCGAGTAGCTCATATTAAATAATGGAAGCAATCCAGCAGCATGCCAAGTAGATCCTGAAGTTAATTCTTTTCTTTCAATTAAAACAACATCTGACCAACCTTTTTTAGCTAAATGATAAAGGGCACTAACCCCAACAACACCACCACCTACTACTACAACTTTTGCTTTTGATTTCATCATGCGATTTTTACTAAATTTTTCTTATAAACTAAACATAATTCTAATAGTCATAATCATCATCATCGTCATCTCTCCAACCCATTTGGTACATTAAATATGCGGCAGTTATCACACTCACCACTCCTGCAGCCATACCAAAATTTACTCCCATAGTTTGCCCAAAATAATACCATCCTATCTGGGTAGCACCAATTGGTGGGATACAAAGTATTGCCATTAGTATTGCAATACGTACTGGAAAACTTGGTTTTTTCATTAAATAGAAGAGCCCATTGGCATTGGTTGAGATACTGCGGTAGTTAGCCAACAATTTTTTAAAAATCCATCAATTTCGTATTTTTCAACTTGCCATTTAAATTTGTAATACTTTTTATCTTTGTCCATAATGGTCACTTCAAATGTTGAAACACCTTTCGATTTATAAACTTCTACAATTTCATAATTTTCGTGATTTAAAAGCATTGAATAAGAATCGGTTTTAATCATGTTTTTAAATCTCTCAATAGGTCCTGTAACTCTTTGATTGTTTGGGTGAGCAAAAAACCAAGTTTGAATGATACCGCTGTCTTTTTCAGGACTATCGTTCTTCATTAAAGCATTGAGTTGTATCTCAATAACTTCTCTTGGTTTTATCTCTGGGTTTGGTTTTCTTATCTCAGCAGATAATTCATTTAAAGAAAAAATAAATAGAAATAAGATACTATAAATTGCTGGCTGTATTTTTAACATCTTCCAAAAATTCAATTCTTTTTTCATTAGAGACAAATGGTACAGCAAAATATCGTTTATAGGTAATGTCATAAATACCACACTTATTAAAAATACCTTTTTTAATTCTTCTTAGTGGTAAATTTAAAAAAAAATCTGTAATTGAAAATCTTGGAGAGCCATATGTGCAGAAAATAATAGCTTTTTTACTTTTTAGTTTTCCTACAGCGTAGCCATGATTTCCGATAAGTTTCTTAAAAGAAAAGGCCCAAGGTGGTGCTAATACTTTATCTATCCAACCCTCTAATATTGCTGGCATTCTATAGTTCCAAATAGGTGCTACAAGGACAATTAAATCAGTTTCATCAATTTTTTTTCTATGATCTAAAACCACTTCGTCAGCTTTTTCACCAGCATATACTGGGTTAAACTTTTCTTTATATAAATCTATACATTCTACTGAGTGACCTTTTTTTTCTGCTGATTTTATAAACGCATCTTTGATTGCTGAATTAAAAGATTTTTCATTATAATGACCATAAACCAAAAATACTTTTTTCATTAATCTTTTAGAACTGGAAAAACTGGATTAGATTTTTGAAAAAGTTTTTGATATTCCTGCTTTATGCATCTGTTAGAAATAAATTCAATATTTTCTTTGTCAGCAATCACTTGAGCCTCATCACTATGAATTCCATACTGTAACCATAATACTTTAGTTCCTTTTTTGATTACTTCTTTTGCAATGTCCTCTGCTTCGTTTGAAGGTCTAAAAACATCAACTATATCGATTTCTTCTTTGACTTTATCCAAGCTTTCAACAATTGGCTCACCATTTACAATTTCACCTACTGCAAATGGGTTTATGGGTATCACTTTATAACCAAAGTTTTGCATATACTTCATGACTACGTTTGCAGGTTTTCTTTTAAGATTTTTTTTATCTTCTCCTTTTTTCTCAGAACTTACACCAATCATTGCAATTACTTTTGATTTTCTTAAAATGGATTTAATTTTATCGTCGTTCATATTTTAATTTTAAAATAATTATTATTTATTTTTCCAGTTAGGTTTTCTTTTTTGTAAAAAAGCTGATATTCCCTCTTTTGCATCTTGTGAAGCCATATTTAAAGTCATCATTTTACTCGTAAATTTGTATGCATCTCCTAATGGCATTTCTAATTGTTTGTAGAAAGCTTGCTTACCAATTTTAATTGTTAAATTTGATTTTGAAGAAATGGTTTTGGCAATTTTTAGAACTTCTGAATTAAGTTTTTTGCTTGGATAACAATCATTTATTAAACCAATATCTTTTGCATATTTAGCGTTTATTGGCTCGCCAGTTAAAAGCATCTTCATCATAATTTTTCTAGTCACTTTTCTACTAACAGCAACCATTGGCGTACTACAAAACAATCCAATATTTACACCAGGTGTTGCAAATGTTGCTGATGTTGTACTATAAGCTAAATCACAACTTGCAGCTAATTGACATCCTGCTGCATAAGCTGCGCCGTGAACTTTTGCAATAACTGGTTTTTTGCCCTCTACAATTTTCATCATTAATTTTGAGCAAAGATTAAATAATTTTAAGTGGTTTGACCTGTTTTTTATTCCACCAACCTCTTTAAGATTATGACCAGCGCTAAAACCTTTGCCAGATCCCTCTAAAATTATTACTCTCGTGCTATTGTCTTTATCAAGTTTAATAAATATTTTTAAAAGATCTCTTAACGTTTTAAATGATAATGAATTATAAGTTTTTGGATCATTAATTATTACATTGGTTATACCATTGCCTAATTTTTTGATCTTAACATTCATAATGAACTTATTTTTCCTATTTTAGCTTACCGTCTTCTCTCATTTTAGCTCTAATTTTGGTAGCAGAAATTTTTTGTATTTCCTCAGATAAGACAATTTCTTCAATTTTATAACCTACGCCCCTTCCATAACATATATTTGTTATATTTGGGACCATCATTACTTTAAATCTTCCCTCAAATTCTGGATTTAATTTATCTTCTATATTTTTTTTTACTGTTTCAAAATCAAAAGGGTTATCATCAACACCCTGAACATCTCTAATTTGAATACAAACTTGACCAGTTTTTTTTATAATTTCTTTAAATAAAGTGTAGTGACCCTCGTGGAAAGGTTGCCATCTTCCAAGCATCTGTGCAGTTGGTTTTTTATTATCCCATTCATAACTCATTGGACTATCTCCTTTATAATTTTTTCAGCCCAAACACTAGCATCTTGAGACGTTACATGAAAATCATATTTTTCAGGCTTAATAAACATCTGATTTGTATCTTCAAATCTTCCTTGTTTAATTGTATCTACCCAAATTATATAATCTGCAGGAAATAAACTTCTTGCTTCAGGTGTAGGACAAATAAAATCAGCAACTACAAAATTACCTTCACTTTTTAATTTCAATGCAAAATCTGCCATTCTTTTTGCTTGTCTTTTTCTTCCTTCTTCTGAGAAATCCCAATCATCTGCAGCTTTTCTAACTTCGTCCGCATTTAATCTTTTTGCATTAAGCTTTGGAGCCAATTGTTCAGCTAATGTCGTTTTGCCTGCTCCTGGCAGACCCATTATTAAAATTATTTTCATTTAAAAAATTATAGCATTTGAATACCTACACCAGTCTTTGGATAGGTATAAAGATTATAATTTGCACAAAGTTCATCACCTGGTTTAAGATCTTTTATTGATACCATAAAAAAGTATTTAGCATCAGGTTTTTCTAATAAATTGTAATACATATTTTCTAAATTATCATCGTTATCGTTAAATTTTTTTGCTTTAACAGTTGGATCAATTGGATCACCAAATTTTAAAGTCGGTAAAACATTTGAGACTAATCTTTGAATTGTTGGATTATCTGAGTGATTATAAAAACCACCTAATGGAGTTCTAATATATTTATTTTCGAATTGTTCGTCTCTAATATGTGTAATACCAATAAAAGTATTTGCTTTTATTTCCTTTGTTGCAAATAAACCAAGTCCTTCAATAGGAGAATGCTTAATTGTAAGTTCATCTGGTAATGGTCTATACATAAATTTTCACTTCCTACACAAGGTTAGTCGATACCCACTTATGAAATTGATGAGTGGGATTATCCATATCGGGAGAAAAATTTCCACCATTATATGCAATGGAATTGCGGCCTATTTGCATCCGTTGAATGATATCTACATCTTCTTTCTGAATACCTTCCCACAATTTATGGTTTTGTTTTCTCAATGATTTAAATTTTTCAGATTTAGCAGCTTTCTCACCAACATAATATATCTCCATATGTTCTAAAGTATTTTCATGATCTATTGGCTCTAGCCAATATGCATAATAATGATCTTTATGAATGCCTAACATAACATTAGGAAAGAGAGCAACATACTCTGCAATATTCTCCTTATTTTCTGGCCAATTAGGAAAGCTTGGAAATTTTTCCTTTCCTTTAAATTTAGGATTGTAATTTGTTGTTCCTTGTCCAGCAAATCGATTGGGTAAACCTTGAATATGATAATGATGATCTATTTTGGAATATTCATTTAGTCCAGGATGTACCCAGGGCAAATGATAACTCTCACAGTAATTCTCAATTGCAAATTTCCAATTACATTTTGCTTTTAATTTAAAGTATCCAAAATCATTAGCATGACTTATTAACTCTCTATCTTTACTTATCCAAAATTTAGACCATCTATCATCTAAGGGTTTGATATATTTTTCAAATGGAATTTGATTGTTGCTAATATTTATAATTATTAAATCAAGCCACACATAAGATTTTATTTCTTTAAGATTGCTTTTAGATTTATCGAACTTTGAACTTTGATGTTTATTCATGCCCCCAATATGAGGGGTTGCTACCAATTCTCCATCCGCTGTATAAGACCAGGAATGGTAAGGACATCTGATTACATTTCTGATGTTGCCAGGTTTATCTACAAGCTTTACACCTCTATGACTACATACATTATGAAAAACTTTAATTTTATTTTTTTTATTTCTAACTATAAGCAATGGTAGACCTAAAAGGTCAAATGGCTTTACATCTCCTGTTTTTGGTAGAGAGCTAGCTGTACCAATAACTGTCCATTTATCCTCAAAAAGTTTTTTTCTTTCTATTAAAGTGTATTCTTTATTTGTGTAACATTCATTTGGCAGACCATGAGCTTTGCTAATGGGCTTCTTAACAACTTCTAATTTTTTCTTATCTATAATCTTATAAATTTCTGACATTATTTAGTCACTTCATATAGACCCAGCCATGCATTGACATCTTTGCTTGCTATATAATCTGACTTGAAAAATTCTAACTCTTTCCACTTTCTATCTTCCTTTAATGTTTGAATTTTTTTATCAAAGCCATACTCTTCATGAATGCCTTCATTAATTGTGAAGCAAATAAGACCTTTATTTTTCGTGATCCTTATAAATTCATCAAGTGCTGGTGGTTTTACATGGCCAAAAGTAAATGTTCCAACGCACGTTAATGCATCATATTCATTGTCTTTTTCATTGATTGGTTTATTTAAATCTACCTTGTCTAATTTTTTATAAAGATTGTTTGGAACTAAATCTAAAAGTTTTTGTGATAAATCAGCACCATAAAAGTCAGAAAAACCATATTTTTTTAACTCTAAACCAACTAAGCCTGTGCCGCATCCAGCATCGTAAATTTTTATATTTTTTTCTTTTTGGTATTTTGCAAATACCTCTGAAGTTTCTTTTGGACCTGTATAATTCCAATCAACCATGTCTTTGTCATATTTATTGTTTAGTCCCCACTCATCATAGAAATCCATAACCTCTTTTGTCTCTTTTAGTTTATAAATGGGTACTTTGTTGCCAACGTCTTTTTGAGCCATAGAATTTAATATTTTTTTAACAATTTATTTATAAATATACAGAGCACAAAGACAATTTACACACAACTCCAAGTTGAAACTAGTTTGCAATTTATCTATCTATATGTTCTGATGAAATATAATTAATTAATTAGGAGATAATAATGAAATTAAAAAGAATATTACTTTCTGCATTATTTGTTTTAGGCATTACATCGTACGGTAATGTTGCTAATGCAAAATGTGGAGACATTAGTATTGCCAATATGAACTGGGCTTCTGCTAACTTAATGGCTGAAGTTGACAAAATCATATTAGAAGAAGGTTATGGATGTAATGTGGAATTGGTGCCAGGGGCAACTCAGCCAACTTTTGCATCTATGCAAGAAAAAGGTGAACCAGATATTGCTCCAGAATTTTGGGCAAATGCTGCAAAAGTTGAATTAGAAGCTGCTGTAGCTGAAGGAAGACTTCATTCAATTAATAAAGCACCAATTACAGGTTTAGGTGAAGGTTGGTGGGTATTGCCAGCAACTTTAGAAAAGCATCCAGAACTTACAACTGCAGATGCAATATTAGAGAGACCTGATTTATTTCCACACCCAGAAGATCCATCAAAAGGTGGTTTTCATATATGTCCTCCAGGATGGAACTGTGAATTAAGTAACAGAAACCATTTTAGAGCATGGGGAATGGAAGCAAAAGGTTGGGCTATAGTAGAAACTGGATCAGCTGCAGGTCTTGATGGTTCAATTGCTAAAGCTGCAGAAAGAGGTGAAAACTGGTTTGGTTACTACTGGTCACCAACTGCTATAATTGGAAAATATGGAATGATAGCTGTAGATATGGGTGAGTACGCTGGTAAAGATAACTGGGATAATTGTTTATCAAAACCAGAGCAAGAGTGTGCTAATCCTTTAAAATCTTCATGGGTTAAATCTGAAGTTTATAGTGTTGCAACTGATAATTACAAAAAAACTGCTGGAAAAGAAGGTATGGATTATCTTAAGAAAAGAACGTACCCTGGTCCAGTTATGAATGGAATGTTAGTTTGGATGGGTGAAAACCAGGCTGAAGGTGCAGATGCAGCTATTGAATTCTTAAAAACACAAGAAGACGTTTGGACTAAATGGGTAACAAGTTCAGCTGCTGAAAAAATCAAAAAAGCACTATAATTAGTGTAAAGATTACTGAACCCGTTTATAACGGGTTCAGTTAAAAAAATGGATTTCTTAAATTCGATACCTGTAATGGATAGAACAGCTCTTAGGGAGCTGAAAAAGGGTATTGATTTAAGTTTTAAAGAGTTTTCAAGAGCTTATGGAGATGGAATAGAAAGTTTTTTTGATCCACTACTATATTTTTTAATTTGGCTAGAAAAGTTATTAGTAAATAGTCCTTGGCCTTTAGTCATAGGAGCATTTGCTCTGTTGGCTTGGATTGGTTCAAGAAGTATTAAGCTAGTGATAGGAACTGTAATTTGTTTTCTAGTCATAGGTTATTTCGGGATGTGGAAAAATTGTATGGCAACTGTTGCTATAATTTCTGTTTCTACACTTGTCTGTATTGTTGTTGGAATACCAATTGGAGTATTAATGTCAAAATCGAGTAGAGCAGAAAAAACTATTCTACCAGTATTGGACATGATGCAAACAATTCCAAGTTTTGTATATCTAATTCCAATAATTATGCTTTTGGGTATTGGAAAAGTCCCTGGTCTTCTAGCAGTATGCATATATGCTTTACCTCCAGTAGTCAGGCTAACAAATCTTGGTATTAGAGAAGTAGATAAAGAAACACTTGAAGCAAGTGAAGCATTTGGCGCAACCCCAATGCAAAAACTAAAATCTGTACAAATTCCTTTATCCTTACCCACAATATTTGCTGGAATAAACCAAACAATTATGATGGCTTTGGCAATGGTGGTAATAGCATCGATGATTGGGGTAAAAGGTCTTGGAGTACCTATTTTACAAGCTATTTCAAATCAGTATTTGGCGCTTGGAATGATGAATGGACTGGCTATAGTAGCTTTAGCAATTATCTTTGATAGGGTTACTCAGAAATATGGTGAGAGAATACAAAAGCACAGAGGTCAGAAAAAATAGCTCTGACATTTTAGCTTACGATTTTTCTAGACAGACATTTTAAAATAAATAATTATTCAAAAATGAATTTTTCATTAGAAATTGGACCTCACACAGATCTTGATACTTTACCTGAAGTTAAAGATGTTTATGTGACTATGCTACCTGGAGGAGATTATAAGGAGACTGCAGATAAGTCTGGTGATTTGGTTAAGAAAGGATTTAATCCAGTGCCTCACTTCCCAGCTAGATCAATAAATAATGAAGAAGAGCTTAAAGACTACATTTCGAGATGTAAAGATTTAGGTGTAAAACAGATATTGGCTATAGGAGGAAGTAGAGACCCAGTTGGAAAATTTGACAGCTCGTATCAAATATTAGAGACAGGATTATTTGATGGAATTAAGATTGGAATTGCTGGACATCCAGAGGGTAGTCCTGATATATCCGATTCAGAATTAGAAAAAGCAATGATAGATAAAAAGCCTTATGCTGATTATATAGTAACTCAGTGGTTATTAGATTCTCAGCCTATCGTTGATTTCATTTCTAAACAAACGATACCAGTTCATGTTGGAATAACTGGGCCCATGAAAATTTCAAGCTTAATTAAGTTTGCAAATATTGTTGGAGCAAAAAATTCCATTAATTTTCTTAAATCTAATTTTAGTAAGGCATTAGATTTATTGAAACCTAAAGACCCTAATGATCTAATTGGGAAAGTTAAATCGCATACTGATTATTTTCACATTTATACATTCGGCGGCTTGAAGGAAACAAACAAGTGGTTGAAGGAGAATAACTATGTCTAATGAATTTGACTATAGTAAAATAAGACACGTAACATCAGTAGATCAATCTGATAGAAAAGTGCCTTATAATTTAAGACAAAGCGGACCAACAAAAGTTGAAATGTTAATTTCAACACGTGTAAGAAAATCACCCTACTGGCATTTATCAATGAAAGCAGGTTGTTGGAGAGCAACTGTATATAATCGTATTTACCATCCAAGAGGGTATGTAAAACCAGAAGATGGTGGCGCAATGGTAGAGTATGATGCAATTGTTAATCATGTAACAATGTGGAACGTAGCCGTTGAAAGACAAATTAGAGTAAAGGGCCCAGATGCAGAAAAATTTGTTGATTATGTAATTACAAGAGACGCTACAAAAATTTCTCCAATGAGAGCAAGATATGTAATTCTTTGTAATGCATATGGTGGAGTATTAAATGATCCTATTCTTCTAAGAATATCAAAAGATGAGTTTTGGTTTAGCTTATCTGATAGTGATATAGGTCTTTATTTACAAGGGGTAAATGCTGATGAGAGATTTAACGTAGAAATTGATGAAATAGATGTAAGTCCAGTTCAAATACAAGGGCCAAAATCTAAAGCATTAATGAAGGATTTATGTGGAGATCAAGTAGATTTTGACAATATGCCATTCTACGGTTTAGCAGAAGCTAAAATCGGTGGAAGAAGTTGTGTGATATCTCAATCAGGATTTTCAGGTGAAGCTGGTTACGAAATTTATTTAAGAGAATGTACGTTATACGCAGAAGACATGTGGAATGCTGTTCTTGAAGCAGGAAAAAAACATAGCCTTATGGTTATTGCACCTGCGCACCATAGAAGAATTCAAGCTGGGATTCTATCTTGGGGTCAAGATATGGACAACCAACATAATCCTTTTCAATGTAATTTAGGTTATCAAGTATCATTATCTGGTAAAGGAGAGTGGGATAAGAAGTCAGATTATGTAGGCAAGAAAGCTCTTGAAAAAATGAAAGCTGATTTAAAGGCAGGTCATAAACCATACAAACTTCAATTAGTTGGTCTAGAATTAGGTGGAAAACCAATTGAAGAGTATGCGCCTGATTTTTGGTTGATTTCTGATGAAGGTGGTGGAGAACCTATAGGTTTTGTTACTTCCCCTTGGTATCACCCTGAAAAGAAACAAAATATAGCCATGGGTTATGTTCCGTTTGATGGAACATTAAACGCTAATGGGTTTCCAAAAGGAAAAGTAGGAACTAAATTTAAGGTGCATTTGCCAGAGAAATATTCTGAAACTCCAGGTAAACCTGTTGATGCTGTAGTAGTAGATATACCATTTAAAGAATCTTACAACGCAAATACAAGAGAAGTTGTAAAAGGTTAAATAACTTTAAGGGAGGAGTTTAGCTCCTCCCTAATTATAATGTTCGCACAATTTTTAGAAATTTTTTTTAAATCTTTAAAATTAGATAAAAGCTTATACAGAGATAATAAATACTTTGGTGAGGCTGCAATCTATTTTGCCGGTCTTGTCATGATACTTGACGGTGTTGCTGGAGCAGTAGCGGCAAATTCAATTGTGAGAACATCAATTGGCATCTCAGGCTTGACAGCTCTTTTAACATGGTTTGTTTGGGCTATTTTTATTTTTGTAATTGGAGTAAAAATTTTTCCAGATAAAGGGAGTAAGGTTCCTTTTAAAAAGATTTTAATAGCTGTGGGATATGCTCATGCGCCAGGTTTAATTAGGTTTTTTGCAGTAACACCTGACTTAGTTCTGCCAATTATTTTCCTTACTCAATTTTGGATTTTTGCATCTCTCATAATATCAACCAAACAAATTTTGAATTTAAAATCTAACTTGAAATCATTTGGAATAGTATTTTTATCTTTTCTAATTATAGCTTTTCTATCTATAACATTCATAATTAATAGAATGAATTCAATTCCAATTAGTAATATTAGCTAAAAAGGAAAAACAGTTTTAGATATTCTGCAAGATTTGCATATTTTAAAACCAGTAAGGAATAAATTTTGAGTTACACTTTCATCTTCTTTTTTACATTCTTCACAAATATCATTTAAATCTGCTTCTAAATGCTTATTTAATTCTGCATCATATTCTTTAGTCATTATCTGTTAATCCAGCTCCTGCTGTTCGTTCCCTCGATTTATCACTTTCATCGACGTAAGTTTTTAGCGATAAATTATAAATTTCAGACCAATCATCTTCTGTAAAACTGTTCTTATTATCTAAAAATTTTAAATTAATTTTATCTGATTTTTCCAATACGTCTCCTGTTAGATAGTTTGAATAAATAGATTCGTTAAAATTAAATAAAAATTCTTTATCATCCATCTTTAAAAAAATTCTCTTACCAATAATTTCTGAGGTTCTGCTTACAAATGACAAAAATATTAGTGGAAAAGCAATTTTATTTATTTCAATTTCATTGAATTTAGATATTGATGAAGATTGATCAAAAAAATTTAGTCCAGATAATATAGGACAATAAAAAGTCTTTGGAGTATTTGAGACTGATATTTCATCTATATTTTCAAAATTACTGATTTTATAAATTTTGTAGTATTGGTTTAAATTTTTAAGACCTGGTAGTCCAAACATTTCTAGTAATCGAATATTTTTTCCAACCTCCTCTGATATTCCCCAAGAAAAACCAATAGCTTTAGATGCTTTTTTTGTAGTAACTTCTATTTCACTAAAGCTTCTCATTTATTTATGATTTATAAATCCATTTATCATCAAAATTTCCCAATTCTGAAGGTAAAGGTGCTCCTTGGAACATACAAATTCGCAACCATTTATCTGATCTAGGATCAAACTTTATAGCTCCAAAAAATGATAATTTTAATCTTAACATATCAATTGGAACTAGTTTGGACCCAATTGTATTGTCTTGGATTTCTGAATAAGGAAACTTTTCTGCAATAAATGCTCTTCTGACAACGTGTCTTAAATGATTATTATCTTTTAAAAATTTGCCAATTTTAGAACTATTTTTTTTTGTAAATACAGCTTCATATAGTTTATTTATGTCTCTTGCTATTGCCAAAGGTTGTTCTAAATCAGATCCCTCATCAATATATCTGTCTCCTATTCTAGGCTCTTCTTTATTTTTCGATATAAACCAAAAGTTTTGATTATTTTCGTCTTTTAAAAAATCAATTTTAAGTATTTCAGAATATTTATTTTCTAATATGTTTCTTAAATCTTCAATAGTTCTATTAACGGGAATGTTAAAATGCTCTTCCTCATCAGAACTCATTTGCGTAATCAATGGATTAACTATGTTATCATACGGTTCCATCATCATAGATACAATATATTCTATACATTCATCATTCAAATTTTCCTCTGACCAGTTGTAAATTTGATTAAATTGATGTGAATTTTGAAATTTAAAATCTTCTTTCATAAATTTTATAAAACTTTTTAAATCTTCAATTAAACCTTTGATTTTTTCTTTTTGAAATTCGCTATCAGTGTGCCAACTGGTTATATTTTTTAAAGATTTAATTAGGCAATTATAAAAAATATCAATCTCATTTTTTGAAACTTGCTCTATTTCTCTTATTTGTTTCAAAGCAGTTTCCCTTGCATGTATCCAATTATTCAACAATGTAGGATGATTAACAATAAAAGGCGCCATACCAAGGCCAGTGGAATTTCCTATTCCTAAGCTTCTGCTAATTGCAGGATTTAATTCTACTGCTAGTTTTGGATTTTTATTTTTTGCAATATGATTAACCTGATCAAATGTAAATTGTCTAACTAGATAAACTAGCATCATCTCTAATCTAAAAGGTCCTCTGATTTCCTCTCTATTTTTAATTCTAAACCTGTCCGCTAAACCAAATTTTCCTGATCCATAAACTGCTGTTGTTCTATATAAATACCCAACCTTTGATAAAATTTCTTTATTAGGTTGCTCTCCATTTGATAAACTGTCTACCACATGGTCGAAAACTCTTACTGACTTGTTAGCTCTTGATAACGTTAATTCCTTATACGAAAGTCTTCCCACCTCTTGTTTTGGAACATTATTATTAAGTCTATCTATGTCCTCTTTTGAAGGAATTCCATCAAATAAGGTAAAAGCAGCATCCCA
Organism: uncultured Pelagibacteraceae bacterium; assembly: GCA_902594335.1. Taxonomy (GTDB): domain Bacteria; phylum Pseudomonadota; class Alphaproteobacteria; order Pelagibacterales; family Pelagibacteraceae; genus Pelagibacter. The sequence goes on along the minus strand of CACJLY010000003.1, from coordinate 28,421 downwards.
CTTAGTGGCTATTACTCTATCTGATCTTTCGTCATCTTTGATTTCGTTAGCAAAACAAATGAGAGAATATGTTCTTTTGTTTTTTGTGAATGAATAAACTGCTCTACCATGTCCTTTGTCATTTAGTTGAAATAAATCTCGGCTATATTTCCAATCTTTAAATTCAGATAAAAAAGACCTTAGAAATGATAATTTTGATTGATGAAAAGATCCCAATTTAGATAGTTTCATCAAAAATTTTGGATCTCTTAATCTTATTTCCATTAATTAATTCCTTTATAAAAATTAAACCAATTATTTCCTAAAATTCCTTCTACTTCATGCTTATTAAAACCAACTTTTTTTAATCCACTTTCTAAATTATCAAACCCTCTAGCATCCAAAAACCACTCAGGTTGTTTTGGAAATCCAGGTTTTTTTTTACTTCCCTCTCCATAATTTTTACTTTTAGACCAAGTTCCATTCCTCATCCATTCAACAACGCTATCAGGTTGATTCAAACATAGATCTGATCCAATACCAATATTATTTACATCCATTATTTCTGCAGTTTTAGCAACCATTTCGCAGAAATTTTCTAATTTACAATTCGTTCCATTTTTTAAATGATGAGAATATAATGAGAGACCTAAGATGCCTCCACTTTCTGAAAGTTTTTTTAATAAAAAATCTGATTTATTTCTTAAAGCCTCATGCCAGAAAGAAGGATTAGCATGGGTAATTGCAATTGGTTTTTCACTTATTTCGATCGCATCTAAAGTGCTTTTTTCTGCTGAATGGGACATGTCTACAACTATTCCCACCCTATTCATCTCTTTAATTGCTTGTCTTCCAAAATTTGTGACACCAGAATCATTTTTTTCATAACATCCTGTGGCTAGAAGAGATTGGTTATTGTATGTAAGTTGCATAAATCTACAACCATGCTCATGAACTTTTTCTATTAAATTTATATCATCCTCGATTGGGGAACAATTTTGAAAACCAAAAAAAATTGCTGTTTTGTTATCAGATTGTGCTTTTGTAATATCTTCGAATGTTTTTCCCAAAAAAATTAAATCTGAATTTTCTTCAAAAAATCTATCCCACTTTTTAACTCTTTGTAAGAATTCATCATAATCTTCGTGATATACTAGAGTAACGTGTACTGCATTTAATCCAGCTTCCCTATTGATGAGAAAAATATCTCTAGACCAGTTACAATATTGAAGATTATCAATTCGATAGTTCATATTTAAAGACAATATAAGTATAATATAATTTGTCGACTAGTTTAAATTTAAAGAATATGCTAATCTATACTAATTCAAATTTGTATCATGAAAAACAAAAAATATAGTCACAAGGTATCAATAGTTATGGGTAGTAATTCTGATTACTCAACCATGAAATTTTGCGAAAAAATTCTAAAATTGCTTAAAATTAATTACGAAACAAATATAGTTTCAGCTCACAGAACTCCAGAAAGAATGTTTAAATATGCAAAATCTGCTGAAAATAATAATATTTCTGTGATAATTGCTGGAGCCGGAGGATCGGCCCATCTACCAGGAATGATTGCATCTCTAACAAGAATTCCAGTAATAGGAGTGCCAATAGAAAGTAAAAAGCTAAAAGGTCTAGATAGTTTATTATCGATTGCTCAAATGCCAAAAGGTATACCAGTTGGAACTGTAGCAATAGGTACAGATGGAGCTATAAATGCAGCTTTATATGCAGCATCAATTATCTCTACCTTTGATGTGAGTGTTAAAAATAATCTGAACAAATGGCGATCTAAACAATCAAAATCTGTTAAAAAAAAACCAAAATAAATGAACCAGCCAGTTTTAGGAATAATTGGAGGTGGTCAGCTAGGTAGTATGCTTTCTGAAGCTGCTAAAAAGGTAGATATAAAAACTGTAGTACTTAGTGATGATCCAGATGCACCTGCTAAAAATTTTACAAATAAGTTCATATATGGAGACTATGATGATTCTAAAATTATAACAGAATTTATTGATAGCGTTGATTTAGTAACCTATGAATTTGAAAATATTCCCTTTGATATATTAAATGAAATAAATAAATCAAAGAGTGTTTTACCAAAACCAGAAATAAATAATTTAATCCAAAATAGAATAACTGAAAAAGATTTTTTAAATAATAACAATATTAGAACAACCAACTATGGATTAATTAAAAATAAGGATGAAATAAAAGATAATGAAAACCTTTTGCCTGGATTGCTTAAAACTACTACTCTTGGATATGATGGCAAAGGTCAATATAAATTAAATAGTTTAAGCGATATAAATGAAGGTATTGATTTTACTAAAGAATATATTTTAGAAAAGTTCATTAATCTTAAAAAAGAAATTTCAATTGTCATATGTAGATTTGGTAATCAAAAATATGAAATATATGAACCAATTGAGAATGTTCATGAAGATCAAATTTTGAAACATTCAAAAATTCCTGCTGAAATTTCAGATTCCATAAAAGGAAAATCCAAAGATTGGGCAAAACAAATTGCTGAAGAACTAGATTATATCGGAATCTTATGCGTTGAGTTTTTTATTGATAAAAATGAAAACTTATATGTTAATGAAATTGCACCTAGGGTTCATAATTCTGGTCATCTAACAATAAACTCACACAATGTCAGTCAATTTGAAAATCATATAAGAGCTGTTTGCGGTTTAAAAAAAATTGACACTAAAAAAATATATAATGCTCAAATGATTAATCTAATCGGTGATGACATAACAATTTATAGAAATAAAACTTTTAAAGAGAATGAGTTTTTTTATGACTATTTAAAAAAACAAATAAAAGCGAAAAGAAAAATGGGACATCTAACAATAATTGAAAAATAATTTTATATAGGTTGTATTAAAGAAATATTGTTATTTGTTGGCTTATTTACATCCTTAGAAATTTCATAAAAAGAAAGTTTTGATTTTGCTGAGTTTTTTAAATAATTTGAACCTGAAATTTCAATATTCAAATATTTATTAACATCACTTTCATTTAAGATAACTGGCTGTCTGTGATGAATTTCTGTTACATTTGAACTTGCTTCTTCAGTAATCATACAAAATTGATCTTCTTCAAAAATACCAGCAATATAAATAAGTTTTTTATCTTCTCTTAAAAAGTAATAAGGCGTCTTCTCTTTTTCTATTCTCTTCCATTCATAAAATCCGTCGGCCACAGCAACACATCTTTGAAGCTTTATTAACTTTTTAAAAGAGACTTTTTCATCAATCGTTTCTAATCTTGCATTAATTAGTGGTTTAAAGTCTTTTTTTTTAGCCCAACTAGGTACAATTCCCCACTTTAAATTTTCAAGAGTATTTCCATTGTTATACTTCTTTATTACAGGAAGATTTTGATAAGGATGTGCATTATAATTTTCTGAGTCTTCTACTTTAATTGCAGTTTTAACGATTTTACTTGTTTTTGAAACAGCATTGGTGATGACGTATCTTCCACACATATTTTTTCGTATTGGTTTAATTTTTTTTTAGATTATATGTTCATGCTAATGATTAAATCAATAGAAAATAACTTTGACCACCCAAAGGTAAATCATCTTTTAATAAAACACTTTATTGAATTAAGATCTGTTTCTTCCAAAGGTAGCACTCATGTTTTAGATATCCCTGGGCTTAAAGATCCGAGTATAAAATTTTGGAGCTTGTGGAATAATAATCATTTAATTGGTTGTGGAGCCTTAAAGTTTATTGGACAAAATCATGGAGAATTTAAATCTATTAGAGTATCTGATGATTTTAGAAATAGAGGTATCGGTAATAAAATAATCTCGCATTTAATTATTCAGGCAAAAAAATTAGGTATAAAAAAGCTTAGTATTGAAACAGGATCTGGAAAATTCTTTTTGCCTGCCAGAAAACTTTTTGAACATTTTAAATTTAGTAAGTGTAAACCATTTGCTCACTATAAAGAGGACCCTAATTCTTGTTATTACACTTTAGATTTATAATTTTATGGTAGAAGAAAATAAAAAACCCTACATACTTTATGTTGCTGAGGCAATCTATTTAGAAATATTTCAAATTAAAAAACAAAATATTGATATTTCCAATTTAGATGCAATTGAAAGATTTATTGGTTCAAAATTGTATGAAAAAGTAAGTAGTGGTAAATTTCATGATGAATGGTTTGAGAAACTAAAAGAAAACGATTTTGTTGATGAGACCTCAGGAGAAAAAATTTCTAAAGAGGTTTTAAGGCTTTTGAATTTACAAAAAGAAGCAATGATTAAACAATTGATTAAATTTCCTGATTTGTACTATGCAAAAAGTCATTTTCCCTTGGAAATATCACAAAGAGCCACAAATCATTTGTGGAGAGTGTGCGAAAGTTATGAATTGTGGTGCAAAGAAACAAAAAATAATAGTTTAATTAAATTAAACCTTTTAGATTAAGAACAAATGGACAAAATCATTCAATTTATAGACTCAACACTTTTTGATTTAGGTAGACAATTTAAATTGTCTTATTTACCTCCGTTAATGATTTATGTTGCAGCAGGTATATCTGGACTTACAGGAATAGTAGGTACTTTCTTTGTAAAAGATTACTTAAATTTATCTGCAGCATTTCTTGCAGGATTAGGTTTCTGGGCAGGAATACCTTGGGCTTTAAAAATGCCGCTAGGGCATTTGGTAGATTTAATATGGAATAAGAAGAATTACATGGTTTACGTCGGTGCCTCATTAATTGGTGTAAGTTTATTAATAATGTACGGACTAATAATTCATACAGAACAAATGTCATCTTATTTAAAAGTTGAAACTTGGTTTGTAATAAGTGTTCTTTTAGCTCCTATTGGATATGTAGTTCAAGATGTTGTTGCTGACGCAATGACAGTCGAAGCTGTACCCTTAATAAATGAGAACGGAGAAAAATTTACAGCAGATCAAATTAAAATTATGCATACGACGATGCAAACACTTGGAAGATTTGCAATTATAGGTGGGACAGTATTGGTTGCTCTTGCCAATGTGATATTATTTAAGGGGGTAGATGATCTTGAACAGACTGAAAAAATACAATTATACGGATCCATATATCTTTATGCATTAATAATACCAATGGTTTCAATTTTAGGTGTTATTTTTGCTGCTTATTTAAAAAATAAAAAGAAAAACATTTTAATTAGACAAGGTCTATCAGGTGAGGAAGATAATTTTAATCATGAGCAAACAAAAGTTAATTGGTGGATACTTGGTGGTAGTTTAATTTTTGTAATTTTCACATTGAGTGTCGGTTCATTGGGATTACCTTTTGCACAAGAAATTGTTTTTTTAGGTTCTATGTTAATCATTTTATTTCTTATGAACAAACTTATTAAAGAGTTACCTGAAAAGTTAAGATTTACTATAGTTGGAACTGCTATAATTATTTTTATATTTAGAGCCATGCCTGGACCTGGCCCAGGCTTATCTTGGTTTGAAATTGATGAACTACAATTTAATGAACAATTTTTTTCAATACTGTCTTTACTAGCATCTGTCCTAACATTAGTTGGAATAATAATGCTTAGACCATTTATGGCAAAAAATTCTATTGCTAAAATAATCGTAATTTTATCAATTGCTGGATCAATATTATTTTTGCCAAGTGTTGGAATGTATTATGGATTTCATAACTGGACTTCTTCGTTAACAAATGGAATTGTTGATGCAAAATTTATAGCAATAATTAATACAGCATTGGAATCTCCATTGGGTCAAATATCTATGATTCCACTTTTGGCTTGGATTGCTAAGAATGCTCCTTCGCATTTAAAAGCAACTTTTTTTGCGGTTTTTGCCTCATTCACTAATTTAGCTTTGTCAGCAAGTGCTTTATTAACAAAATATCTCAATGAAATTTTTACAATTACAAGAGAAGTAAAAGATAAGGTTACAAACGCAATTTTAACTACAGCAGACTATTCTGAGCTTGGATTGTTATTAATTACAATTACAATTATTACTTTAATTATACCAGTGCTATTTGTTTTATTTATTCAGAAATCTAGATTTAAAACTGAGGAATAATTACTAATTACACTTATAGCCAAATTCTAATGAAGCATCAGTGATAGAATGGTATAGAGATTCTCCAAAACTCCTTAGAGAAAAAATTCTTGCTTTTTCTGGTTCATTTTCAACCATATCAACTATAAAAGAAATTCCATTATAAGCTGAGTTAATACTCATATTTTTTGTTAAAATGTTAAAATTAAAAGGACATCCTTTTTTTAAAACTTCTTTTACGTATGGTCCTTCTAATTCGATTGTTGCTTTTGAATGAGAAAGGTCTGTAACAGCAAAATCATTTTCATTAAAAGTGCTGTAAATTTCTTTTAACAATTCTTTTTTATTAGAAACTAAAAGCCAATTATTTGGTGAATTCCACAAAACTCTTATATTTTCATTTGAAACTACTTTTTGTGCCTGATTTACAAATTTTAACTTGTTAAAATTTATATCGTCAATTTTAATTGAAGAATTTTTATACTGAACTATTTGAACGATTAATAAATTTTTTAATTCTTTAATTTTTAATAATTCATTTTCAGATTTATTTTCAAAGTTTCCAAATGACCCTTCGACATGGACATTTTGTAATGCAGAAATCATTTTCATGTCCTTACTCTCTTTCCTTCAGGATCAACATAATGAGATGAAACAATTTCCACAGGAATAGTCTTATTTTTTAAAGGTGACATAGCAAATAGCTTTTGTCCTATCATATTTTTTCCATCTTTAATTATCGCAAGCGAGAATGGATTATCATACTCAACACTCCAACATGATGCTGAGACATGACCTAATTTAGGGTTTGGAAGTTTTGCTTTAGGGTCTTTAACAATATATGAACCTTCAGGAATACTTGTTGTTTTGTCTAATGGAACAACACCTACTATTTTTTCTCTATCCGGCTTTATGAAAGCTGATCTGCTTAAAGACCTTTTGCCAATAAAGTCTTTTTTCTTACTGACTAAACCTTCAAGCGATGCATCATGAGGAATTGTTCTCCCATCAAGCTCAGAGCCAGCAACGTGACCCATTTCTATCCTTAAAGTAGATAGGGCCTCAGTTCCATATGGCTGTATTTGAAATTCTTTACCAACTTCGATAATTTTTTCCCACATGAAATTACCATAGTCTGACTCCACATTAACTTCATAAGCAAGCTCTCCTGAAAATGAAATTCTATAAATCTTTCCAGGAATGCCAAATAAATCAGCCTCTTTGTAACCCATAAATGTTAGAGCTTCATTAGATACATCAGTATTTGGAAATAATTTCATTAGTAATGCTCTTGAATTTGGGCCTGCTATTGCAGCACCAGCCCACTGCTCTGTTGTTGAAACTACATTCACATTTAATTCTGGCCAAACTAGCTGCAAATAATATTCTAAATGAGATAGGACATTGGCTGCCTGAGCTGTTGTAGTTGTCATGTGGTAATGATTTTCAGAAATTCTTGTTGTTGTTCCATCATCCATTACAATTCCATCTTCTCTTAGCATCACTCCATATCTTGCTTTACCAACTGGTAGCTTAAGCCATGCATTAGTATAAACTCTATTTAAAAATTCTGCAGCATCGGGACCTTTAACATCTATTTTTCCTAAAGTAGTTACATCACATACACCTACATTTTTTCTTACATTTTTTGCTTCTCTTTTTGAAGCTTCAAATAATGTTTCATTTCCTTGCTTGTAATATCTTGGTCTTAACCAAACTCCAGCATCAACAAATACTGCGTTATTTTTTTCATGCCATTCGTGCATTGGCGATTTTCTTGTTGGCTTAGAATGTTTGCCAACTTCTCTTCCCACAATTGCTCCTATTGAAACAGGTGTATAAGGTGGCCTAAATGTTGTATGGCCAACTTGTGGTACAACTTTATTTTCAATGTCTGAAACTAATTGTAAACCATTAAGATTACTTGTCTTCCCTTGATCTGTTGCCATTCCAAGAGTAGTATATCTTTTTACATGTTCGATTGATCTAAAACCTTCTCTTAATGCCAACTCAATGTCTGTTACAGCCACATCGTTTTGAAAATCTAAAAATCTTTTATATGATTTACCTTTTGGTAATGGAACACACCAAAACTTGTCATGATCTGTAGATTTTTTTTCAACTACAGTTGGAATAGAAACTTTATTATTATTTTCTGTTATTTTGTTTGAAACTTCGTATCCTTTATCAAATGCTTCATTAATGGTTTCTTCTAAAGTAAATTTACCGTTTGCTGAACCAATAGTATTTTCTTTCTGTTTAGATTTTTTTGGAATGAATGCATCTATCTTTTCATTAAATTCAGATTTATTTCCAGATTGGGATGCTAAGTGAATTGATGGCGTCCAAAACCCTGAAACACAAATACAATCACATTCAATATTTTCTATATTTGATAAATCTTTTTTATTATCAGATATTTTTGCAATATCTGCTGATTTGACTTTTTTGTATCCCTTAGCAGCCACTACTACATAGGAAAACTTAATTTCAATTCCTAAGTTTTTTGCTTCATTAATAATGTCTGAAGATGGTTCTTTTCTAGTATCTAAAATTAATGGATTAACACCATTTTTTTTGAACTCTATAGCGGTTTCATATCCGCTGTCATTATTCGTAAATATCAATGGTTTTTTCCCAACTAAAACTCCATAGACCTTCATGTATTCTTTAGCTGCTGAAGATAACATTACGCCTGGGGTATCGTTGTTACCAAATACTAACGGCCTTTCGATGGAACCTGATGAAATCAAAACTTCTTTTGCTCTTATGTACCACAAACGTTGTTTTGGTAAATATTTTTGGGTTTTAGGTAAGTGGTCACCTATTCGTTCCGACATTACCAGCATGTTATGATCATAATAACCAAATACCTGTGATCTATTTTTTACAATTACATTAGACATTGACTTTAATTCTGTAATTATTTTCTCTGACCATTCAACACCAGTTTGGTTACCAATATTTACATCACTAGTTAATAGGCTTCCCCCGTATCTTGGTTTATCTTCAGCTAAAATTACGCGCGCACCATTTTTTGCTGCTGCGTATGCACTTGCTAAACCTGAGGGTCCTGATCCAGTAATCAATAAATCACAATATTCATATTTGTGTTCATATCTTTCTTTATCATGTTTGATTGATGCTTCTCCAAAACCTGCTGCCATTCTAATAAAAGGTTCATAAATTTTATACCAAAAGCTTGGTGGCCACATAAAAGTTTTATAATAAAACCCAGCTGGAAAAAACATTTTTAAGAAATTATTAATTGCTCCAATATCAAAGTTTACACTAGGCCAACAGTTTACACTTTTAACTTCTAGACCTTCAAAAATCTCCTGTTCAGTAGCTCTTATATTAGGGTCTCTTTCATTATTTCTTTCTAACTGTAAAATTGCATAAGGCTCATCAACACCAACTCCAAAAAAACCTCTTGGTCTATGATACTTAAAGCTTCTCCCAACAAGGTGCACTCCATTTGCTATTAGCGCAGAAGCAATAGTATCTCCTTCATAACCAAAATATTTTTTATCATTGAATGTAAAAGAAATTTTTTTATTTCTATTTACCATTCCAATGTTATCTAATCTAAAATCTTGGGACATTATTCAGTTATCTCATCTGCTTTATAAGTTTTAAAAATTTCATGAGTTGATGTGTCTCTTTCAACTTTAATCCATTGTCTGCAGCCAGATATATGGTGCCATAACTCTAGATGTTTTCCTCTAGGACTTTTTCTTAAGTAAACGAAATTATCCCAATCTTGGTCGCTAATTTCCTTATTAAGCTCTGGTCGTTTTACTGTTGCATCTCCACCATAAGCAAACTCATTCTGTGATCTTGATCCACAATGTGGACATAATATATAGAGCATTTAAGATATCCAAGTTTTGGTACCAAGACCTTTTTCATCAATTAAATCACCAGTATTAAATCTATTCAAACTGTAACCTGCATTTAATTCATGTACTCTGTCTTGTGCAATTGTGTGTGCAAAAGTCCACCCTGAAGCTGGAGTAGCCTTAAATCCACCATAACACCAGCCACAATTTAAGTATAAGCCATCAATATGTGTTTTATCAATAATTGGTGACCCGTCCATGGACATATCCATAATTCCACCCCAAGTTCTTAGCATTTTCAATTTGCTAAGAAATGGAAACATTGCAATACCTTCTGTTAAAACATGTTGGAGTGTTGGTAAATTTCCTCTTTGAGAGTAACTATTATATCCGTCCAAGTCTCCACCCATAACCATCTCTCCTTTATCTGATTGACTACAATAAAAGTGACCTGCACCAAATGTAACAACATGGTCAAGTAAAGGTTTAACGGGTTCTGACACACATGCTTGAAGGAGATGAGTTTCAATTGGTAATGTCATATTTAACATTTCTGCTAAAATATTTGTACTGCCTGCAACACATAAACCAACTTTTTTTGCTTTGATATCTCCTCTAGATGTTCTTACACCAACTATTTTTCCGTTAGTAACATCAAATCCTGTAACCTCACAATTTTGAATTATATCGACACCCATCGAGTCTGCTTGTCTTGCATATCCCCAAGCAACGGCATCATGTCTAGCAGTTCCAGCACTTGGTTGCATCAAACCTCCAAAAATTGGAAATCGAACATTGTCTGAAAAATCTGCCATTGGAATTCTTTTTTGAACCTCTTCCCTATTTAATAAAACTGCGTCAATTCCATTTAGGCGCATTGAATTTCCTCTTCTAGAGTATGCATTCATTTGTGCATCTGAATGAGCAAGATTAATAATTCCTCTCGGTGAAAACATTACATTGTAATTTAAATCCTGGCTCATCTTTCTCCATAGATCCATGCCAAATTCACTAAACAAAGCATTGTCATCATGCATATAATTTGATCTTATTATTGTAGTGTTCCTTCCAACATTACCTCCGCCTATCCATCCTTTTTCAATGATAGCTACATTTGTAATATTGTGCTCTTTAGCTAAGTAATATGCAGTTGCTAAACCATGCCCCCCGCCACCTATGATGATAACATCATATTCCTTTTTAGGGGTTGGGTCTTTCCATGCTACTTCCCAATTTTGATGATCTGAGAATGCATTTTTAATAAGGCTAAAAACTGAGTATTTTTGCATTTTATAATTTTATCCAATTAAACTTAAATTTTTTCTTATTTTTTATATATATATTTTTTAGATGTTTAAAATCTAACCAAAAAAGTATAGACATTTTGCACATTAAACAATTATAAATTTTAAACTAAATGTCAAAATCAGATATTCAAATAGCTAGAGAAGCAAAAATGAAACCTATCCAAGAAATTTTGGATGGAGTAGGAGTGCCAGATGAAGCTGAGGCATATAGTCCAATAAGCAGATATATAGCTAAAATTAAGCTTGAATATTTAGAAAAATTTAAAGAAAAAAAAAATGGAAAATTAATATTAGTAACGGCTATTACTCCAACACCTGCTGGAGAAGGAAAAACAACAACTTCTGTTGGATTGTCAGATGGTTTAAATAAAATAGGCAAGAAATCTATTGTTTGTTTAAGAGAACCAAGTTTAGGTCCTTCTTTTGGAATGAAAGGTGGAGCTGCTGGCGGTGGATATGCCCAAGTGGTTCCTATGGAACAAATAAATCTTCATTTTACTGGAGACTTTCATGCAATCACATCTGCTCACAATCTTTTATCTGCATTAATAGATAACCATATATATTGGGGAAATAAATTAAATATAGATGTCAGAAGAATAGTTTGGAAAAGAGTTCTCGACATGAATGATAGAGCTTTAAGATCTATAAATATTAATCTTGGTGGTGTCGCGAACGGATTTCCAAGAGAAGATGGTTTTGATATTACTGTTGCTTCAGAAATAATGGCAATCTTTTGTCTATCAAATGATTTACATGATCTTGAAAATAGAATTGGTAATATTACTGTTGCCTATACTAGAGATAAAAAACCGATATATGCAAAAGACTTAAATGCACATGGTCCAATGACTGTATTGTTAAAAGATGCTATCAGACCAAACGTAACACAAACTCTGGAAAATAATCCTGCAATAATTCATGGCGGACCATTTGCAAATATTGCTCATGGATGTAATTCTGTTTTAGCAACTAAGACAGCATTAAAACTCTCTGATTATGTAGTAACAGAAGCTGGTTTTGGTGCTGATCTAGGTGCAGAAAAATTCTTAGATATTAAATGCAGAAAATCAGGATTAAAACCAAGTTGTGTTGTCATAGTTGCAACTATAAGAGCTCTTAAGATGCATGGAGGAGTTAAAAAAGACGAATTAAAAAATGAAAACGTAGATGCAGTTAAAAAAGGATTAGTTAATCTAGAAAGACATATTGAAAATATACAAAAATTTGGATTACCAGTAACAGTAGCTATAAATCACTTTGTTTTAGATACTGATAAAGAAGTTGCTGAAGTTACTAATTTTTGTGAACAAAAAGGGGTTAAAGCCTCTATATCAAAGCATTGGGAAAAAGGTGGAGAAGGTGCAATTGATTTAGCAAATGATGTGGTTGAGTTATGTGAAAAAGATAGTGATTTTAAATTTTTATATGATGATAAAACATCATTATTTAAAAAAATAGAAACAATTGCTAAGGAACTTTATAGAGCAAGTGAAGTAGTTGCGGATACTAAAATAAGAGAACAATTAAAAGCTTTCGAAGAAAGAGGTTACCAATCATTACCAATTTGTATTGCAAAAACTCAATATAGTTTTTCTACTGACCCAAATCTAAAAGGAGCACCCTCAGGACATGTATTGCCAATAAGAGAGGTAAGACTATCTTCTGGAGCAGAATTTATCGTTGTTGTATGCGGAGCAATAATGACAATGCCAGGATTACCAAAAGTACCGGCAGCTGACTCAATTCGTATTAATGAAAAAGGTGAAACAGAGGGTTTATTTTAAGAGATAATTAAGCCAGTTTTCAAGTTCACGCATTCTAAGATCTTTATTTGTAATCTTATTTTCTTCAGCAATCATTCTTACATGATTATTTATCTCCTGCTCATCAACAAAAGCGTTGTTGTTTAAAAGACGTTCTTTTCTGAAATGTATAAGGCTTATCATTTTATCATAAGTAATTTCAGGATGATATTGAATACCCCATATATCACTTGCCTCAGTCTCAAAATTTACTCCCATAACTTTATTTATAGGATTTGAGGCTAGCAATTTTGAATTTTTTGGCAATGTTGCAACTTCATCAAAATTAAAAGCGGGTGTATTGAAAATTTTATTTTTATTTTTATATATTGGATGTTTTAATCCATCATTATTTATTTCAATATTAAGTGCAATACCTCTGTGAGATCCGTTTGTACATCTTTTTACTTGCCCTCCTGCAACAGTAACAGCAACCTGGAGTCCCCAGCAAATAGCTAATATTTTTTTAATTTTTTTTTGACACTCTCTCATAAATTCGATCTGTCTTCTTATTTCGATGGTATCATTATAAATATTTAGACTACTCCCACCCCATATTAATCCATCATATTTATTAAGATCTGTAACTTTTTCAGAAATATTTTTGTCAGATGAGGGATTTACAACATCTATTTCAATTTTATCAGTAAAATAGGCTATACTATCTTTAAGACTTTCTGTATGTGTTTTAATTCCACCATCAGTAAAACTCTGATTTTCCTCTCTTAAATTTCCCTCAACTATTAATATTTTTTTCATTAAAATAAATCTCCCGAAATACTATGCTCATACATAGCTTTCATATCATTTATAGTCAATTTTTTAGGATTAGATGATGTTGATGGATCATCAAGAGCCATCTTTGATAAATCATCTAAGTTCATTTTTTTAATTTCTATTACATCTGATAGTTTGTGTGGAATATTTAGTTCTTTTCTTAACTCTAGTACCCATTCAAGAAAAGCATCAAAACTTTTACTTAAGTTAAGGTAATCACAAATAGAAATAATTCTTTTCTCAATATTTTCTTTATTAAAAGTTAAAACATAAGGCATAAATATTGCATTAGACAATCCGTGATGAAGATTAAATTGAGCATTAAGTGGATGGCTAAGTGAATGAATAGCTCCTAACCCTTTTTGAAATGCTGTAGATCCCATACTTGCTGCAGCTAACAAATCTGATCTAGCATCTAGATCACTTCCATCTTTAACAGCTTTCAAAAGCGATTTTTTTATCAACCTCATTCCTTCAATTGCTATTCCATCAGCCATTGGATGAAAGCCTGGAGCACAAAATGCCTCTAAATTATGCGCTAATGCATCCATTCCTGTCGCTCCTGTTAAACGTGGAGAAAGATCTTTAGTAAGTACCGGGTCTAATATGACAACAGATGGTAAAAATTTTGGGTGGAAAATAATTTTTTTTATTCCAGTTTTTGAATTAATTATTGCTGATGCTCTGCCAGTTTCTGAACCAGTTCCAGCAGTTGTTGGAATTGCAATTATTGGAGAGATATTTTTTTCATCTGCCCTTTTCCAATAATCACCAATATCCTCAAAATCCCAAATAGGTCTAGATTGACCAGACATAAAAGCAATAGCTTTACCCACGTCTAATGCGCTTCCACCTCCAATAGCTATTACACTGTCACAACTATTATTCTTGAATACCTCAACACCTTCATCAACATTCTCCCCTGTTGGGTTTCCTGAAAAATTTGAAAAAATACATAATTTAAATTTCTTTTCTAAATTATTTACTAAATCTTTTATAAATTCTAAATTAATTAATTCTCTATCTGTTACTAATAATGGTTTTAAAGTTTTAATTTCACCACAAGCCTTTTCTAGATCGTTAGCTCTATCTTTGCCTACCCAAACAGTTGTCGGGTAATTCCAGTTGTAATTAGTCATTTTTATTTTCTAGTATTAAGTCTAAAAATAATGCGGCAGTCCAAGAAAAATTTGTAGCACCAAATCCTTTACCGGTTTTACAACTAAAGTATTCATTAAACCCTTTTTGCTTTACTAAATTAATAGTTTTTCTTTTTATTTGTTTAGCAAATTTAATATTCTTATTTTTTAATCCTTGATAAATTATCCAATTACAATTAATCCATACTGGACCTCTCCAATATCTTTTCTCTTCAAACTTTTGGTGATTTGGTTTTACACTTGATAATAAATATTTTTCTTTAGAGCTGTGTTTTTTTAAGTTCTTAATAATTTTGTTATTTAATACCTTGTCTTTTAAATCTGCAAATAAAATAAAATAATGTGTAATTGATGGAATATTTATTTTTTTTTTATTTTTTAAATCAATGTTGAAAAATATATTTTTTTTGTGATTATATAATTTTACAATTTTATTTTCAGATCTTGATATGTAAGTTTCTAATTCAGCACTTTTCAAATTGAAGGTATTTAATAATTTAAGAAGGTCTTTATTTGCTCGTAAAAATATAGAATTAAATCCAACATCGACCACATTGAATAAGGATGCCTTATAAAGCTTTTTTGGATTATAATTATTTTTTCTTAAATGATTTTTAATAGTTACGTATCTATCATAGTCAATATCTAAAGGCCTATACTCAGGATTTACAACTTTGTTGTCTCCCCTTTTGTATTTTAGATTTTTTGGTATTTTTACTTTACTCATCGGCTCATCCCATAATGGTGAATTATCGTAACCACTCTCCCAGGGGTGTAAAATTGAGACTAATCCAGAATTATTTGGATCTCTAAATTTAATAAACCATTTATGATATTTTAATATTCCCTTAACTATTTTTTTAAATTCAGCTTTATCTTTATTGTTAATTCTTTTTTTATCTAAGATAAGTTTTAAAATTATTGCAAGAATTGGTGGTTGAGTAATACCAGATGAATGTATTTTATTTCCACAAGCCCAAACAGAATGGTTTGGATAATAATTGGTATTTAAATCGTGAAACAAAATATGAGGTATCATTCCATCTTTCCATTGACCTCTTATTAGTGTCTTTATTTCATCTAGTGCATATTTAAGTTTAAAATGCGAATATCCTAAAGCAATGAAACCTGAGTCCCAATTCCATTGTGCTGGGTACAATTTGTTATTGGTTGGTAATGTGTATCCTTTTTTTTTATTACCCAATAAAACTTTCTTAGCTGATTTGATAAAATCTTCCATTAACCCTTTACACTTCCTGCTGTAAGACCACTTACTAAATATTTTTCAAAGTATACAAAAATTAACAAAACAGGTATTGTGACAACTACTGACCCAGCCATTAGATATTGTCTTGGTGTTTCGGCATCACCACTAAGATATTGTATTGCCCTTGATAAGGTAAATGAGTTTGGATTATCCAAGAACATCAAAGAAAATAAAAACTCATTCCACGCAATCATAAAGACATATAAAGCAACTGATGAGATTGCAGGTATACTTAAAGGCAAAATTATTTTTATAATTATGCCAAACCAATTTAATTTATCCATGATTGCTGCTTCTTCTAGTTCTTTGGGAATACTTCTAAAGTAACCTTGTAACATATAAATTGCAACTGGCAA
This sequence comes from uncultured Pelagibacteraceae bacterium, assembly GCA_902594335.1. Lineage (GTDB taxonomy): Bacteria > Pseudomonadota > Alphaproteobacteria > Pelagibacterales > Pelagibacteraceae > Pelagibacter. The sequence goes on along the minus strand of CACJLY010000003.1, from coordinate 11,875 downwards.
AGTAGTTGCTGTGTAAACAATTAATAAACCGCCTACTGAGTTCCTTAACCCTAGTTGACTAAAAACAGTATATAAAGGAATAACCAATACAATAGCAGGAAACATATAAATAATTAAAATTGAAGTCGACAGAAAATTTTTTCCAAAAAAATTTAACCTTGCTACTGCATAAGCGGCCGGTATTGCAAATATTAAAGTAACTATAACTGTCCCTACTGAAACAAATGTACTTATAAGTATGTATCTGCCAAAATTATAAGTGTCAAATATTACAAAGTATGACTTAAATAATTCCTTAAAGTCTTGGTTAAAATTAATACTAAAATCTAGAGGGTTAATTAGTAAAGCAGCTTGAGTTTTAAAGCTTGTTATCAACATCATGTAAAATGGGAATAGAATTACAAATGAAAATAATACAATTCCAAAAAGAGTTAAAAAATCAAACACAACTATTTGCGATGAATGTTCTGATGCTAAATATTTTTGATTATATTTATTAATTTTTAAAGAGAAAAATATCAAAATCGCAAAAATTCCAATATTATACCAAATTGGCATTGCCTGAACTATGTACCCATCAACAAAGGTAAATATAAGAGCAAAAAGAGTTGATTTAATTAAATAATTTAACTTTTCTCCTATAATTAAATTTAAAAGACTAATAGCGATACCTAAAGTAATAATTATCACAAAATTGAAATTTTTTAGCTCAACTCCTTGCAATGTTACTAAAATTTTCCAAATAGAAACCAAAGAAAATAAAAATATCGAAGAAATTAATGAGTAGTATATTAAACTTTTAGTTTTCATCAGCCCTCTTACCTATTAATTTAAAGTAAACGAACATAAATATAAGCAACAAAGCAACTATTACAATTGATACTGCTGATCCCATACCAATATCAGAAATAGTAAATCCTTGTTCATAAACATTTATTGGCAAAGTTCTAGTTCCAGATGCACCTCCTGTTAATAAAAAAATATCCTCAAATTTATTAAAGTTCCAAATAAACCTAATCATAAAGAGAATAGATATGACAGCTGTTATTTGAGGAAGAGTAATATTAATAAATTTTTGTAAAGGACCAGCGCCGTCCACTTCAGCTGCTTCATATAATTCTTTAGGTACTGCTTGCAGTCGAGCTAATATAAATAAGAATGCTAAAGGAAAGTATCTCCAAATTTCAAAAATAATAACAGTTGTTAATGCTAATCGTAATTTAAGATCAAAACCAAAAAAATTTATTGTTAAATATTTTTGTCCTAGCAGATTAAGAGGTTCCTGGATGACTTGAAAATTTATCAGAAGATTATTTAAAGTTCCACTATAAGGATCTAATAATAACTCCCAAGTATATGCTAAGGCAACAACAGGACCCACATACGGAAAAAGCAAAACACTTCTCATAAATGTTCTTCCAAAAAACTTCTGGTTCACAAGTTGTGCAGTGAGTATACCAAATATAATTGAACCAATTGTGCCAAAAAAGGTATAGTAAAAAGTAGTTGATAATAAATCAAAAAATTCATTTTGAAAAAATACCTTTTTAAAATTCTTTAACGTAAAATTAGTATTTAATAGAATATTATCTGATTTACCTGTTAATTTTGGTTTAATAGTTTTTAATTCTTTTTTATTTAATTGTTTGCCATCAGAACTCTTTAATAATATTTGAAAATTTTCCCTGTATTTTGCTTCCCAATTTCCAAATTCACAATAAATTTTATTTGATTTGACCCTACATCTTTCATCTAAATTAATAGGCTTAACATTCTTAGGTAATTTATCTTGAAATTTAACATCTCTTATTTCTAAAATTAATGAACTATTTCTAAGTTTATAAATAACCTTTAATTGGTCTGGATTATCTTTAATAGATTTTACAATTTTTTTTGCCCTAGGTTCAGGGATCCTGATATCTTTTAGACCAACCTCTTTAAAACTTATCCAAACATTTGCAAATATTGGAAATAAGATGATTGAAAAAACAAGGAAAACTGCAGGTAATATTAATATATATGCAGTTCTTTTTTCTATTTTTGAAAGTATATCACTCATAAAAAAAGCGGATAATACATATTATCCGCTTTTATTTAAATTTAAATTACTAGATTAAAATTGAGAGAGTTTTTGATTGATCATATCTACTGCTTGATCAATATCAATCTGTCCATCAACATAAAGTCTAGTTATTCTATTAATAAACTTGTTATTAATAATTTTAGAAGCTCTAGAAAGTTCACCTTCTTTTACACCCCATCTTTGAGCCTTATCCAATCCAGCAACGATATTATTTATAACATCCTCTGAATATAAGTCTGATAATGGTGCTTTTCTATCAACTCCAACAGGTAATTTGCTCCATGCTTTTGTAAATGCCTCTGGATCGCTTGAGTTTCCTCTTCTCACAGGAAATTTACCTTCTGGTGCAATTGAAAGCGTCTTTGTATACCCTTCATCCATTGAATATTTGATAAATGCACTTGCTTCTTCTGTATCAGCGTCTGCTGTTATTCCAAAGTATCTTACATCAGCCCATGCGGCCCCTTTTTTATTATTAGGACCACTTAAGTTTGTAATAAAACCAGTTTTTGAAGCTAACTCCCCAGATGTTGGATCGCTATTTATTGTTGGCGGCGCTGAGTCTCTTAAACCAGCTAATTCATCCATAATAAATGGAGACCAAATTATCATTGGAGTTTTTCCAGCAAAATACAATTCTCTTGATTGCTTCCAGTATAATTCTCCTGGAGGACTTGCATTTGCAATAATTTTATAAAACTCTAAAGAAGCTTTTAACTTTTTACCTTGTTTTCTTATTGCACCTTTTTTAACAACATTTACTCCATTTGCTAAAAGAACATGCTCTAAAACCTGACTCATAAAGTTTTCATCAGTTTTTGTTGCAGCAACAAATCCAAACATTCCATCACCAGAAAGTGCTTCAACTGCTTTAGTAATATTTTCATAGCTTGTTGGTGGTGCAAGACCTGCTTTTTCAAATAAGTCTTTTCTATAAACGACCATTTGCGTCCAACCATCAACTGGTACAGCGGCTATTTTTGATCCTTTTTTAGCCATATTTAAAGCACCTGGCGCAAAAGTTTTTTTGCCAAGCTCTTTAACAACTGCATTATTAGCATCTACGTCTAATATTCCAGCTTCTGCCCAAGGTAGTACATACTGTAATGTATGATAGATTACATCAGGTAGATCACCAGCTGCAGCTGCTGCAGTTGCTCTTGTTCCTAAATCTTTTTCTTCTACAGGAATAACTTCAACTTTGATGCCAGTTTTAGCCTCAAAATCTTTAGCCATTGCTTCTTGTTTAGCCATTCTAGCTGGCTGAACTTCTGTAGTCCAAAAAGTGATGTCTGCGAAACTAATATTTGAAATAAAAAATATAAGCGCACAGACGGTTATTATTGTTTTTTTAATCATTGATTCCCCTCTTTCTTTGATTAATAAAAATAAATGTATCAGCGAGAGAAATGAATGACAATAAGTTAAAAAAAGTCTCCCCTATTCAAAAAGTCAATAAATATAATATTTTTAAATCAAAAATTTTTTATTTTTTAGAATTGCTCTAATCATTTTGAACATCAAAGGAATTTTTTTTGAATTAAATTTTTTTAATATAAATGGCGCGATTTCTCTCACAAGTTGTTCGCCTTCCACTGTATCATTTACCATAAACTTTTTTTTAGCACTTTTGAAAGTAAAACCTTGTCCTAAATAGTTTCCCATTTTGCTATTTCTTCCACCCGCTGCACTTACATATAGGTCTCCAACTCCTGCTAGACTTAAAACTGTTTCTTCTTTTCCTTTTAACTGTCTAGTTATGTATTTCATTTCTGATAGTGATTTTTGAAATAGACTTGAAGATTTATTCAAACTTAAACCAGAGCCAATTATCATGGAATAAATATTTTTTATTGCTGAACATATTTCGACACCAATTACATCTTTAGAGTATTCTATCAAATAATATTTAGTTGAAATCATTTTACCTAACAATTTTGCAATTTTAATATTTTTGTTAGCTATAATTACACTCGTTTGACTTTTTCTCACTAATTCTTTAGCTAAACATGGTCCCTTCAAAACTGATACATTTAATTTAGGAATATTTTTTAAAAGAGTTTGAGAAATAGTTGTAATTTTTTTATTTTTCTTTTCATATTTTAGGCCTTTTGTAAGAACTAAAATTGAAGATTTTACTTTATACTTTTTTAATTCTTTACCAACAAAATTAATACCTGATAAACTTAATGCAATAACAATAAGATCATATTGTTCAAGAAATAATTCCTTACCATATTTTTTAAATATTAGTTTTTTTGAAAGATTAATTTTTAAACCTGAATGAAATTTATTTTTTGATGATAAATTTTTAATAAATCTTTGACTATGTGGTTCTGTAATAAATACTTTATTATTATTATCTATACATGGAACAGAGAACGCTGACCCCATAGCTCCCCCTCCAATAATTAGAATTTTTTTCATAAATAAATTCAATAAAAATAAACTATTCATTAATAACAAGTAAATTTAAAGAAAAAATAGTTTTATTTTTTTTGATTTGTTTAATAAGATAAATTTTTAAAATTATACAGTTTATATGAATAAAATAGCAATAATTGGTGCAGGGCCTTGTGGTTTATCGATGTTAAGAGCCTTCGAACATGCTGAGCAAAAAGGAGAAAAAGTTCCAGAAATAGTGTGTTTTGAAAAACAAGATGATTGGGGAGGGCTATGGAACTACAGTTGGAGAACTGGTTCAGATCAATATGGTGATCCTGTCCCCAATAGTATGTATAGATATTTATGGTCAAATGGACCAAAAGAATGTTTGGAATTTGCAGATTATTCTTTTGACGAGCATTTTGGAAAACCTATTCCATCTTTTCCACCTAGAGAAGTATTATATAATTATATAATTGGAAGAGTAAGTAAAGGAAGCATTAAAAGCAAAATTAAATTTAGCACAAGTGTAAAGAGTGTAAATTATAATTCAGATAAATTTGAAATTAGCTATCAAGATAAAACTAACAATAAAATTTTGTCTGACAAGTTTGATTATGTAGTTGTTTCAACTGGACATTTTTCAGTTCCATTTATTCCTGAATACATGGGTATGAGTTCTTTTCCAGGAAGAATAATGCATTCTCATGATTTCAGAGATGCAGAAGAATTTAGAGATAAAAATGTGATAGTTCTCGGAAGCAGTTATTCAGCTGAAGATGTTGCTCTACAATGTAATAAATATGGAGCTAAAAGTGTAACCATAGGTTATAGACATAATCCAATGGGTTTTAAATGGCCTTCTGGTATGAAAGAAGTTTACTATTTAGATAGATTAGACGGTAACAAAGCAATTTTTAAAGATGGTACAGAACAAGAAGCAGATGTAATTATATTATGCACTGGCTACCTGCATCATTTTCCATTTTTGAACGAAAAACTAAGTCTCAAGACTCACAACAGATTATATCCACCAAAATTATACAAAGGAGTAGTTTGGCAAGATAATCACAAACTTATGTACCTTGGCATGCAGGATCAATTTCATACTTTTAATATGTTTGATTGCCAAGCATGGTTTGCAAGGGATGTGATAATGAATAAAATTAAAATTCCAAACGATAGTGAAATAGAAAAAGATATTTCTAAATGGGTTTCTATGGAAGAAAAATTAGAAAATCCAGATCAAATGATCGATTTTCAAACTGAGTATACTAAAGAGCTTCATGATATGTCAGATTACCCAAAAATTGATTTTGAATTGATAAGAAAACATTTCAAAGATTGGGAACATCATAAAATGGATGATATTTCAACTTATAGAAACAAATCTTTTTCATCACCTGTGACTGGATCCATAGCTCCTGTTCATCACACTCCTTGGGCATCTGCGATGGATGACTCTATGGATACTTTTTTAAAATAATAGAATTTACAATAAGGTTTTCTCAACTGATAACTTCCAACCATTAATTAATTTTTTTCTAACAGAGTTACTTAGTTTAGGTTTAAAGGTTTTATCTTTTTTCCATTTTCTCTTTATTTGATCTAATGATTTAAATATTCCTATTTGGTATCCAGCAAATAAAGCAACTCCAAGTGCTGTGGTTTCCAAAACTTTGGGTCTTTCTGTTTTAATATCAATAATATTTGCCAAAAACTGTGAAAACCAATTATTTTCCACCATACCTCCATCAATTTTCACTATATTAGGTTTTAATCCATCTTTTCTCATAGCATTAAATAGATCGTAGCTTTGGTATGCCACAGATTCTATAACTGCTCTTACTAAGGTTTTCCAATCACTATCTCTAGTTAATCCAGTTATAATTCCTCTTGCGTCAGGTCTCCAATATGGGGCTCCCATCCCACTAAAAGCTGGCACAACATAAACGCCTTCGTTATTTTTTTTTGATTTAGCAATTTGTTCAGTGTCATAAGCATTATTAATTAATTTTAACTTATCTCTTAGCCATTGAACACCTGCTCCAGCGATAAAAATTGAACCTTCGAGAGCAAAAGTATTTTTTCCGTTTAATCTGTAGCAAATTGTAGTTAATAATTTATTTTTTGAAAAAATTTTTTTTGATCCAGTATTCATTATTACAAAAGCACCTGTGCCATAAGTACTTTTAATTGAGCCTTTTTTAAAACAAGATTGTCCTACAGCTGCAGCTTGTTGATCACCCAAAACTGCAGATATAGGAATTTCATATCCAACTATTTTTTTATTTGTTATTCCAAAATTATCCGCTGAATTTTTTACATCAGGTAAAATACTTTTTGAGATATTGAGCTTTTTTAAAATTTCTTTATCCCATTTATTATCATGAATATTAAATAACATTGTTCTACTTGCATTTGTTGCATCTGTTAAATGATGTTGTCCATTAGTAAGTTTCCATATTAAAAAAGTATCAACAGTGCCAAATAATAAATTATTAGATTTTTGAAGTTTCTTAGAAATTTTTACATTTTCTAAGATCCATTTAATTTTAGTAGCTGAAAAATATGGATCAATAAATAAACCAGTTTTTCTTCTAAAAATTTTTTCATATTTTTTTTGCTTAAGTTTTTCACAAAATTCTTGCGTTCTTCTATCTTGCCAAACAATTGCATTGTATATTGGTTTACCTGTTTTCTTGTTCCAAAGAATAGTTGTCTCTCTCTGGTTAGTTATTCCAATACTTAATATTTTTCCTTTAAGTAGAGATGCTTTTTTAATTACTTTTTTTAAAGCTTTAAGAGTTGTAAGCCAAATTTCATTTGGATTATGTTCTACCCATCCATTTTTTGGAAAATATTGATTAAATTCAAATTGAGATGTAAATTTTATATTTCCTTCTAAATCAAATAAAATTACTCTAGTTGATGTTGTACCTTGGTCGATAGCAACAAGAAATTTTTTCACAATTTTAGTCTATACCTAAATGTTTTTTTCTTTTACCTACCCAAGTTCTAATTAAATTATCAAAAATTAGTCCAATGAAAGCAACACAAATTCCAAGTGTTAATCCAATACCTGCCCCTTTTTTATCTGATAGAGCTTTTAAAATATACTGACCCAGGTCCTCTGTCCCAATAAATGCGCCTATAATCACCATAAATAATGCAAAAACTATTGTTTGATTAAGCCCTAACATCATGTGTGGAAATGCTAATGGAAATTCTATTTTAAATAATCTTTGAAACTTTGTAACACCTGACATCGTTGCAGCATCATGTAGTCCAGCTGGCACACTTCTAAGCCCCTCTATCGTGTATCTTGTCGCTGGTATTGTGGCATAAACTATTACTGCAATTAAAACTGAAGTATCTGTAATTCCAAAAAGCATCATTACAGGAATTAAATACACAAAAGATGGAAAAGTTTGAAATATATCACAAATATTTAACATAAAGTTTGTTGAGTGTTTATTTTGAAAACATAATGTTCCAACAGTAAATCCAATTATACATGATACTATAACACCAAAGGTTGCCATGTATGTGGTAACTAAAGCTCTATCCCACCATGGGCTCAATGCTATGAATAATGTCAAACCACAAACAACTAAAGCGGATCTAACTCCACCAATTAAATATCCAGCTCCAACAACTAATACTAATGTAGCTATAGCAGGCATTCGCAAATACAAAGCTCTCATCGGTTGGAGCACATCAACAATTAGCCAAGTATTAAATGCTTTTATATATACAAAAAAAGTATCAAATATCCAGTCAACTCCTTTATTCCAAAAACTCGCTGTTGATATTCCTTTGTTATGTGGAACTTCGAATAAATAATTATATCCATCTTTAAAATAAATTGATCCAAAGTAAGCTAATAGAATACCTGCTATTACTACAACACCAAAGAATAATGAATTTTTATTTCGTTGAAAAAAATTTAAATTACCAAAATAATCAACTTGTTTGTTTGCCCATGCTAATGACATCTTATCTAATAGAATTGCAATCAAGCTAATGCAAAGACCTGCTTCTAATGCTAATCCAATGTTCAACTGATTTAAGGCTAATAATAAATTAAATCCTAAACCTTTTGCTCCTATAAATGCAGAAATAACTGCCATAGAAAAACAAACCATTATAACTTGGTTGACTCCTATTAAAATATCTCTTCTTGCTGTTGGAATTAATACTTTAGACATTAGTTGCCAGTTATTACATCCACTCATTCTACCAGCTTCAATCACCTCAGGAGGCACAGCTCTTAAACCTAATAAAGTTAAAAGTATCATTGGTGGCACAGCAACGATCATTGTAATAATTACTGCAGCATGGTCTCCGACCCCAAAGAGAACTAGCGCAGGAACTAATACCGCATACTGAGGCATTGTCTGCATAACTAAAAGTATTGGATATAGTGCTTTTTCTACTCTTTTGCTTTTAAATGCCGCAATACCTAAACCTAAACCAAAAATAAAGGAAAGAGGTGCTGCAACTAATATAAAAGAAAGTGTTTGCATAGATGGTTTCCATTGCCCAAATATTGAAATGTAAGTCATTGATAAAAGTGCATATATTGCTAATCCTTTACCTCCTAATTTGTAAGCAAGTATTGCTGATCCAGCTGCTACAATAGTCCAAGGTAAGCCTGGCAGTTCTGCCCAAGGGTTAGCATCAATCCAATCCCAACTAGTAAAAGCAACAATTGTTTCAAGACCACCTAATAAAATCTCTCTAATCAGTTCTATTAGAAAAGTCATGAATGCAGTTAAGTTTCTAGTTATTTGTAAAACTAGAGGTCGAGTTTTATATTCTTGCGTATCTTCGTTCCAAAATTCCATTGGCATCCAATCATTCATTAAGAAAAATAATGAATCATTTATCCAAATCGGTAACCATCCAAGCAGTGGTGGCAATCTCCAAAAAACATCAAAAGCATAATACCTAACTTCTTTACCTAGAAATACGAAGGCACTCTGATTAGGGTCTTTTACAAATTCAGCCTGTCCTCTTATAAATTTATATGTTTCAGGTACATCGATTGCAAAGCATAGTGCAAAAAACACAATCAATAAAAATAACCATTGAAATAATTTTGGGTATTTTTTTAGAACTTCCATGATTTAATTATTATTTTTTCTTCCCCCAAAAACTGTGTTAATAATTTTTGCAGGATTAATTGAGCCTACGACATTATTTTTGCTATCTATAACAGCTACTGTTTTTTCTTGAGTTAAAATTTTTTCAGCAACGTTTTCTATAATCTCATCTTTTGAAACTTTTAAATCGCCTATATTAGAAGAAGTTGTTTCATCCATTACATCTTTAATTAATAGAACTTTTTCTCTCGGAACTTCCTCTGTAAATTTTCTTACATATTCTGTTGCTGGGTTTAAAACAATATTGGCTGGTGTATCTAACTGTTCAATTATTCCATCTTTCATAATTGCGATACGGTCAGCAAGTTTTAAAGCTTCATCAAAATCATGAGTAATAAACATAATTGTTTTTTGTAATTTTTCTTGAAGTCTTAAAAACTCATCTTGCATTTCTTTTCTTATCAAAGGATCTAGTGCAGAAAAAGGTTCGTCTAAGAACCATATATCTGGCTCAACCGCCAAGGATCTTGCAATTCCAACCCTTTGTTGCTGTCCTCCAGATAACTCTCTTGGAAAATAATTTTCTCTTCCATCAAGACCAACAAGTTTAACCATATCCATTGCTTTATTAATGCTATCTTCAGTTTTAATACCCTTAATTTGAAGAGGAAAAGCAATATTTTCTAAGACTGTTTTATGAGGAAGTAGTGCAAAACTTTGAAAAACCATTCCCATTTTATTTCTTCTTAAATCAATAAGTTCCTTGTTATTTAAATTAAGCAAGTCTTGACCCTCAATAAAAATTTTTCCACCAGTAGCGTCTGTTAATCTAGAAATACATCTTAATAATGTTGATTTACCTGATCCTGATAAGCCCATTACAACGAGCATTTCACCTTTTGATACCTCAAAAGAAGCATTATTAACTCCTACAATACATCCATTATCTTGAAATGTTTTAGCATCAACATTACCATTTGCTTCTTTAAGCATTCTCTCAGCGTTTGCTCCAAAAATTTTATAAACAGATTGGCATTTAATTACTGGTTCAGACATAAATAATATTAAGGTTATACGAAATTCAGATAAAATAAAATCTCTATAATTTGTTACTTTTCCTCCTTAAAAATTTTTAATAAAATAAACTCTTGTATCAATTCCTGTGCTTAAAAAACTCAAAGCTTCACCACTTACTTTAATAGTTTCATCTACACCAACATTATTTCCACTTACAACGAAACCTGCAAAACATTTATTTTTTTCATCGTCCCATTTGACAAATGTTTCATCAATTTTATTTCCATTAATTGTATAAATTTCATGTGCTCTAAAGTTTAGAAAATTCGCACCCATAATTGCACGTTGAGGTATAAGTTTAGTTGCCTTACAAACAGCCTCATATAATTCGTCAGATAATTTAAAATTATCAGTGCCATCAAACGAAACCAACACTCCTGAAGGGAGACTAGAAATTAGCTTATTAAGTTTTCTTTCTTCAGCTATTCTTTCTTCTTCTATTTTCATTTTAGCAACCAGTTCATCACCTTCACCAAAAATATTATTTAAAACAAAAAAAGTTAGAAAGATAAGAATAATTATACCAACTAATCCACCAAATTGCTTAACTGGTTCTGACAATGTTTTAAAACTATTCTTGGAAACTTCCATTTTTCCAAATACCTTTTTTTTGTTTACCGTCTGACCAAGTAAAAGTACCTTCGCCGTTCATAAAACCATTAGCCCATTCACCTTCATAGGTTGAGCCATCAGGAAAAAATAAAATTCCTATACCGTTCCACTGACTTTCTTTAAATTCACCTTTATAAATATATCCATTCGGCCATGTTTCAGTTCCTTGGCCATGTTTTTTTGTAGCTACCCATTCGCCTTCATAGGTTGTTTTATCTGTGTAAACCCACTTACCATAACCATTGTCACAATTTCCCTCTTTACATCCTGTACTTCTTGCTAATGCTAAAGAAGTGATTAATGACGAAAAAAGTATAAAAAATATAAGCTTTTTCATGGAAATATATTACACAAAATTTCCAAAAAAAAAATTAGGCATTTTTTGATTTATTCTTACAAATATAAATTGAAATATCTTTTTCTGAATTTTCTGTATTTATGTTTTTTGTAATTTCGTGGATTAATTCGCCTGATTTTCTTGTAATTATCGCAGACTCTGAATACGTTTTATCATTGTTAAAGGCTTTAAACAAAACTACGTCTTTATTTACTATTTTGACATCAAAATTTGAATTTTGAGAGAAAAATTTTGATAATCCATTTACCATTA
>CACJLY010000002.1 GCA_902594335.1 uncultured Pelagibacteraceae bacterium | reverse complement strand
TAAAGCTCAAAAGGTTAGACAATTAATAAAACAAGATTTTGATCAAGCTTATAATAAAGTCGATGCTATTTTGACACCTTCAACACCTAGTTCTGCATTTAAAATTGGAGAAAAATCTAATGATCCAGTTTCAATGTATTTAAACGATATATTTACTGTTCCAGTAAACCTTGCGGGTTTGCCTGGAATTTCAATACCAGCAGGTACAGATAAAAAAAATTATCCATTAGGTTTACAAATAATAGGTAAACCGTTTGATGAACAAACAGTTTTAAATATTGCTTATTCAATGGAGGAAAAAATCAATTATAAAAATAATATAACTGATTGGTGGATGGAATAATGTCTAAAAATAATTCTGAATATTTAATAGAAAGAAATGATAATATTTATGAAGTTGTTATAGGACTTGAAGTACATGCTCAAGTAACATCAAATTCAAAACTTTTTTCACCTTCTTCTACAAAATTTGGTGCCGAACCTAACACTCAAGTAAGTTTAGTTGATGCAGCATTTCCAGGAATGCTTCCAGTAATTAATGAATATTGTGTTAAACAAGCTATAAAAACTGGTATTGGTTTAAAAGCTAAGATCAATAATAAGTCTGTTTTTGATAGAAAGAATTATTTTTATGCTGATTTACCTCAGGGGTATCAAATTTCACAATATAAATACCCAATTGTGGGCGAGGGCAATGTTATTTTGGATATGCCTGAAGGTCAGAAACAAGTTGGAATAGAAAGATTACATTTAGAACAGGATGCAGGAAAAAGTATTCATGATGTTGATCCGAGCAACACACTAGTTGATCTAAATAGATCGGGTGTAGCTTTAATGGAGATTGTTAGTAAGCCTGATTTAAGATCACCAGATGAAGTGAATGCTTATATAAAAAAACTAAGATCAATTATGAGATATTTAGGAACTTGCGATGGGAACATGCAAGAGGGATCATTAAGAGCTGATGTTAATGTGTCGGTAAGAATAAAAGGCTCAACAGATTTAGGAACAAGATGTGAAATAAAAAATGTCAATTCTATAAAGTTCATGCAAATGGCAATTATTTTTGAAGCAAATAGACAGGTTGATCTAATAGAAGAAGGTGAGGAAATAGATCAAGAAACAAGGCTTTTTGATACAAAAAAAAATGAAACAAGGTCAATGAGGTCGAAAGAAGATGCTCATGATTACAGATACTTTCCAGATCCAGATTTACTTCCACTAGAAATTACTGATAAATTTATTGATCAACTGAAATCTGAAATCCCTGAATTACCAGATGATAAAAAGAAAAGGTTTATTGATGAGTTTAAAGTGTCACCTTATGAAGCAACAATATTAGTCTCTGATATTGATACAGCTAAATATTTTGAAGAAGTTGTTGCTAAAATGGGCAAAAATCGTGATATGAAACTAGCCGTAAATTGGATTACAGGAGAATTATTTGCTGTTTTAAATAATAAAAATATTGAGATTGCTAAAAGTCCAATAAGTGCAAAAAATTTAGCAAAATTGATTAATTTAATTAAAAACGGAACTATTTCAGGCAAAATTGCCAAGACAATATTTGAATTAATGTTGGATGGTGACATAGACCCTCAAATAATTGTTGAAGAAAAAGGGTTAAAGCAAGAAAGTGATCCAAAAGCACTAGAAGCATTAATTGATAAAATAATCAACGATAACAGAGAAAAAGCCATTGAATATAAACAAGGAAAAGAAAAGCTATTTGGTTTTTTTGTGGGACAAGCAATGAAAGCTTCTGCTGGAAAAGCCAACCCTCAATTAATTAATGAAATATTAAAGAAGAAACTTTAATTTTAACGAAACATATAGTCATTATATAATTAAAATAGATGGGTAATAACATTGAAATTTCTGAAAAAATTGAAAAATATATTAATAATTTTAGTTTTAAACTAAACCCAGTCCAAGAAGAAATCATAGATTATAATAATAAACTTGGAAATGAAAAGAGAATGCAAACAGCAATATCTCAATGTCATTTTCTGCATTTAATAATAAAAATATCTAATATAAAAAAAGTGCTTGAGATTGGAACTTTTACTGGTTTAAGTGCACTTTCTATTGCTCTTGCACTTCCTGAAGATGGAAAACTTACAGCTCTTGATAAAGATAAAGAGACAAACAAGATTGCAGTAAGTTTTTTTAAGAAAGCTTATCAAGATAAAAAAATTCAAACGATTGTAAAACCTGCACTAAATAGTTTAGATGAATTAAAAAATCAAAAATTTGATATGATTTTTATTGATGCTGATAAGCTTAATTATAAAGAATATTATAAAAAATCATTTCAGATGATAAATAAAGGTGGTTTGATCATAATAGATAATGTTTTATGGCATGGTGAAGTCGTAGATGAAGATAAAATGGATAAATATACTTTAAATATAAGAGAATTAAACGAGTATATTTCACGTGATGAAAGGGTAGAACAAATAATTATCCCATTAGGAGATGGAATGACTGTTTGTAGAGTTTTGTAATGTTTAATATTTTTGGTTTTTATAAATTTAAAAAACTTAGTAATTTAAAAAAATTAAAAAAAACTTTAGAGAATAATCTTAAAGAATATGAAATTTGTGGAACAATAATAATTTCATCAGAGGGTGTTAATGGAACGATTTCAGTTAAAAAAGATAATCTTTTAAAATTTAACAAACTTTTAAAAAAAATATTATCTATAAAAAAATTTAATTCAGAAAATAATTCAAATAGTAAATTTAATCCATTTCATAAACCTAAAGTAAAAATTAAAAAAGAAGTTGTTCCAATGGGTTTTAAAGTTAGAAACTACAACTATCCCAGCAACAACCTCAATCCAAGGGAATGGAATAAAATAATTAAAAAAAAGGATACGGTTTTGATAGATGCACGGAAATCTTTTGAGTATGATGTGGGTACTTTTAAAAAATCTTTAAATCCAAATATAGAAAACTTTCGTCAATTTCCTAAATATTTAAATCAATTTAAAAATAGTGAAAATATAGCAATGTTTTGTACAGGTGGCATTAGATGTGAAAAAGCAAATATTTATTTGAAAAAAAAAGGATTTAAAAATGTATATGTTTTAAAAGGTGGAATTATTAATTATCTGAATAATATTGATAAAAAAAATAGTCAATGGAACGGTGAATGTTTTGTTTTTGATAATAGAGTTTCAATAAAACATGGCCTGAAGCAGGGTAGTTATTCAATTTGTAGTGGTTGCAGAAAACCTCTTTCTATCAAAGAAAAAAAATCTTCTAAATATTTAGAAGGCATTCATTGTCCAAAATGTCACGATTATTTAACAGATGATCAAAAATCAAGATTTGCAATGAGACAAAAGCAAATAATACTTGCAAAAAAAAATGGTAAGAGACATATCTTTAAAAAAGAATATTAATTAAATTATAATTTTTATGGATTTGCTTAAAGAAAATATACCTTTACTTGTTAGAAAGCTTGCAATACCAGCAAGTGTTGGTACACTTTTTCAAACCTTATACAATATTGTTGATACCTTTTATTCAGGATTAATCTCACCCGAAGCACTTTCTGCACTCAGTAAGTCATTTCCAATATATTTTATTATTGTAGCAACCTCAATTGGTGTAACAGTTGCGGGAACTTCCTTGATAGGGAATAGTATTGGAGAAAAAAATGAAAAAAATGTCTCTTATTATTTTACCCATATTATTATCTATGGACTCATCATATCAGTTTTTATTACATGCATAGGTTTATATTTTGCTGAAAAAGTTTTTAATATAATGGGTTCAACCGAAGAAATTACAAATTTAGGACTTCAATATACAAATATTATGTTTTATGGATCATTTCTTTTTTTCCTTGTTGTATCACTTAACTCTTTATTACATGCAGAAGGAGATACAAAAACATACAGAAATGTTTTAGTTTTAAGTTTTCTACTAAATATAATTTTAAATCCTATTCTAATATTTGGTTTTCTATTCATACCTGCTTTAGGTATGATGGGTATAGGTCTATCAACAATTATAGCTCAATTTATAGCTTTTGCGATTATTTTATATAAGGTCTTGCAAAATCCAAGGGTGAAAAAAATTACCAAGGAATTTTTTAAAATTAAATTAACATTTTTAAAAAATATATTTTTTCAATCAATGCCAATATCAATTGCTATATGTGGATATGCAGTTGCTGCTACATTTATATTTACTTATGTTGGTCAAACTAGTGAATTGGCTGTAGCTGGTTATGGTGCAGCTACGAGAATTGAGCAAGTTGTTTTACTTCCTATATTAGGAATAAATACAGCAATTATCTCAATTATAGCTCAAAATTATGGTGCAAATCATTTTGATAGAGTGAAAGAGACTTATTTTATATCTGTCAAATATGGCTTTTTATTAATGTTTTTCTCTGGAATATTTGTTTATTTCACAGCAGATATAATACCAAGACTTTTCTCTAATGATGAAACTGTTTTAGAATATGGACGTAGATACTTAAAAATTGCAGCATTTATTTTACCTGCATATCCAATTTTCTTTTTATCAAACGGTTTTTTTATGGGTTTAAAAAAATCTAATTATGCAATGATAAATAATATGTTACGAAATGTTCTTGTTCCTATATGTGTTTTTTACTTAGCCAAATATCTATCTGCAGATTTTGATAGTTTTTTCTGGTTGTGGTTTATTTTTCAATGGTCACTTTCGATACTATTATTTAGTTATGTGAGTTATTATATAAAAAAAAAATTAGATAAACCTAGCGCTATCCTTAATCCACAACCATAAATCTTCTGAGAATGATCTTCTCACAAAAAGATTTATTTCGTTTATTTCAGTATGATGAATAATTACATCTGTATGATTGAGTAATGTTTGCGTTACAGAATTTTTAGTATTTTTAAAATTATTGAAATTAAAAGGAGATCCCGATGAAAGTAGATCAAAAGTCTTTTTACCCTTTATATTAATACATATCCATTGATTAGAAACATCAACTATTGAGCCAAAATTTAATTTAGAAATTTCGTTATAAAGATCATTATAAACATTATTGTTATCTTCATTAAAATATACTAACCATTCATCTGGGCTTAGCCATAGAGCATTAAATTGTTGATTTGAGGAACCCGTATTTGGTTCAATTGGTAAGATGATTGATAAAATCTTTCCTGCTTTTGTAAAAAACTCCTTTTTTTTCCCTCGAATATTTATTTTTTTAATTGGTTCAGATAACTTTAATTCTAGTTCATCTAATGATTTTTTTTCAAAGTTAGGATATTCTAAATTAAGCATTGATCCTCTTGTTTTCTTTATCTAAAAAAATAAAATCTGAAACTGTTACATTGATATTTTTATTTTCCATAGGTACAATAAGTTTTTGACCATTCATCTTTTTTCCACCTTTAACAACTGCTAGTGCAATCGATTTATTTAAATTAGGGCTAAAATAGCTTGATGTTACATGTCCAATCATTTCAACAGGTTTCTTATCTAATTCAGAGACTATCTGAGCACCTTCTTCTAATATTTCATTAGGGTCATCCGTAAGCAATCCAACAAGCTGTTTTCTGTCTTCTCTCATTGTATCACTTCTATAAAGTGATCTTTTGCCTATAAAGTCATATTTTTTTTTACTAACTATCCAATCCATCTGAAGATCAATAGGTGTCATAGTTCCATCTGTATCCTGGCCAACAATAATAAATCCCTTTTCAGCTCTTAATAAATGCATTGTTTCTGTTCCATAAGGAGTAATTTTGTATTCTTCTCCAGCTACAATGCAGTTTTCCCATAATGATTTACCATATTTTGACTCTACATTAATTTCATAACTAAGCTCTCCTGTGAAACTTATTCTCATTATTCTACATTCAATTTTGTCAATCATTGCATCTTGGTAAGACATATGAGGAAACGCTTCATCACTAAAATCTTTATTAGGAAATAATTTTTTCAATATTTTTTTTGAATTTGGACCACAAATACTTGCTGTAGAATAGTGATCAGTAACAGAGGTTAAGTAAACATCTAATTCTGGCCATTCTGTTTGTAAATAGTCTTCAAGTTTAGAAAGCACATTTGCTGCGCCACCAGTTGTTGTGGTCATTAAATAATGATTTTCACCCAATCTTGTGGTTACACCATCATCATAAACCATACCATCTTCATTTAACATTAAACCATATCGGCATTTCCCAATTCCTAATTTTGACCAAGCATTTGTATAAACTCTGTTTAAAAATTCAGAAGCATCAGATCCCTGTATATCTATTTTTCCTAATGTAGAGGCATCCAAAATTCCAGCACTATCTCTTGCGGCTTTACTTTCTCTTTGAACTGCTTCATGAAGATTTTCATTATTAATAGGGTAGTACCATGGTCTTTTCCATTGCCCAACATTTTCAAATTTTGCATTATTTTGAACGTGCCATTCATGAATTGAGGTTTTTCTAACAATATCAAAAAATTTTCCAACACTTCTTCCTACTATTGCCCCAAAAGTTAATGGTGTAAATGGTGGTCTAAAAGTAGTTGTACCTAAAGTACCCATTTTTACTCCAGCTGTGTCAGCAATAATACCCAAAGCATGCATATTCGATAATTTACCTTGATCTGTAGCCATTCCAGTTGTTGTATATCTCTTTACATGTTCTATCGATTTAAAACCTTCTCTAAGCGCTAACTTTATGTCTTTAGCAGTCGAGTCATTTTGAAAATCTATAAAAGATTTAGTCTTACTCTCTGAAATAGTATTTGGTAACAGCCATATGTTTTTCTTCTCAGACTCTTTTGAACATAAAACTGAAATTTTATCAAAACCGCCTTCATTAATATTTAAAAATTTTTTAACTTTATTATTTGTATTTTTAACTATTTCTTCTAGTTCAAAATCACCGTTACATGATCCAACATTTATATGATTTTCACTTTTTTCAGTTGGAACAAATACTTGATCTATTTCTCTAAAATCTAATTTTCCTCCTGATTGAGTATGCATATGTACCATAGGTGTCCAACCTCCACTTATTGATAAACAATCACACTGAATTTTATGTTTATTTCCAGTAACATTCGATCCATCTTCTGATAAATTCATAATTTCTATTGATTTTATCTTTTTGTAGCCAAAAGTATTAACCACTGTAGAGTTCCAATATATTTTAATTCCTTGGTCTTCAGCATTTTTAACAATATTTGATGAAGATTTTTTTCTAATATCAACAATCTTTACTGATATTCCCTTTTCAAATAACGACACTGCAGTTTCATAAGCACTATCGTTGTTAGTAAAAATAATATTATTTAATCCAGTGGATACACCATAAAAATCTAAATATTTTTTGACAGAGTTAGCAAGTATAATTCCTGGTCTATCGTTATTGTTGAATATAAGAGGTCTTTCTATTGCACCTGCAGCAACAATTACTTTATCTGCTCTTATTTTCCATAATCTCTGTCTTATACTGCCATTTTTTTTATCTATTGGTAAATGATCTGATATATTTTCTTTGGCCAAAAGGTAGTTATAACTATGAAAAGCTGCCAAACTTGTTCTAGTTTTTATTATTAAATTATCTAATTTTTCTAATTCTGATATTTCATTCATTAACCATTCATTTGATTTTTGATTATCTATTATAAAATTTTTATTATTTTGATAAATTGTGGATCCACCAAGTATATTTTTATCTTCGATTAATATTGTCTTTAAATTATTTTTTGCTGCTATTTTAGCAGATATAATACCTGAAATCCCGCCTCCAATAACTAATACATCACAATGTTCATGTTTATGATCATAAATGTCTGGATCTGGTTGTGTGGGTGATTTGCCAAGGCCTGCGGACAATCTTATTAATGGTTCATAAATTTTTTTCCAAAAACTTTTAGGCCACATAAAAGTCTTATAATAAAAACCTGCTGGTATAAATGGTGATATTAAGTTATTAATTCCACCTATATCAAAGTTAAGACTTGGCCAACAATTTTGACTAGATGCTTTCAATCCTTCATAAAGTTCTATTTCTGTAGCTCTTACATTAGGCTCTGTTAAATCAGTATTATCATTTATTTGGCATATTGCGTTTGGCTCTTCAGATCCACATGACATTATACCTCTTGGACGATGATACTTAAAACTTCTACCAATTAAATGAATGCCATTTGAAAGAAGTGCTGAGGCTAAAGTATCACCCTCAAAACCATGATATTTTTTACCATCAAAAGTAAATGAAACAGTTTTTGTTTGATCAACAAATCTTGTTTTATTAATTCTATATTTTGTCATTTAAATTACAGGAGGTTTTTCACCCATTTTGTAAACTGCATGTATTTTATCATTTGATGTATCCCTAACCATATTAAACCATTTTCTACATCCATGAGCATGGTTCCATCTTTCAAACTGAACACCTTTAATATTCTTTCTCATAAATAAATATTCTGCCCATTCATCATCACTTAGCTCTGTAGGTTGTTTTGGTCTTACAATGTGAGCTTCACCACCACATGAAAACTCACTTTGGTCTCTTTCTCCACAATACGGGCAATTTATTACAAACATTAGTGTGCTACAGCAGCTGCACCATGTTCATCAACAAGATCTCCACTTACAAATCTGTTAAGATTAAATGCTGCATTTAATTTATGTGGCTCATCATTAGCAATTGTGTGAGCAAATAAATCACCAGATCCAGGCGTTGCTTTAAATCCTCCTGTTCCCCATCCACAGTTAAAATAAAGACCTTTTATATTTGTTTTGCTAATGATCGGACTTGCATCCGGGCAAATATCAACAATACCACCCCATTGTCTTAACATCTTCATTCTACTAAAAATAGGGTACAGCTCTAATATAGCTTTTAAGGTACCTTCTACTACATCATGACTTCCTCTTTGTGTATAAGATATGTAAGCATCTGTTCCAGCACCAATTACTAATTCACCTTTATCAGATTGACTAACATATGCATGGACAGCATTAGACATTACAACTGTATCTATTATTGGTTTGACTGGTTCTGAGACTAATGCCTGTAATGGTTTACTTTCAAGTGGTAATTTTAAGCCTGCCATATTAGCAATTACACTTGAATGACCTGCGGCTACTACACCAATTTTTTTTGTTTTGATAAATCCTTTTGTAGTATCAAGTCCTTCAACTTGGTCTCCATTTCTTTTTATTCCTTTAACTTCACAATTTTGAATTATATCTACACCCATTGCATCTGCACCTCTTGCATAACCCCATGCAACAGCATCATGTCTTGCAGTTCCAGCTCTTCTTTGTAAAGTTCCACCAAGTACAGGATATCTAATATCTTGAGAAATATTTATTATTGGACAAAATTCCTTAACTTGTTTTGTGTCTAACCAAACAGCATCAATACCATTTAACCTATTTGCATGAGTTCTTCTTTTTAAATCTCTAACATCTTGAAGGTTATGAGCTAAGTTCATTACTCCACGTTGACTAAACATTATATTATAATTTAACTCTTGAGATAAATTTTCCCAAATTTTTAAAGCATGGTCATACAATCCAGCGCTAGCATCCCATAAATAATTTGATCTTATGATTGTTGTATTTCTCCCGGTATTACCTCCACCAATCCAACCTTTTTCTAAAACCGCAATATTTTTCATGTTATGTTTTTTTGCAAGATAGTAAGCTGTTGCTAATCCATGCCCACCACCTCCAACAATTACTGCTTCATATTCTTTTCTAGGCTCAGGATTGCCCCAGGCTTGTTTCCAGTTTTCATGCTGCGAAAAAGCATTTTTTATCAGTGAAAAAATTGAATATTTGTTTTTCATATTTGCAAGAAATTACTTGATTAATATTGAATATTCAATGATTTCAAGTTACACATGTATCAACGGAAGAGTGGGTGAGTTGGCTTAAACCAGCAGTTTGCTAAATTGCCGAAGGAGCAATCCTTCCAAGGGTTCGAATCCCTTCTCTTCCGCCATTTAATAAAGGTTCTGATTTTTAAAGAAATCTTTTAGATAAATTGGCTTTTGAGACAAAATGTACCTGTAAACGTTGTAATTTTCTAAAACTCTTTGCACGTAATTTCTAGTTTCTTTAAATTTAATAAGCTCAACCCAATCAACATAGTCAATCTGTTTTTTTTGAGGATCCTTATTAATTTTTTTCCAATACTTTACTCTCTTAGGCCCAGCATTATAAGCGGCTGTAGCAAAAGGGTAGGATCCTTTATACTGATTGATTAAACCAGCAATATAATGAGATCCTAAATTAATATTATATTCGGGGTCAGTCGTTAATTTAGACTTCGAGTATCCTAACTTAGCTTGTTTCGATACAGTCTTAGCCGTATAAGGCATAAGTTGCATTAATCCTTGAGCTCCAACTCTACTCCTAGCAGAGGTATCAAATTCACTTTCTTGTCTGATAATAGATAATATTAATGCTGGATCAGGAATTTTTCTTCCACCAACAAATTTTGGTACACTCATTATTGGATAATTAAATTGGTTGTGAAATCTTTTTTGATATGAGGCAATTTTAGAGACTTGTATAGCAAAATCAAAACGTGATATATCAGAAGCTAATTTAGCAGCTAAAGCCTCACTGCCTTTTTCTACATTATCATTTGCTAAAAACCTTAAGATATGTTTTGTGTATTTATCTTTATTTAAATAATCAAGTAAATCAACAATTGCGACAAGTTTTTTTGAGTAAAACTCTTGTTCATAATCATCATCTACAAACATTAATTTATCTAGTTCAAATTTCTCTTGAGGTTTTACTTTCATATGTGAGAGTTGACCATAGTAGGTTGTTAAATATTTTGATCCCTCCAAGAACCATTTATTTGAGCTTTCTATATCCCCAATTTTTTCATATGTTTTTCCCAACCAATACGCACCTCTAGATAAGCTAATTGGATAGCTAACATTTTTGTAAAAATTTAAAAAATGATTTTCTGCTTGTAGAGCATCTTTTAAAAAACTAAGTGCTATCCATCCACTCATCCATTCTGCTTCAGCATAGTCTGGACCTTCTGTCATTGCGTGACTTGAAACAATCCTATATGCCGTTTTATATTTTTTTTTATAAATTAAAGATCTTCCAATTATTGACCTTTCTTTCCACCATTTATCTGGTCTTACTAAATATTCTTCAGTGTTTTTTATTTTATTTAAAATTTCTAATGAACTATCTACACGTCCTTTTTTTCTTCTCCATTTTAATCGATCATAATTTAAACCAGCATCATTCTTAAATTTTTTTGGTACTTTTTTGATCGCTTCATCAACCCCATATCCTCTACTTATTAGTATTTGCCTTGCAGTATAAAGTAATTGATACTCAATAGGCAGATATCTAATAACCCTTTTAAGATCCCAATGTTTACCCTCCCAAGCATAGTAATCTGCTCTATTTATATAATCAGAAGTATCTAGAATATTTTTAAATTTTTTTCTGAAATATTTTAAATTATTTGTATTTAAATCTGCACTTATAAAACCTTCTTTTATTAATCTTATCCCATCACCAGACTTTCCAGTTTTAATTAAACTCTCACCCAACATCATTTTACCATATCCACTTAATGGTTCATTACTTTGAAACCATTTAATTATTTCTGTTGGAGAATAGTTTTGTAAATTTATTTTGTGTTCACCAAGATATTTAATTCTATCAAATCTTGGATAATCTTTAACTCTTTCGATAAATCTTTTATATTCAGAAAAGGTTGCTTTATTTCCCGATGTAAGTAGATGTCTCCACTCTATAAAGTCATATATTGATTTGGCCCTTGCTTTTTTTGCAGTATTTTTTGCATCTTTCCAATTAGATTTTTCCATAAATCTAATTGCTTGTTTTGCAAATTCAAAATCTCTTTCACTATAATATCTAGTTTTTTTAACAGTTCTTAACGATTGTTTTTTTACAATAAGAGGCTTTTTAAGGGGTAACAAAATTCCAAAGATCTCTTTAGGTAAATCTTTATCATCCTTCAAACTTTGTTTTTCATTAAATGTTCCAGGTTTAAGGGGAGGAACTACTACTTGACTTTTAAACTCAGGTTTTTTCTTAGGTATTATTATTTCATTTGAATATGATGATTGAAAAAAGCTTAAAAAAAATATAATTGTTAGTAGTAATTTAGATTTTCTAAAAATCATTTTAATAACTTATGATATAAATATTTATGTTTAAAGGTTCAAATGTAGCTTTAGTAACACCATTTAAAGGCAATAGTCTTGATGAAGAAACTTATATAAAAATTATTAATTTTCATTTAGAAAATGGAACAAATGGACTTGTACCAGCAGGTACAACAGGCGAGTCTCCAACTCTCTCGCATAAAGAACATGAAAAAGTTATAGAGTTATGCATACAAGAAGCTAAAGGGAAAATTCCAGTAATTGCAGGCACAGGATCAAACTCTACATCAGAAGCTATATCACTCACACAGCACGCTGAAAAGGCTGGGGCAGATGGATCGTTAATAGTAACACCATATTATAACAAACCCACTCAGGAGGGCTTATATCAGCATTACAAGGCTATAAATGACAAATGCAGCATACCAATCATAATTTATAATATTCCTGGCAGATCAGTTATTGATATGACGGTAGATACTATGGCAAGGTTATTTGAGCTGAAGAACATAGTTGGAGTGAAGGATGCAACTGGTGATTTGAATAGAGTAGATGAGACTTTCAAAAAAATTGGAAAAGAATTTATCCAGCTAACAGGAGAAGACGGACTTGCTTATGAATATAATAAAAGAGGGGGCGTAGGGTGTATTTCTGTTACAGCCAACATAGCTCCTAAAATGTGTTCTGATATGCAAAAATTTTCAAAATCGCAAGATAAAAATGACCAAGAAAAAGCTGAGGAGATAGATAAAAAACTTCAACCTGTTCATAAATCTTTATTTATTGAGAGCAACCCATCACCAGTTAAATATGCGGCCAAATTGATTGGTCTATGTGATGATAATGTGAGATTACCTTTAGTAACAGTTTTAGATGAGACAAAAGCTGAGGTAAAAAAAGCTCTCATATCTGCTGAATTAATTAATGAATAAAAAAACCTTTTCTGGTTTAAAAATTATAACAATTAATAGAAAGGCATCTTTTAATTATTTTTTTAAAGAGATATTTGAAGCAGGTATTGTTTTAAGAGGTTCTGAAATAAAATCTGTACGATCAGGTAAAATTAATATCGCAGATTCTTATGCTGTAGATAAAGATGGAGAAATTTTTTTGATTAATTCTCATATACCTATTTATAAACAAGCTAGTTATTCAAACCATAATCCTTACTCTGATAGGAAGCTTTTATTGAATAAAAGAGAAATTAATAAAATCATTGGTAGAATTCATGAAGACGGTTTAACTATTGTACCAACAAAAATGTATTTCAAAAAAGGGAAGGCAAAATTAGAAATCGCAGTAGCCAAAGGTAAAAAACAATTTGATAAAAGATTGACAAAAAAAACAAGAGATTGGAACCGTGAAAAAGCAAGATATATTAGAAAATCAAGTTAATTTAGTATATCTGGCATTAGGTTCTAATTTAGGAGATAAGAAAAATAATCTAAATAACAGTATAGATTTAATCCAAAAGGAGGGAATTTTTATAAAGAAAAGATCAAAATTTTATAGCACAAAATCTTGGCCAAATGAAAATTATCCAAATTTTATTAATGCCATCGTACAGGTTGAGACAAAATTAAATATTACCGAATTATTTTTAAAAATTAAAATAATTGAAAAAAAATTAGGTAGAACTAAGTCAAAAAGAAATCATCCAAGAGTTTGTGATATTGATATAATTGATTATAATGGAGAAATAGTCCATAGAAAACTCGGAAAACATAAACTAAATACTCCTCATAAAAGAATGCATAATAGAAATTTTGTTCTGTTTCCTTTATATGAGTTAGATAAAAATTGGGTTCACCCTAGACTTAATAAAAATATAGTCATTTTAATGTCAAATTTAACCTCAGATCAGTTATTGGGTATTAAAATTGCTCAATAAAATGATATAAACAATAATGCTTAAATCTGAAGAATTAATTAATAAGGTAAAAAATTATAACAAGTTTCTTAATCCAGAAACTTTGTCAAAAGCCTATGATTTTGCTTTAAAGGCTCATGAAAAGCAAAAAAGAGATGAAGGCTCTCCGTATATCATTCATCCAATTGCAGTAGCAAATATTTTAACTGAACTAAAACTGGATAGTGCAACTATAGCAACTGGTTTACTTCATGACACAATAGAAGATACTCATGCAACTTATAACACAATAGAAGCAGAATTTGGAAAAGAAGTTGCTGATTTAGTTGATGGTGTAACAAAAATTTCAGAGTTTGAAAATCAGGCAATATCAAACTCTAAAGCAGAAAATTTTAGAAAATTAATATTAGCAACTTCGAAAGATATTAGAGTTTTACTAGTTAAACTTGCAGATAGACTACACAATATGCGAACCATCAAAGTTGTTGAAAAAGAAAAGCAAATTAGAAAAGCAAAAGAAACTATGGAAATTTATGCACCACTTGCAGATAGGATGGGTATGCATCGTATAAGAGATGAATTAGAAGACCTTTCTTTTGAAGTTTTAAATGAAGATGCAAGAAAATTGATAAAAGATAGATTAGATAAAATTAAAGAAAATAATCTTATTAACTTTAATAATATTTCTGATGAGTTTTTTGAAATACTTAAAGTCAAAAATATAGAACCAAAAATAGTTGGAAGAGAGAAAACTCCTTTCTCAATTTGGAGAAAAATTCAAAAAAAAAGAACTTCTCTTGAACAAATAACCGATATAATTGGTTTTAGAATTATTTTAGATAATATTGAAGATTGTTATAAAGCTTTAGGAGTTTTCCATAGTAAATGGAATTGTATACCAGGTAAATTTAAAGATTATATTTCATCACCTAAAATCAATAAATATCAATCATTACATACAGCTATTATAGGACCTAATAAAAGACCAATTGAAATTCAATTAAGAACAAAGCAAATGCATGAGTTCGCAGAAAGAGGTATTGCATCTCACTGGAAATATAAATCATCAGAAAAATTTAATTCATTGACATGGAAGGAGTATGATTGGTTAGCAGATTTAGTAGAGATTATAGATAAAAACGAGAATCCAGATGATAGCTATGAATATACAAAACTTCAAATGTTCCAAGAAAATGCTTTTTGCTTTACGCCAAAAGGATCAATTATAAAATTACCTAAAAATGCTACACCGATAGATTTTGCTTATGCAGTTCATACTCAAATTGGAGATGCCGCAGTAGGTTGCGAAATAAACGGAAACGAAAGTGCTTTACAATCTATATTAAGAAATGGTGATGTGGTTAAGATTATCACCTCAAAAAAAGCTTCCCCTTCATTACATTGGTTAACAAGCACAAAAACAGGAAAAGCACGAGCTGCAATTAGACGTTATTGGCAATACCGAGAAAATAGTAAACCGATTAAGGAAAAAAGATATAATACTACTCTTTGGATTTCCCTTCCAGACGAACCTGGAAAAATGGGTGATGTAACAACAATGATTGGTGAAAACTTTGTTAATATTTCAAGTGTAGAAATGGTAGAAAAACTCAATGGAAGGATTAATTTTAAATTTAATTTAATCATACATGACCTTAAGAACTTTACAAAATTGATAAGTGAACTAAAACAAAAAGAATATAAATTTAAAATTATTAGACACAAAAATAAAAAATATGCTTTCTTTAAAAAACTCTTTAGCAGTTTTAAGAAAAACTAATGCTTTGTTAGACGGTCATTTTGTATTATCGTCTGGGCTACATTCACCTTCTTATGTACAATGTGCAAAATTACTAAGCTTTCCAAATAAATGTGAAAAATTTACAAAATCTTTAGCAAGTAAAATAAAAAAAACTTTTAAAAATATTGATTTAATTCTTTCACCGGCAATGGGTGGAATTGTAATTGGTTATGAAATTGGCAGAGTTTTAAAAAAAGAAACAATTTTTTGTGAGCGTGTCGATGGAAATTTTAAATTAAGAAGAGGGTTTAATATAAAAAAAAAATCAAGAGTTCTAATTATTGAAGATGTCATCACTACAGGAAAATCTAGTTTAGAGTGTGCAAAATTAATAAAAAGATCTAGTGCAATTCTACTTGGATTTGCTTGCTTAATAGATAGATCCGACAAGCAAACTTTAAAAATAAAAAGAAAAAAAATTATTTCACAGATAAAATTAAATATTCCAACTTTTAAAGAAAAAAATATACCTATAAGTTTGAAAAAAATACCAATAACCAAACCTGGAAGTCGATTTTTAAAATGAAAAAGAGACTAGGGGTTAATATAGATCATGTTGCAACTTTGAGAAATGCAAGAGGTGAAAAACATCCAGATCCTTACACTGTGGCTTTGGATGCTTTAAAATCTGGAGCAGACTCTATTACTGTTCATTTAAGAGAGGATAGAAGGCACATTAAAGATAATGATTTAAAAATCCTCACATCTAATAAATTAATCCCTATTAACTTAGAAATAGCTTCTGACCCAAAAATGATTAATATTGCACTTAAAAATAAGCCTTCCTTCATTTGTCTTGTTCCTGAAAAAAGAAATGAAATTACTACAGAAGGTGGTTTAGATTTAAAAAAAAATAAGAATAAAATCAAAAAAATATTAAATGTATTTAATAAAAATGACATTAGAACTAGCTTATTTATTAATCCATCTTTGCAAGACATAAAATTATCAAAAATCTTAGGAAGCAAATGTGTAGAAATACATACTGGTAAAATTTCAAATCAAATAAAACAGAAAAAAAATTATTCTGATGAACTAAAAAAAATTAAAAAATGTGCCTCTTACGCAAAAAATATAGGCCTAGAAGTCCACGCTGGTCATGGAATGGATTACAAGACGACTAAAATACTTAACAAGATAAAACAAATTGAAGAATTTAATATAGGACATTTCATTATTGGAGAGTCTGTTTCGCATGGCATTTCAAAAGTAGTTAAACAATTTATGAAAATATTAAAATAATGGATATAATAGGCAATGGAGTTGATATTATCAAAAACAGAAGAATTAGTAGTTCTTTAAAAATTAAAGGTTTTTTAAATAGAATTTTTACTAAAAAAGAAATTAAACAAGGAAAAAAATTCAAAAATAAAATTAATTTTTACGCAAAAAGATTTGCAGCAAAAGAGGCATTTGTTAAAGCAATTGGAACTGGCTTTAGATCTGATATTAATTTTATAGATATTGAAATCAGGAATTACAGTAATGGAAAACCGTATATTTCGTTATCAAAAAAATTAAATAATTTTCTAAAAAAAAAATTTAAAATACAAAACTATAAAGTTTTTTTATCTCTTTCAGATGAAAAGGATTATTCAATAGCTTTTGTGGTTATAGATAAAAAAAAATGAAAAAAATAATAATAGATAATATTAAAACTATAATTTATGCTCTTATTATTGCAGTTGTAATTAGATCTATATTGCTGCAACCTTTTTATATTCCATCTTCGTCAATGGAACCAAATTTATTAGTTGGAGACAGACTTTTTGTAACTAAATTTTCATATGGTTATAGTAAACATTCATTCCCATTTAGCCCACCCATTTTTAAAAATCGTATTTTTACCGATAATCCTGATAGAGGTGATGTAGCTGTTTTTAAAACTCCAGCAGATAATAGAACTGACTATATAAAGCGTGTTATTGGTCTACCTGGCGATACAATTCAATTTATTAATGGTGATCTTTACCTCAATGGAAATCAAATTTTAAAAATAATTAAATCAAAAAATATCACTAATTATTGTGGTAAATCAAAAATAAAAGTTAACACATTTGAGGAAAAACTCCCAAATGGTAAAGTTTATTTGGCTTCTTATAGAACAGATATTACTTTTGCTAATTCAGATAAATACTTAGTTCCAAAAGATCATTTATTTTTTCTAGGAGACAATAGAGATTGCTCAAAAGATAGTAGATTTTTGTCTGAAGTTGGATATGTCCATAAAAATAATCTTGTGGGCAAAGCTCAAATATTATTTTTTTCATCAGATCCTTTTGTAGGAAGTATTGTTAAATTTTGGAATTGGACTGAAATATTGAGATTAAGTAGATTTTTTAAATTTATTAATTAATTATGAACATTCTTAAAAACCTTCAAAAAAAGATTAAGATAAATTTCAAAAATGAGCAAATCCTTTTACAAGCTATTACTCATAAAAGCTTTGATCTAATTAATAACTATGAAAATCTCGAATTTTTAGGAGATAGGGTACTAGGACTCGTTGTTTCTAAAAAATTATATGAACTTTATCCAAATGAAAAAGTAGGATCTTTAGATAAAAAATTAGCTTCTTTAGTCAATAAAAATAAATGTTTAGAAATTGGCAATTTACTAAATCTTCAAGAATTTGTTATTACAGGTAACTCTAAGTCGAGCAAAAATATAGTTGAAAATAAAATTATATCAGATTGCTGTGAAGCAATAATTGGAGCAATTTATTTAGATAAAGGATTTGAAGCTTCTAAAAGTTTTATTCTTAAACTTTGGAAAAATTTAATAAACGATGCAGAAACTACTTTTATTGATGCTAAAACACAACTTCAAGAATACTCTTTAAAAAATTATAAAATATTGCCTATCTATAAATTAATCTCTAATACAGGTCCAAGACATAAACCAAATTTTAAAGTTGGGGTTAAACTTAAAAATAGTAAATATGTTTACGCAATAGGATCTTCAAAGAAAAATGCTGAACAATCTGCAGCTTCAGAACTTCTTAAAAAAATTAATCAAAAATGAATTGGCAAGATAAAGGATATTTATTATCTTTAAACAAATACAATGAAAATTCATCAATAGCTGAATTCTACACTGAAAATAACGGAAAAATAGTGGGTGTAATTTTTGGCTCTACATCAAAAAGGATTAAGAGCTATTTATTAATAGGTAATAAATTTCACATAAATTCAAAACTAAGAGAGGATGGTAGACTTGGATATCTAAAGGTTGAAATAGATGAAATTAAAACACCAGTTTATTTAGAAAATAAAAAAAAATTATTTTGTATTATCTATTGCATGAATTTGATTAAAATTCTTACGGTTGAAAATGAAAATAATATTGAGATATATAATCTTTTAAAAAAATTTTTCAAAATCATTGAACTTGAAAATTGGCTTGTTGAATTTTTGTATTTAGAACTAAATATATTAAAGTCTATTGGATATGATATTAACTTTAAAGATTATGTAGTTGATAAAAGTATTAATGGTCAAACTAAATATATTGTAAACTCAAGTCAAAAAATCATCCCCAATTTTCTTATAGATAAGAAAATCAGTCCTGAAAATTTGAAAGATATATATAGTGGCTTTTCAATAGTTGGAGATTTTTTGGATAAAACAATTATCAAACCTAATAACAAGAATTATCCATCTTCAAGGAATGATTTTGTTAATTTATTGAAATAGTTAAAGATCAATTTGATCAGCAAAATAAGTTACAATACTGTTTGCTCCGGCTCTTTTAAATGAAATAAGAGTCTCTTTTATTGAAGCTTTATCTATTAATTTTTTATTAATTCCATTCATTATTAAACTGTATTCACCAGAAACTTGATATGCAAATATTGGTATTTTGAAATTATCTTTTACTCTTTTTATTATATCAAGATAGGGCATACCGGGTTTAACCATAACCATATCAGCACCTTCTTTTATATCTAATGAAACTTCTCTCAAAGACTCATCTGAATTTCTAAAATCCATTTGGTATGTTTTTTTATCACCTTTTAATAATTTTTTTGATCCAACAGCATCTCTAAATGGTCCGTAAAAACTGGATGAAAATTTAACAGCATATGACAATATTTGGACATCATGTAAATTACTTTTATCTAAAGCTGATCGAATTTTACCAATTCTGCCATCCATCATATCCGAAGGTGCGATAACATCGCATCCCATTTTTGCTTGTAGCACCGCTTGTTTGGCAAGTATTTCTAAAGTTTTATCATTTAGAATATTGTTTTTCTTTAATAATCCATCATGGCCATGAGAAGTGTAAGGGTCTAGGGCCACATCACACATAATACCAATTTTATTCTTAAATTTCTTTTTTATGAACTTTATTCCTCTACAAACTAAATTGTCTGGATTTAAAGCTTCAGAACCTTTTTTATCTTTTTTTGTTGGACTTGTGTATGGGAATAAAGCAACCATTGGTATTCCTTTTTTTATTGCATTACTTACAACTGTATTTAGTCTGTCTACACTATATCTAAATACATTTGGCATAGATTTTATTGATTCTTTTTTATTTTTTCCCTCAATCAAAAAAATTGGCAGGATCAAATCACTGTAGGATAACGAACTTTCTTGAACTAATTTTCTAGACCAAGCATGTTTTCTTGATCTTCTAAGCCTTAAATTTGGGTATTTTCCTGTAATCATATTGTATTTTATTATGCGACAAAATCTATTATACAAATATATATATAAATGGGTAGAAAACAATCTCCATGATTGACAATATAAATAAAATCGTAAATTTAAATTTACATAATCAGACTGATAGAATTTTAGACTTTAGTGATTTTCAAAAACAAACTATACATTTTGATATTGGTAAGCTTCAAGATGCATATAACCAAATCATACAAATTAAAAAATTTGATGATGGAGGTGGTGTAACTAATTTTGGAGCAATTTCATTAACACAAATACCAGGTGACCCAGACTCAATAAAAGGTAGTAAGGCTCGAGGTGTTTATTGGACTAAACCAGATAAATCTGGGAAAGAAGTTTCAAGGGATGTAGATATAGATGAATCTAAATATAGTGAATTCATAAGAGATTACGAAAATACTTATTTTAAAGAAGTGTATGATGTTCTTTCATCTAAATATAAATTAGGCAGAGTAAGAATTTTGTTAAAAGAACCAAGATCAACTTTAAGCTGGCATAGAGATCCAGAACCTAGATTACATATACCAATTATAACAAATCCAGGGTGCCTTATGGTTATCGATAATGTTGCCAAGCATATGCCTGCTGATGGATCAGTTTGGGTTACTAACAATACAAAATATCATAATGCATTTAATGGTGGAGAAGAAAACAGAATACACCTAGTTGCATGTGTTTTAGATTATAAATTTAATTAATTTGAAAAAAATCTATATCGCATCTGATCACGCTGGTTTTAAATTAAAAGAAAGTATTAAAAAAAATTTTTCTACAAAGTTTGATGTTTTAGACTTAGGTCCAAAGCATTCAAAAAAATCTGTAAACTATCCAGATTATGCCCATAAATTATCAAAAAAAATAAAAAAAGAGAATATAGGCATTTTAGTATGTGGATCAGGAATGGGTATGGCAATGACTGCTAATAAGCATAAAAATATAAGAGCGGCATTATGTTATTCGGTAAAAAACGCTAAATTATCTAGATTGCATAATGATGCAAATGTTATTACATTAGGAGAAAGGTTGATTAGTAAAAATTTAGCCTTTAAATGTATAAATGCATTCTTAAATACTAAATTTGAGGGTGGAAGACACTTAAAAAGAGTTAAAAAAATATAGAACTATGTCAAGTGAAACAAAATATTTAAATAATGAGTACAAAGAGTTTTTTGAAAAAAGTTTACTAGATAGTGATCCAGAAATTTATAAAGCTATTAATGATGAGTTAGTAAGACAACAAAATCATATTGAACTAATTGCATCTGAAAATATTGTATCTCAAGCAGTCCTTGAAGCTCAAGGTTCTGTATTAACAAATAAGTATGCCGAAGGCTATCCAGGCAAAAGATACTATAATGGTTGTGAACATGTCGATGTTGCTGAACAATTAGCCATAGATAGACTTAAAGAATTATTCAACTGTAAATTTGCTAACGCTCAACCACACTCTGGTGCTCAGGCAAACGGTGCTGTGTTTTTAGCTTTGTTAAAACCGGGTGATACTTTTATGGGAATGAGTTTGAATTCAGGAGGACACATTACTCATGGTTTAAAAATTTCTATGTCAGGTAAATGGTTTAATGCAATTGGCTATGAGGTTGATAAAGAGTCTGAACTTATTGATTATGACAATGTTGAAAAACTTGCACTTGAACATAAACCTAAACTTATTATTGCTGGTGGAAGCGCTTATTCAAGAGTAATTGATTTTAAAAGATTTAGAGAAATTGCTGATAAAGTTGGAGCATATTTAATGGTTGATATGGCTCATTTTTCTGGTTTGGTTGCTGGTAAGGGATATCCAAATCCTTGTGACTATGCTCATGTAGTTACATCAACTACTCATAAAGTTTTTAGAAGTGCAAGAGGTGGAATTATATTAACTAATCACGAAGACTTATCTAAAAAATTTAATACAGCAGTTTTCCCCGGATACCAAGGAGGACCACTTATGCATATTATAGCTGCTAAAGCAGTTGGATTTAAAGAGGCATTAAAACCTGAGTTTAAAGATTATATAAAAACTGTTTTAGCAAACGCAAAAATTTTAGCTGAAACATTAAAAAATAATGGTTTTAAAATCTATTCAGGTGGGACAGATACACATCTGATGTTAGTTGACTTAAGACCTTTTAATGTTAAAGGCAATGTTGCTGCGGAAAGCCTTTCTAGAGCTAACATTACATGTAATAAAAATGGTATTCCATTTGACAGTGAAAGCCCAATGATAACTTCAGGAATAAGACTTGGATCGCAGGCTGCCACAACAAGAGGTTTTGGGTTAAAAGAATTTCAAATAGTAGGTGATTTAATAACAAAAACAATAAAAGGATTGGCAGAAAATCCTCAAGATAACTCTAAAACAGAGGATGAAGTAAGAAAAGAAGTTGTTAGCCTGTGTTCAAATTTTCCTATATATAAGCACTTAGGTTAGCTTAAGCTTATGTTATGTCCTATATGTAAAAAAGGCGACACATCGGTTGTCGATTCAAGACCAACAGAAGATGGTACAACAATTAGAAGAAGAAGACTTTGTACATGTGGACAAAGGTTTACTACTTTTGAAAGAGTACAATTTAGAGAATTAACAGTAATAAAAAAGAACGGAAGAAAGTCAACTTTTGACAGAGAAAAACTTTCAAAATCCATTTATGTTGCTTTAAAGAAAAGACCTATAGATACAGAAACAACTGAAAAATTTATCTCTAAAATTAGTAGATCTCTTGAGGAATTAGGTCAAAGTGAAATATTATCAAATACAATCGGTACAATGGTTATGGAGGGACTAAAAGAACTAGACCCTGTCGCATATGTCCGATTTGCATCAGTCTATAGAAACTTCAGAGAAGAAAAAGACTTTGTTCAATTTGTGGATAGAATTGATGTCTTTAAAAAAAGATAATTTTAAATCATTAGATAAAAAAATTATGAACTTTGCTATAAACTTAGCAGAGAATAATAAGTATTTAACTGGAACAAATCCATCAGTTGGCTGTGTAATTGTAAAAAATAATAAAATCTTATCTTATGCAACTACTAACTTTGGTGGTAGGCCTCATGCAGAAAGCATTGCCTTAAGTAAAAATAAATATAATAAAGGAACATCGCTTTACACGACACTTGAGCCCTGTTCTCACCACGGTGTAACACCTCCATGCACAAATGCAATAATAAAAAATAAAGTTAAGAGAGTGTATTACTCAATTGAGGATCAAGATTTACGAACATTTAATAAAACTAAAAAGATTTTAAATTCTAAAAAAATAGTTGCAATATCAGGACTTCAAAAACGAAACGTTAAGAACCTTTATAAAGAATATAATTATATAAGATCTAATAAAGCACCTTTTGTAATTGGAAAAATTGCAAGTTCATCAAATTTAAATATTTTAAGAAACAATTCTTTTATAACAAATGAACATTCAAGAAGAGTTTCACATATTTTAAGATTTCAAAATCACGCAATACTAACTTCTTATAAAACAATAAATACAGACAACCCTCAGCTTAATTGTAGATTAAATGGATTAGAGAAATATTCACCTACTGTAGTTGTAATAGATAAGAATTTAAAAATAAAAAATAACTCCTACGTGATTAAAAATTCAAAATGTAGTAAATTAATTATATTTCACTGTTCTAAAAATATCTCAAAAATTAAATTTTTAAAAAATAGAGGTGTTAAACTTATTTATCAAAAACTAGATAATAAGACTAACTTTAACCTTAAAAAGATAACACAAACAATTTATACACTTGGTCTACACAGGATTTTAATAGAAACTGGTAAGGATCTAATGACTAATTTCCTTCATGCAAATTTATTAAATGAATTCTATTTTTTTAAAAGCGACAAATTAATCTCTAATAAAGATAAAATTAATATATCTTCATTAGTAAAAATGATTAATAAAAACTATAAAAATAAAAAAAAAATAAACACATATTTAAATAAAGATATACTTACTCACTACTATTAAAATGTTTAATGGAATTATATTTAATAAAGGAATAATTAATAGTATTAAAAAAAGGTCAAAAGGAATTAATTTATTTATAAAATCTTCATTGAAACTTTCAAATAAAAATCTTGGGATTTCAATTTCTTGTGATGGAGTTTGTCTTACTTTAATTTCTTACAAGAATAAGACTTTAGAATTCTATCTATCAAATGAAACATTGGTTAAATCGAAATTTAGAAATATTAAAATTGGTGATGAAATTAATTTAGAAAAACCCTTAAAATTTGGTGACAATATTTCTGGACATATCTGCCAGGGTCATGTTGATACAGTTTGTTCTGTAAAAAGTATTAAGAAAGTTGATAAATCAAATATTTTTGAATTTAAAATAACAAAATTACTTAAGAAGCAATTAGTAGAAAAAGCTTCTATATTAATAAATGGAGTATCACTAACAATATCAAAAATAAAAAAGAATTCTTTTGAAATATGGATTATCCCTCACACATTAAAACTAACCAATTTAATCAAATTAAAAAAAGATGATTTGGTTAATGTAGAGATTGACATTATGTCAAAATATGTAAAAAAATTTATCAATGAAGAAAAGTAATTTTAGCTCAATAGAAAGTATAATTAAGACAGTTAAGAAAAATGGAATGTATATTCTTGTTGACGATGAGAGTAAACATGAAGAAATGGAGAATGAAGGAGATTTAGTAATTTCCACATCAGCTGTTAATCCAAAACTTATTAATTTTATGGCTAAGCATGCAAGAGGATTAATTTGTTTGGCAATGGATAATGCACAGTCAAAAAAAATTGGATTAACTTTGGCTTCACCAATCAATCAATCAAGAAGCAAAACTGCTTTCACATACTCTATAGAAGCTAAAAAAGGTGTTACAACAGGTATATCAGCTTATGATCGTGCTAAAACAATTAAAGCTGCATCAAATAAAAACGCAAAAAAAAATGATATTGTGTCACCAGGTCATGTATTTCCAGTGATAGCGAGAGATGGTGGTGTTCTTGTTAGAGCAGGGCATACTGAGGCTTCAGTTGATATATCAAAACTTGCTAAAAAAAATAATTCAGCTGTTATTTGTGAAATCATGGCAGATGATGGAAAAATGGCAACAGGCAAAACATTATTTAATTTTGCAAAAAAACATAAACTTAAAATAGGCAAGATCGAGGACTTAATTGCTTATAGGTTAAAGAGAGAAAAACTTATTAAACTAAAAAAAACTTCTTCAATAATTGTTCAAAAACAAAAATTTAAAATAAAAGTATTTGAAAATATGCTTGATGGATCTGAAAATTTTGCATTGATTAAAGGAACCTTAAAGAAAGGAGTTGTCCCTAGATTAAGAGTAATATCATCTAATGTAGTTCAAAATTATCTAATTAATCAAAAACTCCCAAATTCATTCGATAAAACAATCTCATATTTTAAAAAATATAATAATTGTGTTCTTGTATTTATAAGGGACCCTAATTTAAAATCAGTAACTCAAACACTTAAACAGTATAAAAGTAAAACTTTTTATAAAAAAGGTCATGATAAATTGATCAGAAACTATGGTATTGGGGCTCAAATTATTAAATCATTAAACATTAAAAATATGATACTTGTTACAAGATCAAAAAAAAAAGTCATAGGTTTAGAAGGTTATGGAATTAAAATTAAAAAACAGGAAATAATAAAGTGAAAAAAAAAATTTTAATTATTGTTGCAGGTTATTATGAAAATATTGCCAGATCTTTGTTAAAAAGTGCAAAAAGTAAAATTAAAAATAGATGCAAAATAAAGGTAATTAACGTACCTGGTGTATTTGAGATACCTGTAACTATATCAAAAAATTTAAAAAAATTTGATGGTTTTATTGCTTTAGGTTGTGTGATTAAAGGTCAAACGCCTCATTTTGATTTTATATCTAAAGCAACTACTGATGCATTGATGACATTATCAATATCATCTAAGAAGCCTGTGGGTAACGGTGTAATTACCTGTTTAAACAAAAAACAAGCTATTGCTCGTGATAAGAAAGGTGCAGAGGCCGCAGAAGCAGTTTTATCTGTTCTATATCAATAAATTATGACAGTTCAATTTTCACCACAAAGAAATCCTAGAGTAATTATAATACAAAAACTCTATGGAAAACTTTTTAACAATGAGGAAAATATAACTTTTCCTAAGCATAGATTTAAAAAGTTTATAAAAGATATTGTGAATGGAACTATCGAGAGAGAAGAGTTAATAAATACAGAAATTAATAATCATTTAGAACGAGATTTAAAAATTAAAAATATGGACAAAGTTTTTCAAATTATAATTAAAAGTGCAATTTTTGAATTCCTATATAAACCAAATACTTCAATCAAAATTATTATTAATGAATATCTGAGAGCATCAAATTTTTTTATTGATGACTCACAAACTAAATACTTAAATGCTTTATTAGATAAAATTTCAAAAAAAATTAGAATAAGCAATGAATGAGTTTGCTTTAATTCAAAAGTACTTTAAAAAATTAACCTATAACAATCCATCAGCATTAGACTTAAATGATGATGTTTTTTTTGATAAAAAACATAATGTTGTTGTTTCTGCTGATACTTATGTAGAGGGCGTTCATTTTCTTAATTTTAAAAATCCTGATTTAGTAATTAAAAAAATTGTAAGATCTTCAATTTCAGACTTGTATTGCAAGGGTGTAAAACCAAAATTTATTTTTATAGGTGCTAGTGGGAACAATAATTCTTTTTCAAAAAAAAATCTTAATATTATTTCTAAAAGTCTTAAAGAGGAGCAAAAGAAATATGGTATTAAATTATCAGGTGGCGACACAACAAAATCAAACAAAACAATCTTTACAATAATTTCATTAGGTTATTCAAAAAGAATAGTGCAAAGAAATAAGTGTAAGAATGGTGATGATATATATGTAACTGGAAACATGGGCGATAGCTATTTGGGACTACAAATACTAAAAGGAAAAGTTTTATTAAATAGAAAAAGCTATAACTATTTTGTTAAAAAATACTATTTACCCGACTTGCCAATAAAGATCAGCTCAAACCTTTTAAACTTTGCAAATTCCTCAATAGATATTTCAGATGGTTTATTTGGAGATTTGAGCAAGTTAACTAATAAAAGTGAATTATTTTATAAAGTTGAACTAAATAAAATTCCAATTTCAATACATTTGAGAAATTATCTTATAAATTCGAAAAAAAAGAAGATCAATTTCATATCAAAAGGCGATGATTATCAAATTATATTTACATCCCCGAAAACGAAGAGAAGTTATATTAAAAAATTTTTTAAAAAGATGAATCAAAAAGTAACTTTAATAGGCTATTTAACTAAAGATGCAAAAAAGAATGAGATTGTTGAGTGTGATAAGAGATTAAAACATGCGTATAATGAGGGATATTCCCACAATTTTTAAAAAAGTTAAATATTGCGTTTTATATCATATTTTGTATTACATATTTTTCAAAACTTTAATAAACAAAGGAACCAATGAACACATCAACTGAAACAATAATGTATTATATTATAGCGGCTGGAATATTATCCATCGTTTATGGTTTTATAACAGGTAGAAATATTTTAAATTCAAGCTCAGGTAATGCAAAAATGTTAGAAATTGCATCTGCAATTCAAGAAGGGGCTAGAGCTTATTTAAACAGACAATATAAAACAATTGCAATAGTTGGTTTAGTGGTCCTTATAATTATAACAATTTTATTTAGTCCGTTGGTTGGATTGGGTTACTTAATTGGTGCTACTTTATCTGGAATTGCAGGTTATGTTGGAATGCTTGTTTCTGTTCAAGCAAATGTAAGAACAGCTGAAGCTTCAAGAAAAAGT
Organism: uncultured Pelagibacteraceae bacterium; assembly: GCA_902594335.1. GTDB lineage: Bacteria > Pseudomonadota > Alphaproteobacteria > Pelagibacterales > Pelagibacteraceae > Pelagibacter. The sequence continues at coordinate 105,423 of CACJLY010000002.1, read as the reverse complement.
TTAGCAAGTGGTTTGTCAATAGCTTTTAAATCAGGGGCAGTAACTGGAATGTTGGTTGCTGGTTTAGCATTACTCTCAATTGCAGTATATTATTATTTTTTAGTTAAAACAGGAATTGAAGAGAGAGAAATTGTTAATGCTCTTGTTGCTTTAGGTTTTGGTGCATCACTTATTTCTATTTTTGCAAGACTGGGTGGTGGAATTTTTACAAAAGGTGCTGATGTAGGAGCTGATCTAGTTGGAAAAGTTGAAGCTGGTATTCCAGAAGACGACCCAAGAAACCCTGCGGTAATTGCTGACAATGTTGGCGATAATGTTGGGGATTGCGCAGGTATGGCTGCTGACCTTTTTGAAACTTATGCTGTCACTATTGTAGCTACAATGGTTCTTTCATCAATTTTCTTCGTAAATGATTTAAATATGATGATCTATCCACTGGCTATTGGTGGAGCTTGCATTTTAACATCTATTCTTGGAACTTTTTTTGTTACTCTTGGTAGCGATAAAAATATCATGAAAGCTATGTATAAAGGTTTTGTAATCACAGCAATCAGTTCTTTAGTTATCTTATTTCCAATTACAAAACATGTTATAGGTTTTACCACTGAATATGTTGCAAATGGAAAGACATTTAATGGTTTGAATCTATACTTTTGTGGAATTATAGGTTTAATAATCACAGGTTTGATAATTTGGATAACAGAATATTATACAGGCACTGATTATAGACCAGTTAAAAGTGTAGCTAAATCATCAACTACAGGACATGGAACAAATGTAATTCAAGGTTTAGCAGTATCTATGGAGGCAACTGCAGTTCCAGCATTAATAATCGTTGGTGGAATTTTATGGACTAATCATATAGCTGGTCTTTATGGTATTGCCATAGCTGTAACTACTATGCTCGCCCTTGCCGGTATGGTTGTTGCGTTGGATGCTTACGGCCCCGTTACAGATAATGCTGGTGGTATAGCTGAAATGTCAAATCTCCCAAAAAATGTTCGTAAAACAACGGATGCTCTTGATGCAGTTGGCAATACTACAAAAGCTGTTACTAAAGGTTATGCAATAGGATCTGCAGGTCTTGGAGCCTTAGTCCTTTTTGCAGCATATACAGAAGATATAAAACATTTTTCAAAAGTTGCAGGTTCAAATTTAGAAGGTATAGCAGTTACTTTTGACTTATCTAATCCTTATGTAGTTGTTGGCTTACTAATAGGTGGGATGCTCCCTTATTTATTTGGATCTATGGGCATGCAGGCTGTTGGTAGAGCAGGTGGTGAAGTTGTTATTGAAGTAAGGAGACAATTTAAAAAAATTCCTGGAATAATGAAAAGAAAGGCTAAACCTGATTATGGTAAGCTTGTCGATTTACTTACTAGAGCTGCAATTAAAGAAATGATAATACCCTCATTATTGCCAATTTTGTCGCCTATAGTTTTATATATTGTAATTTATTTTATTGGTGGCCAAGTTGCTGCATTATCTTCACTTGGTGCAATGTTATTGGGTGTTATTATTACAGGTCTATTTGTTGCTGTTTCGATGACAGCTGGTGGTGGTGCTTGGGATAATGCCAAAAAATACATTGAAGATGGCAAATTTGGTGGAAAAGGTTCTGAAGCTCATAAGGCAGCAGTAACTGGTGACACTGTTGGAGACCCTTATAAAGATACAGCTGGACCGGCAGTAAATCCAATGATCAAAATAACTAATATTGTTGCTTTGTTATTATTAGCAGTAATAGCAGGTTAATAAATATCTTTAAGATAGTTATTATAATTTTCAGACCAGGTTTTTTTCCAGTCTTCGTGGATTGCTGGTACAGATCTTGATAGATGATGACATAGTGAATTTATAGGTGCCAAACAATTTACATTTCTATAAATCTCATGTAATGGCTTTTCAAATGGCTCATTTATTGTATCGCCAACTTTTCTAATATTTTTTTTATGTAACGTGTATATTTCTTTACTAAACATAAATGTTAATAATGATTCATTAACTTTCCTCCATTTTAATTTTTTACCAATAAACAAAGTTGTTTGGTAAAGTGAATCGTAAAAAAATGGGTAATCGCTTGGACAAATGATTATATCCTTTTTTATAGATGATGACACTCTTGCGTATGTATGAATCATTTCATCTATGCAATTATTTTCAAACAAATAATCATCTTCAATAAAAAAAATCAGATCATCTGCTTTCTCAGCTTGATCACAGCATTCAAGATAAGACCCTCTATTACCATTAATTTTAGAGTCAATTTTTTTTACTTTAATTTTATCGGATTTTAAAATATTAAAAATTTTTTCGTTAAATACTGAATTTGATTTGTCTGCGATTAGATTAATAGTGATATCAAGGTTGTTGTTATCTAGGAAATATAAAATAGATTTTTTTAGACTGATTAGACATACTGAAATTAATACTTGTTTATCTATATCAGGTATAATCCTTTTCCAGGATCCAGTTGAATTCCACAAACTATTATTTGGTGAATATCTATAATAAATATCAAGTTTTTTTATTTTTCTTGTTAGTTCCAAATATCCACGAGAAAAATTAAAAGATTTATCATTTAAAGCAACAAGATTACCATTCACATTTTTATAATCAGGATTTATAATATTTAATGTTTCTTTGTCATATGCGTAAACATTAAGAAGCTTTAATATGATTCTTTTAATTTTACTTTGTTTATTGATTTTTCGAGTGAACATTACTAAATATTTTCAAATTTAACATTTTATTTATATTAATTATATTTATATGGTTTATCTACAATATGAAATTTCATGTATATATTATAATAGCAAAAAAAAAGAATAGACATATTTCTTATGTAGGTTATACAAAAAATCTTAAAAATAGATTAGTCTTACACAACACTTCAAAAGGAGCTAAATTCACAAAAGGAAATAAATGGTATCTAATTTATCATAAATCTTATAATTCAAAGAGTATTGCAATGAGAGAAGAATATAAACTTAAAAAAAACTATAAATTAAGATGTAATATTAAAAGAAAATATTTAGAACATGAAAATATCAATATTACTTCCATATAAAGAAAATTTCTCACCAGAATATGCTGGGGCTGTTTCATTATTTGTAAAAGATACAGTAAAAATAAGTTCGTTTAAAAAAAATATTACTGTTTTTGGTAATACTAGTTATAAAAAAGGTTTCAATATTAAATATTACAATTTAAATCTTAAAAAAAAATTTTTGAATAGTACTAGTAAATTATATGTTCAAAGTTTTTTAGATGTTGAAAAGAAAAGAAAATCAGATTTGATTGAGATACATAATAGACCTTTATATGCAAGACACATACATAAAGAAATCAATACAAATTTAATATTATATTATCATAATGATCCATTATCTATGAGTGGTTCCAAATCAGATGATGATAGATTGTTTTTATTGAGTAAATGTAGATTTATTATTGTAATTAGTGAATGGATTAAAAATAGATTTATAAAAGATTTAAAAATAAATGATGTCTTATTAAAAAAGATTATCGTTATACCTCATTCAACAAATAAAATTAAAAGTTTAGACATAGTTAATAAAAAAAAGAAAATTATTATATTTGTTGGAAAGTTAAATTCTCAAAAAGGTTATGATATTTTTGGAAAAGTAATAATTAAAATTCTTAATAAAAATGTAAATTGGCAAAGTATTGTAGTTGGTGATGAAGAAAGAGAAAAACATTTTTTTGATCACCCCCGTCTTGATGTAAAAGGTTTTATTGAACATAACAAAGTTATTAAACTATTTGAAAAATCTAGTATAGCAGTTGTTCCTTCAAGGTGGGAAGAGCCTTTAGGTAGAACAGGACTTGAAGCTTCTAGTAGAGGATGTGCAACAATTGTCAGTAATAGGGGAGGTTTACCTGAAACTATTACTAATGGAATAATTTTAAAAAAATTAGATGAGAATGAACTCTTTAAGCAAATTCAAATTTTAATAGATAATAAAATTTTAAGAAGAAAATTACAAATTTTATCAATTAAGAATTTTAAATTAGATCATAAAATAATTACAAAAAAAATTGATAAAGTTAGATTAATGATCAATAAAACTTTTCATTTCAATGTTGATAGAAAAAGTAAACTTAAAATAATTCATATAACTAATTTTAACCAAAGATATTTTGGTAGGTTACATTTTAACACTGGTACACGAATTAATAACGGTCTAATTAGATTGGGACATAACATTTTAAGTTTATCTGATCGAGATCTAATAACCTTTGCAAAATCCATTAAAGACTATTCTGGTGCAAATTTTCTTAACAATCTAATTGAAAAAACAATAAATAATTTTAAACCTGATCTAGTCATCTTTGGTCATGCAGATAAAATAAATAGTCAAATGTTAGACGATATGAAATCAAAATATAATAGATTGAAAATCGCACAATGGTTCCTGGATCCATTATCAAAAAAAGGACCAGATTATTTTAAAAATAAATCTAGAATTTTAGATAAAGATAAATTAATTGATGCATCTTTTATTACAACTGACCCTGATGCTTTAGATTTTAATATTAAAAATTCTTTTTTTATGCCAAATCCCTGTGACTCAGCATTAGATAATTTAAAAATTTTTAATAAAACTCCTCAAAATGACGTTTTTTATGCAATTAGTCATGGAGTCCACAGGGGTATTTTGAGAGAGGGTAAGTTGGATGAAAGAGAATTATTTATTAAAAAATTATTACGGTACTGTAAAGATATAAATTTTGATATTTATGGAATGTTCAATATACAACCCGTATGGGGTGAGGAATTCTTGAGTAATTTATCAAATTCAAAAATGGGACTAAATTTAAGTAGAGGCAAGCCAGTAAAGTATTACAGTAGTGATAGAATGGCTCAATTAATAGGTAACGGTATTCTCACTTTTATTCATAAAGACACAAAATATGATAATTTTTTTTCAAATAAGGAAATTATTTTTTATAATGATATATTAGATTTATCTGAAAAATTAAAAAAATATAAAAATGATGACAAACAACGAAGAATAATTGCAAAAAATGGCTGGAATAAATATCATAAATATTTCAATTCAAACATTGTTGCAAAATTTATTATTGAAAAAACACTAGGCATAAATTCAAAGTTTTATTGGGAAAAGTAACATGAAAATTTGTTTTTTAGATAAAACAGAATTTCAATATAATTATAATGATATCAATAAACCATTTATACGTGGGGCAGAGAATGTTTTAATAAATCTGTCAGTAAATTTAAGTAAATTAGGTCACGAGGTATTTGTTTTTAATAATTGCTCAAAAGAAAATAAAATTAAAAATTATTCATGGTTAAATATTAACAGAGTTAATATCAATGACTTTCATTTTGATATTGCTATTTCAAATAACGATACACGTCTTCTTGACAAAGTATCAGCAATTAGAAAATATGTTCTATCGCACAGCTTACAAAATATTGAAAAGTTTATAAGAAAAAAACAGTTAAAATCGTACTTAAAGAATAAACCTACATACTTATTACTTGGTAATTATCATAAAGCTAAAATGTCAAAGCTCTTTTCTATATATGGAACCATAATTTTAGATTATGGATTAGATGAACTCATTATTAATAAATCCATTCAAGATAATGTTGACAATGAGCTTGGTATGTTTACTTCAAGAACTGATCGAAATCTTGATATATTAATAGATGTTTGGAAATCAAATATTTTTCCAAAGAAGAAAGAGTTAAAACTTTACATTAGTCCTATAAATGAAAATCTAAAAAATTTTAGAATATTTAATAGGAATTTTGTTGATAAAAATGAATATATAAATCAAATAATTAAATCCAGAGTTATCATACTTCCAGGTCATAAGGCTGAATTATATTGTCTTGCTGCTTCAGAAGCTCAAGAACTATGCATACCAATAGTTACAATGGGTATTGGATCTTTATCAGAAAGAGTAGAACATAATATTACTGGATTAATTGCAAATAATAGAGAAAAATTTAGTAATTATATTATGGATATTTTTTCAAATGATGATTTATGGATGACTTTGAGAAAAAACCTTCTATCTAAGAGAGGGACAAAGACATGGCATAACGCCTCAAAAAAGTTTTTACAAAAAATAACAAATAATGAGCGATAAGATTTTAATATTAAAAAATGATAGAGCAGGAGATCTATTTACATCCTTAAAACTAATATCTTCATTGATTAGTAGATACAGTTCTATAAAAATATATTTATCAGAATTAAATGCAGGCTTTTCTTTTTTTTTTATAAATAAAAAAATCAAAGTGGTTAATTTTAATTTAACTATTATTGATAAATTATTTATTTTTCTTGATATTTTATTAAATAATTACAAAAAAGTTTATATATTAACACCAAAGAGTTTTTATTTCATTTTACCATTTATATTTAGAAATATTAAATTTTATTCGATTGTTTATGATAGTGAAAAAAAATTACGACCATCAAAATATCTTAGAAAATATTTATACAAATACAAAATTATTTATAGAAATAAAATAAATTCAAAAAGTTATCGTGATTTACAATTAGATCTGTTAGAAAATAATGATATATATGATAACGATTATTTATCCCTAAATATTCCCAAAATAAATAAAAAACTTAAAAATATTCTACCTAAAAAATTTATTTTCTTTCAATTTAGATATCTATTTTTTAATAAATTAGGTTGGGGTATTAAGGAATTTGATTATCTTATGTCTGTACTCCATAAAAAATACGAATATGTTTTGTTTTCTTCTGACTTAGAAAGTAATAAGATTTCTGATAATTTTAATCTTTATTTTAAACAAAATTACTCAATTATAGATACAAAAAATTATATACACACTAAAAATTCAATTAATCAAAAAACTTTTTATCTTGAAAAAGTAAATGCACTTAATTTATTTTACATTTTAAAAGAGTCCAAGATAAATGTAGCCAAAGAGGGTATAGTTGGTCATTTATCATTTTTTCATCAAAAAAAATGTCATAATTTATTTAACTTTGACATTAAAACTAAAAAAGATGTTTATCACCAAAAAATAAGTTATTCTGAATGGTGTAAAGGAATGAATTTTACTTTTTCATTTTTAAATAATGATATAGTAAAATCTGCGAGGAAAATTTATAAGCATATTTAATTAAAATGTTTTTCATTAATAAATCTTTAGAAAGACTTAGTAGGCTATTTAGACATTTTATTACTTATGATTTTACTCTTAATCACAAGTATCAAAATAAAAACCAAGTTACAAATTCTAATACTGTTTTAAGATTACTCAAATATAATAAATTTATACCTAACTATATTATTGATGTTGGTAGTGGTTATGGTCAGTGGACAAATAAACTTCTTGAGGTCTATCCTTCTTCAAAATATTTTTTATTTGATGCTGATACAAATAATAAACCTAGTTTAGAAAAATTAAAATTAAAATATAAAAACCTAAATTATAAAATCTGTCTTTTAACTAATAGTGATGAATATTATACTTTTTATAATATGGGATATGGTTCTTCAATATTTGAGGAAAATACTAGCCATGCCAGAAAAAAAGAGATGATAAAATCATCTACTTTAGACAATGAGTTACCTTTAGAATTAAAAAATTATTCAAATAATTTGATTAAAATTGATGTACAAGGAGCAGAATTAAAAGTAATTGATGGTTTAAAAAGCTATTTAAACTATTTTGAGGTAATTATATTAGAAGTATCAATTCATAATTATAATAAAGGCTCACCTCTTTTTAACGAAGTAATGAATTACATGAAAAAAAAAGATTATAGGCTATATGATATATTTGATTTAAAAAGACTTGGTAATAATAGGTCATTTCTTTTACAGTTTGACTGTATTTTTGTAAGAGGTGGATCAAATTTACTAAATGTTAAATTTTAATTTTATTTAAAGCATTATTTTTAAATAAATTTGCCTCCTGTATATATCTTCTTACCATCTGAGTAGTTTTATGACCAGTCATAGCCATGATATTCCGTTCTTCTGCACCTGCTTCTGCTGTCGAAGTAGCGAAACCTGATCTTAGGCTGTGACCACTATATTTATTTGGATCTAGACCTGCTATTGATATGTATTTTTTTATTATCAGCGCAACTGATTTGTCAGATATATCAAAAATCTTACCTTTTTGAATATTTTTAAAATTAAACCATTGTTTCAGATTTATTACTGGGCAATATTCAGAATTTTTAAAATAGGGGATTGCTTTTAGATGTCCCTCTCCAGATTGATCCGTTTTCGATTTTTGAATAAATATTTTTAAACCTTCGGGAACAAATTCAACATCTTCGTAGTCTATATTTACAAGCTCAGATCTTCTGAAGCCTCCTGAAAATCCTATTAGTATCAATGATTTGTTTCTAATTTTTAATAAATCTTTAGTTTCATATTCATCTATTACATTAATTAATAATTTTAAATCATTGATTAGTAATGGTTTTTTTGCTTTCTGATGTGAGCCATTAATTCTCTTTATCCCTAAGAGATTTTCCATAATTATTGGGTGTTTTGAGTCTAAGTAATGACCTTTCATTTTATGAACTACTTTAATTGAGGCAATTCTTCTCTTTAAAGTACTAAATTTGCAAGTTTTAGACAAATGAGTTAAGTATATAGATAATACTTTAGGTTCAGTTGGAAGTGGACTTAGACCATTATTTCTACAAAATAATGTAAAATCTTTAAAATCGGCATCATATGCACGTATTGTGTTATTAGACTTTGAATTCTTAAGATTTTCGAGTGTTTCAATTTCTAGCTTTTTAACATCTGTAATAAGATCTTTCATAAATTTCCGATAACCATTAATTATCGGAAATATAATATAACACATTTTATAAGTCAAGTATTTAATGTAAAAGATTCCTAATGCCTAAATATGTTTTAATTGGTCTAATAGTTGTTGTTGGAACATTCCTTATTATGAATTATTGGCCAAAACTGAAAGAACAAATCAAAAATAGAATTTTAATGGTTATTTTTGGAATATTTTTTATAAGCATATTTGTTTTACTATTTTTATTAATGTTTTGAGGTTATTTGGTAGATATAATTAGTATTTTAGTTGCTGGAATATTTTCGTGCATAATTCTTGATATTCTGGGTTATTTACTCAAATTGATGGGTATTCCGGAACCATCTTGGGGAATTGTTGGAAGATGGACCTATTATATGCTTAAAAATGCTACTTTTTATAACCCAAATATTGCTCAAATGCCCAATGTTAGGTATGAGGTCATTTTTGGTTGGATTTTTCACTATTATGTATCGATTTGTTGGGCTGTAATCTATTATTTTTGTTTTTTAATGGTAGGTCTAAAAATGACATATTTTTCAGGCTTTATATTTGGAGCTCTTACAACATTAGCTCCATTATTGATATTTCTTCCTTTTACAGGACAAGGAATTTTTGCAAATAAGACTGGAATACCTATTAAAACATCAGTTATGTTTTTAATCAGACACTCAATTTACGGAATTGCAATGTACGAGGGTTTTAGATGGTTTACTTAAAGCTTTAGATTAAGTTATCCCCACTATTCATCCCTGTTAAAAACTCGGTATATTCAACGATAAAGTGATACATACAACCTACTCTATCTGATATTGTCTTAAATGAATTAAGAGGCAACTCTTAACTGACCAGCTAGGGAAAAACCGAGAGGTTCAAGCCTAGAGGGCAGAAAGCTCTGCAGAGTAGCGCTAAAATTGTAGGGTGGACGGCATGGCGGTAGCGCATACAACGACGTGCCAAAAACTACTGTTCTTTGTACCTGAAAAGGTGCAAGGAAACAGGGTTTTTCTATATATGATCCTTAAGGGCACAAAATTTCAATTAAAAGTATGGAAATATTTAAAAACTATACCTAAAGGTCAAACTAGAACCTATTCTGAAGTAGCAAAAGCAATTAAAAAGCCAAAAGCAGTAAGAGCTGTAGCTAACGCCATAGGAAAAAATCCTTATGCTCCTAAAATACCTTGTCATCGGGTAATAAGATCAGATGGCTCCTTAGGGGGCTATTCGGGTAGAGGTGGCATAAATACCAAAAAAAAATTACTAAAATTAGAGAGTATTTCGATCTAAAAATGTTAAATATCAACGTTTTTTGATTAATATACAATATTTGGTATTTATTTTTTAATATCATCTATAAGTTGCACTGTAAAATTACAAACACTTAAAATAGACACTCTTATGGGCTTTTAAACGGTATATTCGAATACTGCAGAGCTATTTCAAAATCACCTTTTTTCTCCTAAAAATTTAATTATAATTTTTTGAAAAAACTTTAATAATATGTCCTTGAAACATATAATTATCAAAATATTGCTATATTTGCTTATTTTTTAAGTTATTTATCACTAAGTTTTTGTAATTCTAATTTTATTTATAAACTGGTATTTATTCTCCACTCTATTCTCATCAGATCTAGTCTAATTAGGAAAAAATTATAAATTAATTCATTAAAAATAAGACTTTTTTTTACGATATTAATTATTAAGATAAAAAAATGAAAAAACATTAAATAATTAATTTTATTTAAAAAAGCATTAAATTACAATTATATATTATATAAACTTAAAGTATTACATTAATATATTAGTAAGTATTACTTACCTAGATAAATTCGTGATAAATAATACTCTCTCCTAGATATATAAATACCACAAAGGACTATTAAAGAAAGACCTAAATATGTCCAATTATCTGGCAATTCTTGAAATATATAATAACTAAGTAATATATTAGTAATAATTTCAGTATAGCCAAGGGGAGCTAATTTAGAAGCATCAGCGTATTTGAGAGACAAAATGATAAAAAGATGGGCAATAGCTGCTATGAAGCCAATTAAAGCCATCATAATCCACTGACTATTTGATGGCTGTATCCAAACACCGGGCATAAATAAAGACATGACAATAGTCCCTACTGTGCCAGCAAATAATAAAGTTAATAGAGAGTTATCAGAGCTACTTAATTTTCTTGTAATAATTAAGTAAAAACCATAGCAAATACCATTGCCTAGGGCTGCTAATGTAGCCAAATTAATCTCTATAAATCCAGGTCTAATAACAATTAAGGTACCAATAAAACCCATGGATACTGCTGTCCACCTTCTTAAGCCTACTTTTTCGTTTAAAAAAAAGGGGGACATTGCAGTTACACAAATTGGGGCAACAAATGCTAGAGTTAAGGCCTTGGGTAAAGAAATCTCAGATATAGCAAAAAAAAATAAATATGTTGAAAATACAAAAATCAATCCTCTTATCAATTGAAGCATAGGTTTTTTACTCCAAACCATGGATTTTCTATCAAAAAAAAGCATTATTGAGAGTGCAAAGACAACTGTAAAAAAATATCTAGCCCAAGTAATTTGTAAAACATCCATAGATGAACTTAAATATTTTGCCAAAGCATCCATAAATGGAACAATCATCCAAGCTGATGCATTGAGAATAACAGCCTTCATATGAAAATCTTATCTTTTAATTAAAGTATTTTAAAGCAAAGAATACAGTTATGGGTATAGTTACAAGAGACATTAAAGTTGAAACAACTATTGTGCTAGATATGTTATCAACAATTTCCTTAGGCGAATACATTGAAGCAACAAGATAACAAAGTATAGCACTTGGCATAGATGACTGAATTAAAAGAACACCAGCAGCAAACCCAGATAGGTTAAAAAAAGAGATCAGCGAAAAGCCAATTAGTGGCCCTATAATAACTCTTCCGATAGATGTAATTAGAGCATCCTTAAAGGAAAAAACTTTCATTTGTGTTAATGAAACTCCTAAAGACATTAAAATCATTACTATCATTCCATAAGCTAGAAGCATAACAGTATTCAATACAAATATTGGCAAAGGTATTTCGTAATATAGAAAAATAATGGTAGCAATTATTGCATAAAATGATGGACTTTTTATTATAACCTTTAAATCAAACTCACGTTTAGCTAAAAAAATATTAAGAGTAAAATGAAGAAGAACGACCAAAGAAGATATAGCTGCCGCAATACCCATACCCAATTTACCATATGCAAACAAGCATATTGGAATACCCATATTGCCTGTATTAGGTAAAAAAAATGTTGGTAGTTCTCGCAAATAATCTTTCTTCATCAAAATTAAAAAAATTAGCCCAACAATTAAAAAAGAGGATAAAAGAATTACTGCATATAAAAAATACTCTGAAAACATTGCAAAAGTTACACCACTTGCCGAAATAGAGAATATTACTATAGATGGCGTTCCAAAATTAGCAGAATAAGTAGTTATAAATGATGTATCAAAATTTGGATTTTTTTTACCTAAAAAATATCCAATACCAACTATAAAAAAAACTGGAAAAAGAACTTCAAATAATTTTATATAAAGTTCCATTAAAATAATCGAATAAGAACAGGATTTTTAATAATATTTTTATTTGATTTAAATGATTTAATACATCTTTGTGCGTCTAATTCATTTGCATTATGAGTAATAAGAACAATCGAAGCTGTCTTACTCTTATGATCAGGTATTTGTATTAATCTTTGAATAGAAATTTTATACTTTGCAAGAATCTTTGTTATAGAAGATAAAACACCTGGTTTATCCTTAACTTCTAATCTTAAATAAAGAGAATTTGATGATTGGTCTTTATTAAATATTTTAGGTTTTAATCTTTTATTTTTAGATATACCAAAAGGATATTTTATATTTCCTCTCAATATAGATAATAAATCAGACATCAAAGCAGAGGATGTTGGTCCTGGTCCAGCCCCCTCCCCTTGCAATACAGACTCTCCAATAGGTGAACCATTTAATATAACAGCATTCATTACACCATCTACATTTCCTATATAAGAGTCTTTTTTAACTAAACATGGATGAACTCTTTCAAAAATACTATTATTTATAATCTCAGTTATACCTAATAATTTTATTCTAAAATCTAACTGATCAGCAATTTTAATATCTGCATAATCGATGTTTTCAATACCTTCCATTAAACATTCAGATTTTGAAATTTTCTTATTGAAAGCTAATGATGTCAAAATTTTTATTTTAGCTAACGCATCATAACCGTTAAGATCTAACTTTGGATTTCCAGGTTCAGCATAACCTAATATCTGTGCCATCTTCAGAACATTTTTGAAACTATCTTTAGTTCTCTCCATTTCTGACATTATGTAGTTACAAGTACCGTTAAGTATTCCATAAACTTTTGTGATTTTATTTGTAGCCAAACCTTCTTTGATTGTTCTTACAATAGGAATACCGCCTGCAACAGATGCCTCAAATTCTAAATTAACTTTATTTTTTTCAGCTAATTCTCCCAGTATATCACCATGTTTTGAAATTAATGCTTTATTTGGAGTTATAACATGAATTTTATTTTTAAGAGCTGTCTCAATAATTTTTTTTGAAATACCATCTGATAAACCTATAGCTTCGATTACTATATCTAAGTTTTTAATCTTCAAAATATCTAGTGGATTTGAATAAAAAATTTTCTTATTAATTCTAAATTTTCTATTCTTATTTTTATTTTTTGCCGATATAGCTATAACCTTAATTCTCTTTCCAGTTTTAGTTTCAATATCTTTCTTTTTTGTATTTAACTCATTTAGAATATATGATCCAATTTGACCAAGTCCAATAACAGCAATATTTATATTTTTATTCATTAAATTAATCTAATTTAGGAAAGTCGCTGATCTTACCATATTGGATAACATTTTTTTTAAATTCGTCAAAAGATGTTTCATTTTCAAAGTTTAATTTCGAAATATCTTTGTCAGTACTGTCGTCCTCAATATTCCACATAGAGACAGGATGATTTATTGAACAATGTGATAATGAAAATATTAATAAAATTAAAAAAATATATCTATACATTTAGACCCTCGCTCTGATTAAATCCATAGTAATTATTCATATTTTGTACAGCTTGACCTCCACCACCTTTAATCAAATTATCAATTACAGACAATATTATTATTTTATCTTTATATTTGCTTTTACATACAGAAATAAAGCAATTATTGGTATCGATAACATCATTAGTACTTAAGAAAGTATTTATTTTACAGATTTTTATAAATTTATAATTCTTATATTGAACATTTAGAACATTAATTATTTTGTTTATGTTTATGCCCTTTTTTAAATCAACATAAATAGTGCTTAAAATTCCTCTAAACATCGGTGTAAGATGAGGTGTAAAATGAAATTTATTTTTTTTGCCAGTTTTAAGATCTAGCTCTTGTTGAATTTCAGAATTATGTCTATGATTTGCTAATCCATAAGCACTCAAAGACTCGTATAAATTTTTATCTTTATATTTTTTATGTACTCCTCTACCAGCTCCTGAATAACCAGATTTCGAGTCAATAATAATTGTTTGATTATTAATTAAGTTTTTTTTTATTAACGGGATTAATGGAATTAATACAGATGTAGGGTAGCATCCAGGGCAAGATACTATTGGAAATTTTTTAATTAATTTACCACTAATTTCAGGTATAGAGTAAATACTTTTTTTGATTTGATTTAATGCTTTATGTTTAATTTTATACCATTTTTCATAATCTTTTTTATTATTAAGTCTAAAATCAGCCGCTAGATCTATTAATAAATTATTTTTATTTAAAAATTTTGAAATATATTGTGCCTCACCATTTGGCAATGCTGTAAATATTATATCCACATTTGATAAATATTCTTTTTTAAATTTTGATATTTTTGGTAGTTTATATTTTTTTAATTCTTGTTCATAGGAATCTATTTTTTTTCCGACAGAAGTACTTCCACACAAATATTTAATATTTATTTTTTTATGTGTGCATAAAAGTTTAGTTAATTGTAATCCTATATATCCAGTAGCACCACATATAAGAACATTTTTCTTGCCCATAATTTAATATAACAGTTGAAATTTAAAAAGAAATTATCTTTTAGAAAACTGGTAGCTTTTTCTAGCTTTTGCTCTACCAGGTTTCTTTCTCTCTACAGATCTTGAATCTCTTGTTGTGAGTTTTTCTTTACGTAAGGTTGATTTTAAAGTTTCATCAAATTTTAGTAAAGCTCTTGAAATACCATGTACCAAGGCACCAGCTTGACCAGTTTGTCCCCCACCTACAACTTTAGATCTAACATCATAATCAGTTGACTGATTTATTATTTCAAAAGGTCTTAAAATTTGCATTACATGATTAGCTCTTGGAAAATAGTCGTTTAAAGATTTACCATTTACATAAAATTTACCTGAACCTTTTTTTAACCAAACTTTAGCTACAGATTTTTTTCTTCTTCCAGTTGCGTATTTGCTATCTTTAAAATCTAACTTTATTTTTGGTGAAGATGTTTGGGTAGATTCCATATTAATTTCTTACAATATTTTTTTGATTAAGTTTACCGATTTCAATTATTTTTGGATTTTGAGCAGTGTGGGGATGGTCCTCTCCAGAATAAATTTTAAGTTTTGTTAATTGTTTTTTTCCTAGCGCACCAGAGGGCAACATTCTTTTAACAGCTAACTTTAATACTTCACCAGGTTTTTTTTCACTTAATTTTTCAGGTGTTATTTCTTTAATCCCCCCTGGATATCCAGTGTGTCTGTAATATTTTTTATTTTGAAATTTATTGCCTGTAAATTTTATTTGATCTACATTTTTAATAACTACAAAATCTCCGTGATCCATGTGAGGAGTATATGTTGTTTTGTTCTTCCCTCTTATAATTTTTGATACAACCGTTGCTAGTCTACCAACTACAGCTCCTGTAGCATCAATTTCAAACCACTCGCTATTTATCTCATCTTTTTTAACAAACTTTGTCATGAATGCGGGATTAATACTTATAATTACATATATTGTCAAATTATTATATTTTAGTTGGACTGAATGGTTGATTGAATTATGACCATTTATTAGTAATAATAGACATCGTAAAAACGAATTCACAATATTTATTTAAAGGAGCCTTATGAGTGATAAAAAAAAAGAATTAAAACCAAATACTTATAAATTTGATACTCTCAGTTTACATGCCGGTTATCAACCACACAAAAATGCAGGAGCAAGACAAGTACCAATTTATCAAACCACATCATACCTTTTTGATGATGTCGATCATGCAGCTGCTCTTTTTAATTTAGAAAGAGGTGGACATATTTATAGTAGAATTTCTAACCCTACAGTTGGTGTGTTAGAAGAGAGAGTTGCTTCATTAGAAGGTGGAACTGCAGCACTGGCAACATCCTCAGGCATGAGCGCAATATTTTTAACAATTATGACATTGTGTGAAGCTGGCGACCACTTAGTTGTATCATCACAACTTTATGGAGGTACCGTTAACTTGTTTAGACTTACTCTACCTAAATTTGGCATTACATGTACTTTTGTTAAGCCAAGAGACACAGAAGGTTTTAAAAAAGCAATTAAAAAAAATACAAAAGGTATTTATGGTGAATTAGTTGGTAATCCTGGAAATGAACTTATGAATATGCCAGAGATCGCTAACATTGCTCATGAGGCTGGAATTCCACTAATCGTTGACTCTACTTATCAAACACCTTATCTATGCAAACCGTTTGAGCATGGAGCTGACATTGTAATACATTCTTTGACAAAATGGATGGCTGGTCATGGTTCCTCTATGGCAGGAATATTAGTTGAAGGTGGAAATTTTGATTGGATGCAAAATGAAAAATTTCCAACAATGACAAAGCCATATGAAGGATACCATGGATTGTCATTTGCAGAAGAGTTTGGTCCTACTGCATTCACAATGAAAGCTAGAGCTGAAGGAATGAGAGATTTTGGTCCATGTTTAAGTCCTCAAAATGCTTGGAATGTTCTTCAAGGATTAGAAACATTGTCAGTAAGGATGAAAAAGCACTGTGAAAATGCTGAGGAAATGGTTAAATATTTATCTAATCATGAAAGCGTTGCATGGGTGTCTCATCCAAGTGCACCAAATCACCCAGATGCAGAACTTGCCAATAAGTTACTTCCAAATGGGAAAGGTTCTATGATTGCATTTGGAATAAAAGGAGGAAAAGATGCTGGGGTAGCATTTATAAATAATGTAAAATTAGCATCTCACTTAGCCAATGTTGGTGATACAAGAACATTAGTAATTCATCCAGCATCAGGAACACATTCACAAATGGACGAAGCTACATTAAAGTTTGCAGGATTATCACATGATATGATTAGGTTGTCCGTCGGCATGGAAGATATAGATGATATTAAAAACGATTTCGAGATTGGTTTTAGAGCTGCAAGAAAACCAAGACTTGTTTCAAATCAATGAAATTTGAAGTAAATGGTCATGAGGTTTTTGCCTCTACCGGCGGAAGACCTTTTGATAAAAAAAAACCTTTGATAATCTTTGTTCATGGAAGTGGTTTAACACACATGACTTGGGTTCTTCAAACAAGATACTTTGCTTTTCATGGCTATAACTCTTTAGCTGTTGACCTTCCTGGACATGGATTGTCAAGTGGCAAAAGTCTTAAATCAATTGAAGAAATGGCTGATTGGGTAAGTTCTGTTATTGATGCTGTTGGTCATAAAGCAGCTTCATTGGTAGGACACTCGCAGGGATGTTTAGTAACTGTAGAATGCACATCAAGATATCCTAACAAAATTAAAACTTTGAGTTTAATGGGTGGAGCTGGTGCTATACCTATGAATCCCGAACTACTTTCATTAGCTGAAAATAACGATCCAAAAGCAGTAGATTTAATGATGGATTGGGCCCATGGTCCTGCCGGTCACTTTGGTGGTCATCCAGTACCTGGTCTTTACCATATCAACACAGGAACAATGCTTGCAAAATCTAGAACCATACAGAATACATTAGGTGTAGATTTTAGAGCTTGTGATAATTACAAGAACGGATTTGAGGCAGCTAAAAAAATTAAATGCCCTACTCTATCAATTTTAGCAACAGATGACAAAATGTGCCCTGTTAAAGAGGGAAAAAAACTTGCTTCTTTAATTGATGGTAGTCAAGTTGATATTATAGATAATTGCGGACATATGATGTTGTTAGAAGAAGCAGATAGAGTTTTAACAGTTCTAAAAAAGTTTATAACATCTAATTACCCCCCATTATCAAGTTAAAAAAAAGCTTGATTGTATTTTTTCCTTTTAGTTTAATATGAATAAAAAACAATATAGGGGAAAAAATGAGCAAAAATAAAAATCCGGAAACAATAGCGTTGCATGGAGGAGATTATAGAAGTGATCCTGCAACTACAGCAGTAGCTGTTCCTGTTTATAGAACAACTTCGTTTCAATTTAATGATACAGATCATGCAGCAAATTTATTTGCACTAAAAGAATTCGGTAACATTTATACAAGAATGATGAACCCAACTAATGATGTACTAGAAAAAAGAGTAGCAGCATTAGAGGGTGGTTTAGCATGTGTTAGTGTAGGATCAGGACAAGCTGCATCTACATTTGCAATTTTAAACTGTTGTCAATCAGGAGATAACTTTATTAGTTCAACTGATTTATATGGTGGAACGGTAAATCTATTCACTCACACACTTAAAAAATTAGGTATTGAGTGCAGATATGCTGATCCATCGGATCCAAGTAATTTTGAAAAATTAATTGATGATAAAACAAGATGTTTTTATGCAGAAACTTTACCAAATCCTTATTTAAGAGTATTTCCGATAAAAGAAGTTTCAGATATAGGTAGAAAGTATAGTATTCCACTAATAATGGATAATACTGCTTCTCCAGTAATCTGCAAACCACTTGAACATGGTGCAGCAGTAGTTGTTCACTCCCTTACTAAATTTATTGGAGGACATGGTACAGTTATTGGAGGTTGCGTTGTAGATGGAGGCAATTTTGATTGGACTAAAGATCCAAAAAGACAACCTTTGTTTAATGAGCCAGATGCTAGTTATGGTGGAGCTGTGTGGGGTCAAGTTGTTCCACAATTAACTGGAGCAAATGTCTCGTTTGTAGTTAGAGCTCGTGTGTGTCTATTAAGAGATCTGGGTGCTCCATTAGCGCCTGATAACGCATGGGGAATAATACAAGGTCTTGAAACTGTTCCGTTAAGAATGAAACAACATTGTTCTAATGCTCAAAAAGCAGTTGATTTTTTGAAAAAACATAAAAATGTTGAAAGAGTTATCTACCCTAGTCTTCATGAGGGAGAAGTTGGTGAAAGATCTAAAAAATACCTTAAGGGAGGAAATGGAGCGCTTGTAGGTATCGAAGTTAAAGGAGGTGTTGAAGCAGGTAAAAAATTTATTGAGTCATTAAAAATGTTTTATCACGTGGCAAATATTGGGGATGCAAGAAGTTTAGCTATTCACCCAGCAACAACTACTCACAGTCAATTGACTGAAGAGGAACTTTTAGCTGCTGGTGTAACACCAGGATATGTAAGATTGTCTATAGGTATTGAACACCCGGATGATATTATAGCTGATCTAGAACAAGCTTTAGGAGCTTCTGGAAAACCTAATTTGAAAGCTGTAAGTTAGATCTTGTATTTATGAATAAAAAATAGATACAAGAAGCTACTAAAAATATAGAACTTATTTGGTGCATAGATGCAATTAATATCTGTGCACCATATAATAAAGTAAATATTCCTAAGACAATCTGCAAAATTATAAAAATTCCTAAAACGTTAACTGATTTATATAAGTCAGTTTTTTTATTCCTGTAAATATAAAATAATAAATACAGATAAAATAATCCTATTAAATAAGCTAATTTTCTATGTATAAATTGAACAAGAGAAGGATCGCTAAAGGCAGATAATTTAAATAGATTAACAACATTATTATCATTTGGAAAAATTGAGTCACCCATTAATGGCCAGGAATTATAAATTTTACCTGCATCCATTCCTGAGACAAAAGCACCAATAGAAATTTGTAAAAAGACTAAAAAAAGAAAACTCAATGGGAATATTATACTTATAGTATTTTGAAAGTTGTTTTTAACTTTTATTTTTAAATAATTCCAAAAAATTAAAGATAAAATAAGAAAAGCTACTAATAAATGTATAGATAATCTATAATGACTAACATCAACCCTATCAATTAGGCCGCTACTTACCATATACCAACCTATAAATCCTTGAAAGCATATTAAAGCAAAAATGAAATAAAGATTTATTAATTTCTTAAATTTTATTTTGAAAGTGAAATATATTAGTGGAATTAGAAAAGCTAAGCCTATTAACCTTCCCATAAATCTATGAGCCCATTCCCACCAAAAAATTACTTTAAATTCTTGCATGGTCATATCGTAATTTTGCAATTTAAATTCGGGTATCTCTTTATATAAATCAAAATACATAATCCATTGAGAATCATTAAGTGGTGGAAAGAAACCAGAGAATAATTGCCATTGAGTAATTGATAATCCAGAATCAGTTAATCTAGTTAAACCTCCAACTATAATCATCGCTGAAATTATCCAAAACATGATTATAAGCCATGTTGATATTTGATTATTAACCCTTAGATTTTCACTATACATAAATGGATAAATATAATAATTTTTCAATTATCCAAATATATAAATGTCGCCATTAAAAAAACAAAAATTAAGTAAAATACGAAAAGAACTGGATATTTTAGATAATATATTAATAAAAATAATCAAGAAAAGAACTAACTTGGTTAAAAGAGTTTTGGCACTTAAAGAAAAAAAGAACCAAATCGTTGACCAAAAAAGAATTAATTTAATCCTTAAAAATATAAAAAAAAAATCAATTAAAAATAAAATTGATCCAAAAATTACAAATAAAATATGGAAAAATATGATCTATGCATATATAGATTTTGAAAGAAGAAATTTTAATAAAAAAAAATAAATTATTTACTGTGTGGAGGTAATTTTTTTTCCACGAAAACTTCATGTTTTCTAGTCGCTGGATTATATTTTTTTGCTTTTAATTTAACTTTAGCTTTTTCTCCACCAGCAGGTTTTTTAACATAATAAAAGAAAGGGCTGTCAGGTTTAGCTTCAGGGACTAATCTAACTTTTACATGTGTTTTCTTTGCCATTTTAGTTCTTAAATTCTGTAATTAATTTTTTAATTTTTATAAGTTTTGATTTAATAATATCTTTTTGTTTTATAGAGGTATTGTATAATACGTCAATATCTGAGTCCATAGAATTTAAAACTTTTTTTGCACCATTTAATGTCATTCCCTTGTCTTTTAACAAAAATTTAATTTTTTTTAAAATGTTAATAGTATTTTCATCATAATACCTTCTTTTACCTGTAAAAATTTTTGGCTTAACTTGTCTGAACTCTTTTTCCCAAAAACGAATAGTGTGGGTTGACAATGTACCTCTTTGTTTATCTACAAGATTTAATATTTTGGCAACTTCTCCAATTGTTTTATATTTACTATTCTCTTTTGAATTATTCATTATTATTTATATATTTTTTAAAATCTTTTGAAGGTTTAAAAAGAATTACATTTCTTTTAGAAATAACTTTACTCTCTCTAGTTTTTGGATTTCTACCTATTCTTTGCTTTTTTTGTCTCAAAGTAAAAGTTCCAAACTTAGCAATTTTTACCTTATTTTTCTGAACAATATTAATTAATATAAGCTGCAAAATATCTTCAAGCAATGTCTCACTAATCTTTTTTGAAAATCCAATCTGCATATAAATAGAATTTATTATATCTTTTTTTGTTAAATTTATTCTAGTCACTATCTAATGTTTTCTTTGATTTTATCTATTAATTTTCCTTTAATTGTTTGCTCACAAACTTTTAGTGAATTCGCAAAACCAATTGAGTCTGTAGATCCATGACTTTTGATCACTGGCTTGTCTAAACCAAGTAATATTGCACCATTGTAAAGTCTGGGATCAAGTTTATTCTTAAACTTTTTTAAATTATTAAAATTTAACAGGGATGAAAATTTACCAATTATTGAAGTTGTTAATGCTTTTTTTAATTCATCTATTATAAAATTCGATGTGCCCTCAGCAGTTTTAAGAGCAATATTACCAGTAAATCCATCTGCAACAATTACGTTAACATCACCATCCATTAAATGGTTCCCCTCTATATAACCCTTAAAATCAAATATAGAATATTTTTGATCATTAAGTATTTGAAAAGTATCTTTAATTATAGCATTACCTTTTAATTCTTCTGAACCAATATTAAGCAAAGCAACTTTTGGTCTAACATTTTTAAATAATGCATTTAATAATGCTGATCCCATTATTGAAAAATCTATTAAATTCTTTGAATTGCATTCAATATTTGCTCCTAAATCCAAAACTACATTCATGCCTTTTTTACTTGGCCATAAAGCAGATAATGCAGGCTTATCAATATTTTCAATCATTTTTAAATTTAATTTTGAAATTAAAAAAAGAGCGCCAGTATTACCTGCAGATACAATTGCATGTGCATCGTTTTTTTTTAAAGTCTCTATCGCAAGCCACAAACTAGTATCTTTACCTCTCTTTGCTGCAGATAAAGGTGTGTCTTCACCAGATATATAATTGTTAGTGTGAATAATTTCAAATTTTTCAGTGAATAAATTATATTTTTTAATCAGGGGTGTAATCAAATTTTTATCTCCAAAAATCTTATATTTTACATCCTCTGAAATATTAGAATGTAAACTTATACCTTCGATAACTTTATTTGGAGAATCATCACCACCCATTGCATCAATAGCAATAATTATTGGGTTACTCATAAAAAACTACTCTTTTGGATCTAAAACTTGTCTACCTTTGTAAAAACCAGTTTTTAAATCTAAATGATGAGACAATCTATATTCACCAGATTTCTTATCCTCAATAATATTTTTAGATGACACTTTTATATGAGAACGTCTTTTACCAGATCTAGATTTTGTAGTTTTACGTTTAGGTACAGCCATAATTAAAATTTAAGGTTTAATATATCTTTTGTAAAGATTTTAAAAGAGTTTTTTAAAAGAAAATCTCTATATTTGTCAAAATAACTGCTAAAAAAAACATTATCCTCTTGAATTTTCAAAAATTCAGCCATCAGATCAAATTTTTTATATTTATCGAGGTTTTCCCATTTTTCTATTTTTTCCAAAATTAAATAAAATAAGTTAACGTAATCTTTCATTTTTTTATTTACAGCTACATCGCCATAACCAATCTCTCTTATGGATAATTCTATTTGTCTCACTATAAAATCAAATAAATCTTGAGATTTATTTTTAGATAACTGATCTTTGTAAAGTTTTAAGAAAAAACCAAAATGAAACAGAAGGATTACTAAACGATCTGAAAATGTATCAGTATTTTTTAGGTTTAAATAAATGTTTTTATTTCTAGTTAATCTAATTAAATTATTGTAAATATTTAAGTATTCATTATTCATATGAAATATATATTTTTAATTTTACTGTTTTTATTTACACTGAATTGTTCAATAAATAAAGTTTCTAATACTCACGGCATTAGGTTCACAGAAAAAAAATATGATGAAATCGTTATAAACAACACTAACAAAAATGATGTTAGAAAAATAGTTGGGCCACCATCATCAAAAAGTAAATTCAATAATATTTGGTTTTATATTGAAAGAAAAAAAGAAGCACAATCAATTTTTAAATTAGGTAAACAAAAAATTTCCCATAATAATATAATTATACTAGAATTTAATAATATGGGTATTGTATCAAAAAAAGAATTTTTATCTCTTAAGGATATGAATGATATAAAAATTGCTGAAAAAATAACTGAGAAGAAATTTAGCCAGAACAACACTCTTTACAACATACTTAGTACAGTTAGGGAGAAAATAAATGCTCCAAGTAGACAAAAAAAATAGATGGCGGTCCCTAGGGGAATCGAACCTCTCTTTCATGGATGAAAACCATGTGTCCTAACCGATAGACGAAGGGACCAGTGGAGGGTCTTTTATTGTAATTTTTTCAAATAATCAAGTAAGTGAAACCTCTTTTTTTATCAGCTTTAATTCAGATTTATTATGAGTGATAATTGTCTCAGTAATGTACTTATTGTTTTGCTTAATTACACCCTTCATTAAATCTCCAGATGTAATACCAGTTGCGCAGAAAATACTTTCACCCTTGACTATTTCATAAATTTCATATTTTTTGTTTAAATCTTTTATTCCCATTTTATAGGCTCGATTTTTATCATCCGTTGTTTTGAATAAGAATCTTCCTTGAAAATTACAATTTAAAGTATCTAAAGCCGCAGCTGCAATAACACCTTCTGGACCTCCGCCAATACCCATAAAAATATCTACGTTAAATTTTTTATCTGAAACAAGCAAAGCCCCAGAAACATCACCATCTGTTATAAATTTTATATTTACATCCAGCCTTCTTAATTCGCTTATAATTTTATTATGTCTGGGTCTATTAAGGATACATACTGTTATGTCTGAATTTTTCTTTTTTGTAATATCTGAGTAAATATTAATGTTTTTTTCAACTGTAAAATCTATATCTAGAGATCCTCTTGGAATATGATTACCAGTAACAATTTTATCCATGTATGTTTCTGGTGCATTAAGTAAATTTCCCTTTTCTGCAACCGCTAATACAGACATTGAACCAGGTAAATTTTTTGCAACAAAGTTTGTCCCCTCAACAGGATCTACAGCTATATCTATATCGGGTCCATTACCATTGCCAAGAGTTTCACCTATGTATAGCATAGGGGCCTCGTCAAGTTCACCTTCACCTATTACAACTTTTCCATTTATGTTTAATTTATTTAATTGATATCTCATCACATCAGTTGCAGCTTTATCAGCTAATTTTTTTTCATTTTTGCCTATGTATGGATAACAAGCTATTGCGGAATTCGAGGTAATTTCAATAAGATTATTTAATAATTCTGTAGATAATTTCATTAACTATGTTTTGATCTCACTTTCAGAATCTTTGATTTGTAATTTATATTCAAATTCTCTTAATCTTTTATAAACACTTGCTAGTTCTATAATTGTGGGCCATGCTTTAAGAATATACTGCATTGAACCTTCTACTCGTCCAAATGCTCTAATAATTTGTTGCATCACACCTAGTGTAACAGCTCCTGCTACTATTGCAGGAGCAAGAAAAACATACGCTGATAATACATTAGCCTGCAAATAAGCTATTCTGCCAATATTAAAATAAAGATACCTGATATAACTTAAAAAATGAATATTTCTGACATCATCAAATAATTCCTCAATTGATTTAGGTCTTACTGTTCCATCATCCTCTGCAATAACTAGAATTTTTCTATAAGCTGCCTCTTTTTTTTGAAGATCATATTCAACACCTACTAATCTTAAAATTAAACCTAAAATAATTAAAAAAATCGTTCCACCTATAGACCAAATCAATGCACCTACAATTAAACCATACTCCCAGTCACCAAAAAAAAATATTGGAATACCTATACTTAAACCAAATAGGATAGGCATAAACTCAACTAGTATCATAATTGCTTCTATTAGACTTGTACCAAGGGACTCCATTATTCTTGAAAATTTTATTGTATCTTCCTGAACTCTTTGAGATGCTCCCTCAATCTTACGAGCCTTTTCATATACACTGTGATAATATTCAACCATAGCAGTTCTCCATCTGAATAAATAATGAGATGTAAAGTAGCTTACAATAACAGCTACACCAACATACATTGCTGCTAGGACAATAAATGAAAACAGACTTGCCCAATATTCTTCGATAGTAATAGCATTTGGTTTACCAAGTGCTTTTTGTATCATGTCGTAAAATTCACCAAACCATTCATTAATTTTAACATCAATTTTTACTTGTACCCAAAGTGATGATAAAATAATTAATGACCCGAACCAAGACCATAGATACCACTTTTTTATAGTAAAAAATCTAAACATTATTTTATAAAATTATCTGCATAAGATTTTTTAATTATCTTTCTTTTTTGTGGTTCTATAACTTCAAAAAGAATATTATTTTTTTTAGCATACTCTATTGCCAAATCTTTCGATTTAAATTCCAAGTTTAATTCTGAGGAGGTGTCTGAAGAACTTTCCCATCCCATAAGTGGGTTTTTACCAGGATCTTCTGTTATAAATTGTATAATCCATTTATCAAATTTTTTTAAACCTGATTGCATAGCAGTTTTAGAGGGTTTGTAAATTTTAGCTTTTTTCATAATTAATGGTCGGGGCGGCAGGATTTGAACCTGCGACCCTCTGGTCCCAAACCAGATGCGCTACCAGGCTGCGCTACGCCCCGATTGCTGTACTAATACAGCAGATAAAAGAAAATTCAAAGGTTATATTGGTTACAAATTTATAATAAATTTGGTATTTAATGCTATAAAAGATTTTATGATCATAGAATGTCCAAATTGTAATAAAAAATTCAGTCTTGATAAAAAATTAATACCAGAAAATGGTAGAACTCTTAAATGTAGCAATTGTGATCATATATGGCATTATAAGATAACAATAACTAAGAGTGTTGATGATCTAGAAATATCTGAAAACAAAAATACTAATACTTCAGAAATAGAAAAAAAAGAAGACGAGCATAATAAAGAAACAAATGTTGAGAATTTAACTGATATAAATCAAGGAGTTCTATCTGAAGACAGCACAGAAGATGAGGAAGATGAAGAAAACGACAAAGATGATACAAAAGATGAAATAAAAAATGATAAAAATCAAGGAAAAATAAAGATGGTATTAGTTTATATTGTTGTAGTTATTATTTCTCTATTAGGTCTTATATTTTTATTAGATACATTTAAGTCTTATTTATTTAGTATGTTTCCAAGCATAAACCCTTTTTTTGATAGTTTTTACGAAACTCTTTTAGATTTCAAGCTTTTTATAAAGGATCTTACTAACTAAATATGATTCAAAAAATTACAAAAGGGTTTACATCATTTTTTAAACTTGAAGCCGCAAGTGGAATAGTTCTTCTTTTTGCAGCAGTAATAGCACTGGTTATAAGTAATTCTGAATTATCTAATCTTTATTTTTCAACATTAGAGAGATATTTATTTATTGGGATAAACAAATTTGGCCTTAAGCTTTCTGTTTTGCATTGGATAAATGATGCGCTAATGGCAATCTTTTTCTTTTTTGTAACACTTGAAATTAAAAGAGAGTTTTTACAAGGAGAATTATCTAATATTAAACAAGCTTTGCTTCCTATAATTGCGGCAGTTGGTGGAATGGTAGTTCCTGCATTAATATATGTTTTTATAAACTTAGGAGATGGAGAAACATTAAAAGGTTGGGCAATACCATCAGCTACCGATATAGCCTTTTCATTAGGTGTATTATCGTTATTGGGTAAGAGAGTCCCACTCTCACTAAAAGTATTTTTAACAGCTTTAGCAATTATAGATGATTTGGGAGCAATAGTTATAATAGCTTTGTTTTACTCTGGTGATTTAAGTATCAAATATTTATCTCTGATGTTGTTAGCGTTTATTATTTTATTAGTTATAAATAAATTCAATATAAAAAAATTTTTACCCTATCTGATAGTGGGAATTTTCTTATGGGATTTTACTCATAACTCAGGAATTCATGCAACTATCGCTGGTGTGTTACTTGCAATGACAATCCCTCATAGAAAAAAAGATAAAGATTTCTCACTCTTAATTAAAGTTGAACATGCAATAAGTCCTTATGTTGCTTTTGGAATTATGCCTATATTTGCCTTTGCAAATGCAGGCGTATCATTGGAAGGTTTATCTTTTTCATCATTGTTAGATAAAGTTCCATTAGGAATAGTTTTAGGTTTATTTGTTGGAAAACAATTAGGAGTTTTTGTTTTTTCATACATATCAATTAAATTAAAAATTGCCCAAATGCCAAGTAATACTAGCTGGTATAATTTTTATGGTGTCGGTGTTTTAACTGGAATTGGTTTCACTATGAGTTTATTTGTTGGAAATTTAGCATTTGCTGAAAGTATGCAATACATGGATGGTGTAAAAATTGGAGTTTTAACTGGGTCATTATTATCCACTTTATTTGGTTACTTTTTAATATTACTTACACCAAATAAATAATTAATATAATGAAAAACCTACTAATAATTGGATTAACTATAATTATGTTTTTTTCTAAAAGTTCATCTCATGCAGATTATAAAAAAATCTTTTATGACTTTAAAATAAATAGTATTTCCGGTGAGCTTATAGATTTAAACGACTTCCGAGGTAAGCCTGTTTTAGTTGTAAATACAGCAAGTTATTGCGGATTTACTAAGCAATATGACGACATGCAAGAGTTATGGGAAAAATATAAAGATAAAGGCTTGATTG
This sequence comes from uncultured Pelagibacteraceae bacterium, assembly GCA_902594335.1. GTDB lineage: Bacteria > Pseudomonadota > Alphaproteobacteria > Pelagibacterales > Pelagibacteraceae > Pelagibacter. The sequence goes on along the minus strand of CACJLY010000002.1, from coordinate 77,073 downwards.
TATTAGGAGTACCATCAAATTCCTTTAATCAAGAAAAAAAAAACAATAGTGAAGTAAAAGAATTTTGTAAGGTTAACTTTAATATTAACTTTCCACTCACTGAAATAACTAATGTAAGAGGTAATAATGCTCATGAAATTTATAAATGGGCAAAAGATAACTATGGGAAATCTGCAGTACCAAAGTGGAATTTTTACAAAATATTAATTAACAAGGAAGGTAAAATTGAAGAAACTTACGCATCTTTAACAAATCCAACCTCAAGAAAAATTATAAATAAAATAGAAAGTTTATTAAATTAAAACAGTTAACCCATCATAGGCGGGCGTTACATTTTTTGGCAATATTTTTTTTATTTCATTGTAATCAATTTCATTACTCAAATTTGTAAGAATCGATTTTTTAGGTTTAATTTTTCTAATTAAATTTAGTACATCATCTAAATTAAAATGAGTCGAATGATAATTATATCTTAAACAATCAACAATTAAGTATTTTAAATTTTTTAAATATTTTAAATCTTTATTATCTATTTTATTTACATCTGGTGCATAAGCGCATTTATCATTAATTATATAGCAAATACTTTTTATTGAACCATGATGAACTTTTAAAGATTTTATTACAATTTTTGTATTTCTATCTTTTAATATATGTTTAGACTTTAAAGTATTCGCATCAAGAATTGATGGATAATTTTTATAATTTTTAAAACAATAACCAAAAGTATTTTTAAGATATTTCTTTGTAATTACATCTGCATAAATTGGTATTTTCTTTTTATTCTTTAATGAAAAAACTCTTAATTCATTAATTCCATGAGTTTGATCAGCATGCAAATGAGTGTAAAATACTTTATCAATATTCTTAACTTTATTTACAAGTAATTGTGATTTTAGATCTGGCGATGTATCAAAAAGAATATTTAAATTTTTAGATCTTATTAAGGCTGAGCATCTTGATCGTGTATTTTTCTTATTATTGGGATCACAGTTCCCATAATAACCATCAATTCTAGGTATACCTAGGGAACTACCACATCCTAAAATAGTAAATTTTAAGCTCATTGGCTAATAAATAATCTATTAAAATTTTGTGTTGTTATTTTATCAAGCTCTTTGGGAGTAATATTTTTTAATTCTGAAAGTTTTTTTAAGGTATACCGCACAAAAGATGGTTCATTTTTCTTGCCTCTCATTGGCTCAGGCGCTAAAAAAGGACTATCTGTCTCAATTAGTAATCTTTCTAATGGCAATTGTTTAAATGTATATTGAAGATCATTACTATTTTTAAATGTAATAATACCGCTGGCTGAAAAATAAGAATTAAGCTCCATTAATTTTAAGGCAAATGGAAGTGAACCTGTGAAACAATGCATCAGTATTTTTAAATTCTTGTCTGAATTTTTTAATATTTCATAAGTTTCATCTTCAGCATTTCTAGAATGAACAATTAAAGGAAAGTTTAATTCTAATGCAGCATTGATATGATTTTTGAAACTTGTGATTTGTTTATCTTTATCACTATTGTTGTAATAAAAGTCCAAACCTGTCTCTCCAACACCAATAATTTTACTATTAGATTTAATTTTACTTATTATTTCGTCTTTTGAAACTTGATCAGTGTTTGTTTCGTGAGGATGTATACCAAAGGTTCCAAATATCATTTCATCTTTATCAATAATCTCCAAAATTTTTGGGAAACCACTTAATGTTGTAGAAATTGTTAATACTTTTTTAATTCCTTCTCTTTTGCATCTTGATAAAACATCTTGAATATTTTGAGCTAAAGGTTCGTGATCTAGATGACAATGTGAATCAATCATTTTTTTCAATCTTTCTAAATAAAATATCTAATTTATTCAATTTGAGACCTTTTTTTAGATAATTGTTTTCTTTTAAAGTTTCAAAATTAATTTTATCCTCGTTTATACTAAATATACCTAAAACTTTAAGAGATGATGATGGTATAATAGGATAAAGTAATATGGTTACTTTTCTTATTAGTTCCAAAGCAACATAAATAATTGTATTCATTCTTAATTTATCATTCTTTTTTTTCCAAGGTTCTTGATCATTAAAATACTTATTTGCTGAAAATAGTTGCTCAACAATAAAATTTATGTATGAGTTTACATCTTGATTATCTGAATACTTAACTAAATCATTATAATATTTAGAGTATTGATCCAAAATAATCTTATCGTCCTCTGTTAAATTATATTTATTAGGAACTTTTAAGTTAGCATTCTTATCACAAAATGCCAAAACTCTTTGACACAAATTTCCATAATTATTAGCTAAATCACTATTAATACAAGACTCTAATTTATCTTGTGAAATATTTCCATCATTACCAAATGAAACTTCTTTGATCAAATAATATCTTAAAGGGTCTAGACCATAATTTTCTATAATCTCAAGTGGGTCTAAAATGTTACCTTTGGATTTAGACATTTTTTCATCACCAGAAAGTATCCATCCGTGGCCAAATACTCTTTTTGGAGGCTCTATATCTGCAGCCAATAAGAAAGCCGGCCAATAAATAGCATGAAATCTTAATATATCTTTTCCGATTAGATGTAGATCTGCAGGCCAAAAAGATTTGTATAAATCATCTTTTTCATTTGGGTAATTTAAAGCACTTAGATAATTTGTTAAAGCATCCAACCAAACATAAATAACATGGTCTTTATTAGATGGAACTTTTATACCCCAATTAAAAGATTTTCTACTTACGGATAAATCTTTTAATCCTGATTTAACAAAACTGATAACTTCATTTTTTCTTGTTTCAGGTAGTATAAAATCTGGATTTTTATTATAAAAATCAATTAATTTGTCTTGCCAATTTGATAATTTAAAAAAATAAGACTCTTCTTCTACCCACTCTACTTTTGAACCTGAACTAATTGATTTTTTTATACCATCTAAGTCTTCAATTTCACTCTCTGCATAAAATGCTTCATCTGATACTGAATACCAACCAGAGTATTTAGATAAGTAAATTTCATCTTTTTTTTCTAAAATATTCCAGAGATTTTCAACAGATTTTGCATGTCTTTTCTCAGTGGTTCTTATGAAATCATTATTAGATAAGTTTAATGTGTAAGATAAATCTCTAAAGGTTTTACTAATTTTATCACAGAATAATAAAGGATCCATTTTTTTTTCTTCAGCTGCTCGTTGTATTTTTTGTCCATGCTCATCTGTGCCGGTTAAAAAATAGACTTTAAAGCCCTGTATTCTTTTTAATCTTGCAAAAAAATCAGCAATAATGCTTGAATAAGCATGACCCATATGCGGTTTTGCAGATGGATAATAAATTGGTGTTGTAATGTAGTAATTTTTATTCACTTAATAATTTATCATTAAATTCTAGAAAAAAAGATTCAAAATCTAAGTTATATTTTTTAACAAAAGAAAGTTTTAGGTAAAAATATTTTTTTATTTTAAATGAAATTTTCTTAGAGATGCTTATATTTTTATAGAAAAAAAGTTCAATAAATAAATTCAAATATTCTTTTATAAAATCATTAGATGTATATGATTTATTTTTAATAATATAAGACAATAGATCCTCTATAGAGTTGTCTTTAATTGATAAATCGTTATTTTCTAAAAAGTTTATTAATGATATTAAAAAAGATGGAGAGTTATAATTGTTAATAAAATCTAAATTAATATCTTTATATATATCATTATTAAAGTGGTAATTCACAATCTCCATTACTTCTGAATTTAGTAAATTTAGTTTAAATTCTAAACATCTTGATTTAAGAGTTTCCAAAGTTCTAAATTCTGAATTATTGATTAAAATAAAGTATATTTTGTTATTAGGTTCTTCAATTGATTTTAATAAAGCATTAGCAGAATTAATTCCCAATAGATTAACATTTTCAATGATTATAAACCTTCTATCATTATTGAAAGAGGTTTGATTAGTGAATTGTATCATCTCTCTAATTTGATCTATATCAATTATTTTTTTATCATTTTTTTTATAAATCCTGAAAACATTGGGATGAGCGTTAGAGGATATAAGTTTAGATATATTATTACTCAAATTATATTCATAATTTTTTAAATTATAAAATTCTTTATTATCTTTTAAATAAAAATAATTTAAAAAGTGATTTACAAATAATTTTTTTCCAATTCCTTTTGGACCATTTAATAAAATTTTATTAGGAAATTTTTGTATCTGATCGAAATAAATAAACTCATTAAAAACAGACTTATGACCAATCATTTTACTTATCTCACTCATTTACTTTAAAATTTTCTTAATTTTGTCGATTAATTTATTTTCAATTATTTTTATATTATCTTTATTGGTATCTAATATTAGATATTTAGATTTATTTTTATTAGCAATTGTTAAAAAACCCCTTTGAACTTTGTTAAAAAAATTATAATCAAAATTATCGTATTTATTTTTATTTTTTCTCAACTTTAGTCTATTCAGCATATTTTTTTTATTTACAATACTTAAGAAAGTAAAGTTTGGTCTTAAATTGCCTAATAAAAAATTGTTCATTTTTAAAATTAAATCTTTATCTAGTTTCATTCCATAATGCTGATAAGCTAATGTTGAGTCTATAAATCTGTCAATTAATATAACTTTTTTTTTATAATTTTCTTTTAAAATTTTATCTATATTTTCCGATCTAGAAGCCATTAATAAAAATAAATCTGTTTTATTGCTTAATACTGATTTTTTATTTAGCATTAAAGATCTTAATTTCTCAGATAGATTTGTGCCGCCTGGCTCTCTAAAGGATAAATAATTAATTTTGTTTTTTTTTAAATATTTAATTACTTTTTTTAAGCTAGTGGATTTTCCAGAAGCCTCTATTCCTTCAAATACAATTATAGGATATTTAGACATCACCCCAGATTAGGAAATTAATAGAGGAAATAAACCTAGAGAAAATATTTTGTCTTTTTACATCTTCAAAAGCTAATAAATCGTATTCTCCTATCTGTTCGTCTTTATATAATATTTTAACTTTGCCTATTATTTCATTTTTTAATATTGGAGCTTTTATGGGTCCTTGGTAATTAACTAATACTTTTAAATATTTTTTTTTAGCTTTTGGAATTGTTTGATACACATCTTCATTTATATACGATTTAATTTTTTTTTGTGTTCCTTGCCAGACATCTAATTCATCAAATATTTCTTCTTTTTTTGCAATATTGATAGTATCAAAATTTGTTAATCCATATGTTAGTAATTTAAGTGACTGTTTTGATCTTTGATTTTTCGAAACAAAACCACTCCCGACTGCAATTATTCGCCTATCATTTCTTTTGATTGTTGAGGCAAGTGAATATTTTTCATAAGCAAGATATCCTGTCTTTATTCCATCAACTCCTATATTTTTATAAAGTAAAGGATTTCTATTGCCTTGTTTAATTGGGTCTCCGCCTGTTCTATCCCAGGTAAATTCAGTTTCTTTGTAATAATCATAATAATTTGGGTAATTTTTTATCAAGTAATTTGACATAATTAATATATCTCTAACTGTTGATAAATTATCAGGAGCATTTATTCCTGATGAATTTGAAAAGTTAGTATTGACCATACCTATTTCTTTTGCCTTTTCAGTCATCATAATAGCAAATTCTTCTTCTGTTCCTGCAATACCTTCGGCAAGGGCAATACATGCATCATTTCCTGATGAAACAATAATACCTCTTAATAAATTTTCTACAGTTATTTCATCTCCAACCATAATAAACATAGAAGAATATCCTGCTTGTGACAATCTCCACGCATTCTCAGAGATTAAAAATTTATCATCTAACGATAATTCACCGCTTTTAAGTAAATCAAAAGCAATAATCGAAGTCATAATTTTTGTCATAGACGCAGGAAAAATTTGTCGGTCAGCATCCTTTTCATACAATATTTTTCCAGATAAATAATCTTGTACGATAGCAGTTCTCGCATTTACATCGAAATTAGCAAAAACTGGTTTTATAGAAAAAGATAAAAATATTAAAATTAATGATAAATTTTTTATTTTCATAGTTTAATTATTTCAATGCTATCAAAATCAAGATTTTCGATATTATGAAATCCTTTCTTTAATTTTTCAAAATCTTTATAAGGGCCTTTGTAAACTCTAAAATTATTTTGTGACAACTTTTTGATTTGAATATTCTCAATATTATGCTCTTCAAATAACCTATTTTTTAACATAATAGCAGAATCTTCAAAATAAAAATCTGCAAATTTAATTATATAATTAAAATTTGTTTCAAAATTATTAGTCTTAGATTCTTTAATTTCATTTTCTAAACTTATACTTTGAATCATTATATCATCAACCGGAGCTTTATTAGCAACTTCTTTTTCTTCATCAAATGTTTTTACATTATTTGCAACATATAAATTTTTAGAATTGATAGTTTCAATATACACATAAGGTTCATTAGGATTAATTGATAGTTCACTAACAATTCTCTTTGTTATTACTGAATTATAATAAACAGGCAAAACAGTTTTATTTTTAACAATAGTCATTAAAGATTTTCCATTAATTATATTTGTTATTCTAACAGGTATACCATTAGGTAGGTTAGGACTTAATATGTTTATTGATGTATTATCTAAATTATTTTCCAAAAAGTTATCTTCTTCCTCATCATATATCAATGCAAAACCTTTATTAGAATAAACAATATTAATTATTTCCTTTTGTTCATTTTTGTCTGATGACACTTTAATTTTATCTTTTTGAACAACACTTTTTTTTTCTTCAGGTTTATTTTTAATATTTATATTTTTTGAATGATGCTCGCAGGCAAGTAAATTTAAAAATAAAAGAAATAAAATATATTTAAACTGCATTTTTAAATTTGTTTTTTAGTGTGCATACAGCTAATGCAAATCTTAAAGATCTATTCCATTTTAAAATTAATTCATAATTATCAAAAACTAAATAAGCTGGAGTTAATTTTTGTGCGTCAGGTATAATGTCAAAATCTGGGGTCACAATTGCAGCTTTCAAATTATCAAGTTCATTAAGCTTTTCACTATTTTTAATATATTTTTTTAAATAGGATATTTTGTTTTTATGTTTTATTTGTTTTGCTGATGTATTTAAATATTTATGTGGTGTTTCGTTGACAAGTTCAACTTTGTAAAAACATGGTGTTTTATTATCCCACCCTATCTTATTTAAGTAATTAGCAGCAGAAGCAAATGAATCTTCAATATTCTTCAAATTTATAATTTTATCTTCATTGTAATCAATTGCATAATTTTTAATTGTAGAAGGCATAAATTGAAAATTACCAAAGGCTCCTGCCCATGACCCTAAATAATTATTTGGATTTATAATTCCTTTATCAAATAAAATTAAAAGTGTAAGTAGTTCAGATGTGAAGAATTCACTTCTTCTTTTATCATAACTTAAAGTTGCTAATGATGAGACTATATCCATTTTGCCTAAATAATTACCAAAATTTGTTTCGATGCCCATAAGTGATAAAAGTAAATCCTTATCAACAGAAAATTCTTGAGTGATTTTATCAATTTTTGTTTTGTTAATTTTATAAATTTTTAAACCATAATTTACTTTTTTATTATTAGCTCTTTTAGAAATATATGTTTTAGTGTCTTCATAGAATTCTGGTTGGTATCTATCATATTTTATAACATTCTTTAAAAAAATAGATTTATCAATGGTACTTTCGATTATTTTTAAACTCACCCCTTTCTCTAAAGCAATTAATTTAAAATTTTTCTTCCACTCATTAAATTCAGAGTCATTTGCATAGACTTTAAAATTTGTTAAAATAAAAAGAAAAAAAACGTAAATTTTAATTTTTTTCATAAATATCTTTCAGATATATAAATACAGCAATCCATATTAAAATAAAACTAACTAGCTGATTTATATTAAATTGCTCTTTATATATGAAAAAGCCAAGAATAAATTGCAAAGTAGGAGTAATATAGAAAATCATTCCAGCAGGTCCTAGCCCCGCCAACTCAACTCCTCGTACATATAAAAAAAGAGGAATCACCGTCATTGGTCCTGCCAACATTAATAATGGCATCAAAGAAGGATTTGATAAACTGAAATCGTTGTAATTATTTATAGTTATAAAATAAAATGCAACTAATACAAAAGGAAGTATGTACAAGCTTTCTATAAGAAGCCCAATATCAGTTTCAACGTTAATTTTTTTTCTAAATAGATTATAAAAACTCCAACTTAAAGCTACTATTAAACCTACCCATGGAATTGAATTAAAATCTATTATCAATAAATAACTAACAGAAATAATTACTACAAAGACCGAAATTTTTCCTTTTTTAGTAATAGGTTCTTTAAAAAAAAAATTGCCTAGAAAAACACTTATAATTGGCATGATAAAATAGCCAAAACTTGCATCAATTATTTTATCTACACTAACCGCATAGATCCATACACCCCAATTAATAAAAATTAAAAAACCAGAAATAAAGAGAATAAATAATTTCTTTCTATCATTAACAATTTTTTTAAAAATACTCCATTTAGAAAAGAAAAAAGTAGTAACTATTAATAAAAAAGCTGTCCAAACACTTCTATGAATTAATACTTCTACGTGACCTGCAAAGGAAATATATTTAAAGTAAATAACACCAAAAAAACCCCACCAAAACGAACCAAAGGATGTAAGCAAAACTCCTTTATTAAAATTTTTTTTGTTCATTTTTAAATATCTGAATATTTTGACTAACTACTTAAGTCATTTTATTGTTGAAATATATATTAATAATAATAAAACCTTGCAAACGGAGAGATGGCTGAGCGGTTGAAAGCATCGGTCTTGAAAACCGACAAAGGGGCAACTCTTTCCTGGGTTCGAATCCCAGTCTCTCCGCCATTCATTTAAAATCTATCAGTAGTTTTAATATTTTATAATTTTTAAAGATCATTTCTTTCCTTGAAATTTTGATAATGTCTTCATCATTCATATTAACTAATATGTCTAGGTCAACTAAATCATCAAAAGATAATGAATCAATTATAGATTTAACAAAACCACTGACAAATATGTCCATTTCTTTTGTGCCTCGATATTGAGATCTATAAATAATCTTATTAATTAAATTTTGTTTATTTGAATTCATTGTTTATAAACATATATATATATTTAATGAGTAATTTTGAATATTTATTGTCACCTATTAATAAAATTAAAGGTGTTGGTAAAAAAACATTAAGTTCATTCAACAAAAAAAAAATTTTTACAATTTTTGACCTGTTATGGCATTTACCTATATCAAAAATTGAAACTGCTGAAGATACTGAAATTGATGATTTACAAGTAGGAAGAAATTACAACATAAAAGTAATACCAATTAAATATAATTTTCCACGAATTAGAAATTTGCCCAATAAAGTATTATGTGAAAAAAATGGAGTAAAATTAGACTGTATTTTTTTTAATAGTTATGAGGGATATATCAAAAAATTATTACCCTTAAATGAAGAAATAATAATACATGGAAAAGCAAATAATTTTAGAAATAAATTTCAATTTGTAAATCCAACAACAAAAAAGACAAATAATTTAAATATTATAAATGAAGATAGTAAATATAGTCTTTCTGATGGCTTAACATTAAATAAATATAATCAGGTAATAAATAGTGTTTTTCAAAATTTACCTGACTTAGAAGAATGGTTGCCAAAAGAAGTATCGTTTTTATTTGATAATTTATCATGGAGAGAATGTATTATCAAAATTCATAAGGAGGAAATTACAAAAATTAGAGATACAAAATATTTTAAAAGACTTGTTTTTGATGAGATATTTGCAAATTTTTTACTTTCTTCTGATATCAGAAATAAGATTAAAAAAATAAAAAAAAAAAATAAGATTTTAGACTTTAAGTATCAAAATAAATTAATTAGCAGTTTAAAATTTAAACTTACAACTGACCAAATAACGTCATTAAAAAATATAAATAAAGATATGGAGTCAAAACAAAAAATGTTTAGATTATTACAAGGAGATGTTGGATCTGGAAAAACAATAGTGTCTGTAATAGCTGCATTAAACGCTATAAAAGCTGGGTATCAAGTTGCAATAATGGCTCCAACTGAAATATTAGCTATTCAACATTATAAATTTATATTAGAAAATTTTAAAACCTTTTGTAATCCTGAAATTTTAACCGGAAAAACTGAGTATAAAAAAAGGAAAAATATTTTAAATGATCTCCTAAAAAATAAAATTGATATATTAATTGGCACCCATTCTCTTTTTCAAGAAAAAATTACTTACTTTAATTTGGGATTAATTATTATTGATGAACAACATAAATTTGGTGTGAATCAAAGAAAAAAACTATCAGATAAAGGAGGCAAAAATTGCGATGTACTTGTTATGTCTGCAACTCCTATTCCAAGAACAATGATGATGACTATTTATGGAGATATGGATATTTCCTTAATAAAATCTAAACCAAAAAATAGAAAGCCAATTAAAACATATAGTAAAAATGAGACTAAAATTAACGAAGTTCTTAATTTTATTAAAAGTGAAATTTCAAAAAAAAATCAAGTTTTTTGGGTTTGTCCACTTATCAAAGAATCGAAAAAGATTGATCATCAGTCAGCTATAGAAAAATATAAATATTTAAGTAAAATTTTTGATGATAAAGTTGATATTGTTCATGGAGCAATGAGTAAGGAAGAAAAAGATAAAGTATTAAATAAGTTTAATGATAGAAAGATAGATATATTGGTTTCAACTACAGTAATAGAAGTTGGTATCGATTTCCCAAATGCTAATGTAATTGTCATTGAAAATTCAAATAAATATGGTTTATCTCAGCTACATCAATTGAGAGGACGAGTTGGCAGAGGTAACAAAGAGTCATCGTGTATACTTATGTTTAAAGCAGGATTGAGTGAAAATGCACGCAAAAGAATAAAAATTCTCAAAAATACTAATGATGGCTTTAAAATTGCAGAAGAGGACTTAAAAATAAGAGGATATGGCGATATTTTAGGATTTAAGCAAAGTGGTTTAAAAAAATATAACCTAGCAGATCCTATTCAACATGAGGAACTTTTCGATATTGCAGAAAAGGAGGTTAAAAAAATTGAAAAAAACAACATTAAAATAAATAACTTTAATAAACTTATCAAACTTTATGACAAAGTTGCTGTAATTAATGAGACTATTTAGTTTTAGTATCTGATGTTCCAGCAGAGACAATAAATTTTGATGCCTCTTCAAATGTCATATCTAGATATACAATCTCACTTTTAGGAAACATTAATAAAAAACCACTAGTTGGATTTGGTGTTGTAGGGACAAAAACATTTACTAATTCTGTGTTAGTTTTTTTGGAAATTTCACCTTTATTTTCTTTTGTTGCAAAACCAACAGCCCATGTACCTTTTCGTGGATATTGAATTAGAACTACACTTTTTTTTGAACCCTTTTTAGGAGCAAATGTTTCTGTCATTTGTCCAATAGCAGAATATATAGTTCTCAAAATTGGAATTTTTTTTAATAAATCGTTGAACAGCTGTAAAAACTTCTTACCAATAAAAGAAAGTGACAAACCTCCTACAAGAGTAATAAAAATTACCGAAAGTAAGATTTCTAAACCTGGTATTGCAAAAGGTAAATAGCTATTTGGATTTATTCCTTGTGGAATTAGTTTTGATGAAATTTTTATAAAAAATGTTGTGAGATATAATGTTATTCCTATAGGGACTAAAACAACAATTCCTGTAATAAAATAGTTTCTTAGTCTTGCAATAAGTGAGATTCTTTTTCTTCTTAGTTTAGACATATCTTTAATTGATTATAAATTACATGTAATATAAATATTAAGAAAAGTGAATAGAAGAAATTTTATATATTTAATGGGTTGTGGCTGTATTTCTGCAGGCTTACACGCATGTACTAACGCTCCGATCACAGATAGAAGGCAATTAAAATTAATTCCAGAATCAAAATTAAATGCTCAAGCTGCTCAATTGTATGAAAAAGTAAAACAAAAAGCTAAATTAAGTGATGACAAAGAGAGTTTAGATAAAATTATTGGAATTGGATCGAAAATAGAAACATCAATATCAGAGTATTTTTACAAGAATAATATGGATGACCCGACTGTGAATTTTTCATGGGAGTATATTTTAATTGATAATAAAAAAATTAAAAATGCATGGTGCATGCCTGGAGGAAAAATTGCTGTTTATACTGGTATGCTAGATATTACTAAAAACGATGATGGTTTGGCAGCTGTAATGGGTCATGAAATTGCTCACGCTGTTGCAAAACATTCTGTCGAAAGAGCAAGCAGAACAGTATTATTAAATACAACAACTGGAATAATTGATATTGCTACTGGTGGAAAGTTATCTCAAGTTAATAGAACAACAGGTATGAATACAGTTGGCTTGTTATCCCAAATTGGAATAATGAACCCTTTTACAAGAAAACAAGAAAGCGAAGCTGATTATTTAGGATTAATTTTTTCGTCTTTGTCTGGTTACGATATTAGAGAAACTACTAAAATATGGGAAAGAATGAAGAAAGCAAACAAAGGCAAAGAACCACCTGAGTTTATGAGTACACATCCATCAAATGACAGAAGAATTGACCAAATTAATAATTGGATGAACGAAATTATTCTAAAATATCCACCTATCGCCTGATGAGTTGGTGAGCCCTGATGGACTCGAACCATCGACCCATTCCTTAAAAGGGAATTGCTCTACCAACTGAGCTAAGGGCCCAACACGGAAATTCTTATATTGATTTTTTGAAATTTGGCAATGGTTAAAATTTACAAAATATTAATATACTTGTCATGAAATTCTTCAAAACTTCCCATTTTGATATTTTTTCGAATTTCATACATAAGTTCTTGATAAAAGTTTATATTATTTAATGTTAAGATCATTGAAGCTAACATCTCATTAGTATTGTGGAGGTGGTTTAAATAATTCTTAGAGTATTTGTTTAAGTCAAATTTAGTAACACTACTATCTAGAGGTGTATTATCTAGTTTATTTTCAGAATTTCTTATTTGAATTCTGCCATCCCAGGTAAAAGCTAATCCGGTTCTTCCTGATCTTGTTGGAAGTACACAATCGAACATATCAATTCCCCTCCTAACTGCTCCTAATATATCGGATGGAGTTCCCACTCCCATTAAATATCTTGGTTTATCGATTGGTAAGTTATCTTTTATGCCATCTAAAACATCAAACATTTCTTTTTGTGTTTCTCCAACTGCTAGACCACCAATAGCATACCCGTCGAATTCTATATCTATTAACTTATTAAGAGATTCATTTCTTAAATCTTTGAATAATCCTCCTTGAACAATACCAAATAAAGCTTTTTGCGGATTTGTTCCAAATTCTTCCTTAGATCGTCTAGCCCACTCTGTAGATAAATCCATAGAAGTTTTAATTACACTATAATCATTAGTATTTTTTGGACACTCATCCATTACCATAACGATGTCTGAATTAAGTTTTTTTTGAATTTTGATACTTTCCTCAGGACTTAAAATAAAAGTTTTTCCATCTATATGTGACTGAAAAATTGCTCCTTTATGTCTATCTATTTTATTGAATTTCGATAAAGACATTACTTGATAACCTCCAGAGTCAGTCAAAATAGGAAGTTTACAATTCATAAATCTGTGCAGGCCACCAACTGCCTCTATCCGCTCAGTTCCAGGCCTAATCATTAAGTGATATGTGTTCGAAAGTATTATTTCACTACCTGTTTTAATAATATCGTCAATAAAAACACCTTTAACTGTGGCTTGAGTACCAACAGGCATAAACGCAGGCGTATTAATTTCTCCACGATGTGTTTCAATTAATCCAACACGATAATTTTTTTTTTGATGTTTTACGCTAAAAGAAAAATTCTTTTTTATGTCTTCCATCCATTAAATTCTACTCAGATTTAAAGCTAATTATTTTATCTGGATTAGAAACAGATCCATTGGGTCCATCCCCTTTTGTAATCATGTCAACAAACTCCATGCCCTCAATAACTTTTCCAAATACTGTATATTGTCTATCTAGATGCGGTGTGGGACCAAAACAAATAAAGAATTGACTATTTGCACTATTTGGATCTGAAGACCTTGCCATAGATAACGTTCCTCTTTCATGAGGTAAATCATTAAACTCTTCCTTAAGATCTGGCATATCAGAACCACCCATACCAGCTCTACTTAGATTAAAACTTTCAGAAGATGAATTTCCAAATTGAACATCTCCTGTTTGAGCCATAAAACCATCTATTACTCTGTGAAAAACAACTCCATCGTACTTTCCACTATTAGCTAGTTCGGTTATTCTTTTTACATGGTTTGGTGCCACGTCTGGAAATAATTCAATTTTTAAATCTCCATCTTTTAATTTAAGTATCATTATATTCTCCTTTGCATTTAAAGCCGTTGTTAATAAAAATATTGATAAAAATAAAATATTAATTTTTTTTAGCATAAACTTCTTTCAGTGACTTAATAGTGCTTTTAGTTGTAAATTTCCTTAAATCACCTTTGTGTAAAGCTATTTCTTTAACGAATCTAGATGAAATGATCTGATTTTCAACGTCTGACATAAGGAAAATTGTTTCAACTTTATTATTTAATTTTCTATTCATTCCCGCTAGTTGGAACTCATATTCAAAATCTGACACTGCTCTCAAGCCTCTAAGAATTAGATTTGATTGATATTTTTTACATAATTCTGTTGTTAGAGAGTTAAATTTTATCACTTGAATTCTATTTTTTGAAAGTCTTAAGTCTCCATACAAAGCTTTAGTAACAATTTTTAATCTCTCATCTATTGGAAATAAAAAATTCTTTTCATTACCATCAGATATGCCAACAATAATTTTATCTGTCAATTTTAAAGCCTTTTTGATAACATCAACATGGCCGTTTGTTATTGGATCAAATGTCCCTGGATATATAGCTATATTTTTCATTAAACCAAATTATCATCTAATTTAATTGAGGAGACAACCTTTTCATCACCAGTTAATTTAATAATTCTTACTCCTTGAGTGTTTCTTCCAGCAATTCTTATTTCCTTAACGGCAGTTCTTATAACTCTTCCTTTATTTGTTGAAATTAATATTTGATCACCCTCAAACACAGGAAAAGATGATGAGACATTACCGTTTCTAGGGGAATTAACAATACCTATTATCCCCTTACCTCCTCGATTTGTAACTCTAAAATCATAATGAGATGTTCTTTTGCCATAACCGTTTTCAGTAATTGATAAGATAAATTTTTCTTTAGCTTTAACTTCAGATTTTTCATCTTTAGTTTTACTTTTGTTTTTTTTAATATCATCTTTATTAATTATAGATAATGAAACAATTGTATCTTTTTCTGAAAGATTAATACCTCTTATACCTTTAGAAGATCTTCCTTTAAAAACTCTGAGTTTTTTTGATTCAAACCTTATGCATTTACCAAATTTTGTATTCAGCATTATATCTTGATCATCTGTACATATCTTTACCCCAACAATTTTATCATCAGAGTCTAATTTCATCGCAATTTTACCAGAAGCATTAATAGATGAAAAATCCTCTAAGTTATTCTTTCTTATTTTCCCTTTACTAGTTGCAAAAATGATGTGCATATTTTTCTTATCAACATCTTCATCTGGAAAAGGCATAATAGAACTTATAGATTGATGATTTTTTAAGGGTAAAATATTGAAAAGGGATTTACCTTTAGATGAAGCAGATCCTTCAGGTATTTTCCATGCTTTAACTTTATAAGCCAAACCCTCTGTAGAAAAAAATAATAATGATGTATGTGTATCTACAGACAATGTCTGAACAACTGAGTCTTCTTCTCTAGTTTTAATTCCTGTTTTTCCTTTTCCACCTCTTTTTTGTTGTTTAACTCCGCTTAGAGCCCCTCTTTTAATATATCCTTGAAGTGTTATCGTTATTATAACTGACTCTTTTTGAATTGTTTCTTCGATATCATAATTTAAGACAGCATCTATAATTTTTGTCCTTCTAGGGACTGAAAATTTGTTTTTTATCATCTGTAAATCATTGCTTATTACGCTTAACAATTCATTTTTTGAATTAATAATTTTTTTATATTTAGAAATCTCTGTCGCTAATTTTTTAATTTCTATCTCTATTTCGTTAATTCCTATAGCAGTTAATTTTTGAAGTCTAAGTTCTAGTATAGAAGTCACTTGATCATTTGATAATACATATTTTCCTTTATAATTTTTACTATCAACTAATTTAATAAGTTTTGATGCTTGGTTAATTTTCCAAGTAGTTTTTAAAAGTGAATTTTTTGCTTCCTCGGGGTTTTTGGATGATCTAATTATTTTAATAACTTTATCAATGTTCTCAACACTGACCGATAGTCCAAGCAATATATGAACTCTATCTTCTGCTTTTTTTAAATCAAATTTTGTTCTTTTTATAACTACATCTTCTCTAAACTTTAAAAAGTTTTCTAAAAAATCTTTTAAATTACATGTCTTTGGTTTTTGATCAACAATTGCCAGAGAGTTAAAACCAAAAGATGATTCTATTGATGTATATTTATATAATTGTCTTTTGACAGTTTCAGGCTCAACATTTCTTCTAAGATCAATTGACACTCTAATACCTTCACTATTAGACTCATCTCTTATATCGCTTATACCTTCAATTTTTTTATCCCTTACTAATTCAGCAATTCTTTCATTCAAATTAGACTTATTAATTTGGTAGGGTATGGATGAAACTACCAGTCTATCTTTACCATTTTTTAAATTCTCTACTGAAATTTCTCCACGTATTTTAAAAGATCCTCTTCCAGTTTTGTATCCTTGCTTGATGATATCTTTTCCAATTATCAATCCGCCGGTTGGAAAATCTGGTCCAGGGATATGTTTCATTAACTCATTAATTTTAATATCTTTGTTTTTAATTAAGGCTAAAGTTCCATCTACAACCTCTCCTAAATTATGAGGTGGTATACTTGTTGCCATTCCAACTGCAATTCCACCAGCACCATTTACTAAAAGATTTGGATATTGTGCAGGCAATACAATAGGTTCTTGCTCTGTTTCATCATAATTACTTTTAAAGGATACAGTATTTTTTTCTATATCATCAATTAAAAACTGTGAAACTTTTGCAAGTTTAGTTTCGGTGTATCTCATTGCTGCAGGAGGATCGCCATCTATAGAACCAAAATTACCCTGACCATCCACTAGGGGTAAGCTCATTGAAAATTCTTGAACCATTCTAACAAGAGCATCATAAACAGCTTGATCACCATGAGGGTGGTATTTACCTATTACATCTCCAACAATTCTTGCAGATTTTCTAAATTGTTTTGACCAATCAAAGCCACCTTTGTGCATTGCATATATAATTCTTCTGTGAACAGGTTTTAGTCCATCTCTGATATCAGGTAATGCCCTACTTACTATAACACTCATAGCGTAGGACAGATATGATGAGCTCATCTCATCATACATTGAGATTGGTTTTATATTATTTATTTTTGGAATTTCGTTTTTTTCCATATTAATTAAAATGGAATATCGTCGTCTAAACCACTTTGATCTGGTGCAGGTGTATCATCAAAATTTTGTTTGCTATCTTGTGAAGCAATATTGTTTTGATTACCACCACCAAGCATCGTTAAAGATGAATTGTAACCTTGAATTAAAATTTCAGTTGAATATTTATCTTGACCACTTTGTTCGTCTTTCCATTTTCTTGTTGAAAGTTGTCCTTCAACGTACACTTGTGCACCTTTTTTTAGATATTGCTGGACGACACTTACCAAACCTTCATTAAAAACAACTACTCTATGCCATTCAGTCTTTTCTTTTTTTTCTCCGGTATTTTTATCTTTCCAGGATTGACTTGTAGCAAGGCTAAGTCTTGCAACGCTTTTGCCGTTCACCATTTGCTTAACTTCTGGATCTGCGCCCAAACGACCAATTAATAATACTTTATTTAAACTACCAGCCATAATATTTTAATATTTAAGAATGTTTATTATATCACTTATTAACTTGAATATTAATTTTATTAATCTAAAGCAACAAAAATCATGCTTAAAAAGATAGTTATTAAGGGTGCAAAAGAGCACAATTTAAAGAATATAACGCTAGAGATTCCAAAAGAAAAATTTGTTGTCATCACTGGCCTATCAGGATCCGGAAAATCATCTTTAGCTTTTGATACTGTATATGCTGAAGGACAGAGACGTTATGTTGAAAGTTTGTCTGCTTATGCAAGACAATTCTTAGATAAAATGAAAAAGCCTAATGTAGATTTAATTGAAGGATTAAGTCCCGCAATCTCAATTGAACAAAAAAATACATCAAAAAATCCAAGATCTACAGTTGCAACTGTTACAGAAATTTATGATTACATGAGGGTTCTTTATGCAAGAGCCGGCATCCCTTATTCACCATTCACAGGGCTGCCAATCACTTCGCAAACTATAAGTCAAATTGTAGATAAAATTAAAACACTACCAAAAAAATCAACAATTTTTTTATATGCACCAGTAGTTAGGGGAAGAAAAGGAGAATATAGGAAAGATATTCTTGGCTACAAAAAAAGAGGATTTAGAAAAATTAAAGTTGATAATAAGCTTTATGATATTGATGATGTTCCAGAATTAAATAAAAAATTAAAACACGATATAGCAGTTCTAGTCGATAGAATTGTTTTAAACGCTTCATTAGGAAATAGATTGGCTGAAAGTGTTGAAACAGCAGTTAACTTAGCAAATGGACTAATGTTTGTAGAATATGAGGATGAAACGCTTCCAAAAAAATTTAGAAAAACTGAAAATTTAATCTTTTCTACTAAGTTTGCTTGTCCCGAAAGTGGTTTTACAATTGAAGAAATAGAACCGAGACTTTTTTCTTTTAATAGTCCATATGGTGCATGTGAAGAGTGTGAAGGTATTGGTGTTAAATTAAATGTTGATCCGAAATTGGTAGTACCAGATGAAAAGAAAACTATTGCAGATGGAGCTATAGAGCCTTGGTCAAAATCATCCTCTCTGTATTATGCACAAACGTTAGCTTCTATTGCAAAACATTATGGTTTTTCATTAAATGATAGATGGTCAAGACTTTCAAAAAAAATTAAAGATGTAATATTATTCGGATCTGATGAGGAAGAAATCAAATTTTCATATGATGATGGATATGAAAAATATTCTCATAAAAAAACATTCGAAGGAGTGGTAAATAATTTAGAGAGAAGATTTTTAGAAACCGATAGTGATTGGAAAAGAGAGGAAATATCTCAGTATCAATCAGACACAAAATGCGAAAGATGTAATGGTCACAGATTAAAAGACGAAGCACTTTGTGTTAAAATTAATGACCTTAATATAAGCGAAGTAACTGAAAAATCTATATTTGATGCAAAAGAATGGTTTAAATCGCTTGAGACAAAATTAGATAAACGTCAACTTAAAATTGCTCAGCATATTTTAAAAGAGATTAATGAGAGATTAAATTTTCTGCTTAATGTCGGTCTTGACTATTTAACTTTATCAAGAGAATCTGGTACTTTATCGGGTGGTGAAGCACAAAGAATAAGACTAGCATCGCAGATAGGTTCGGGATTAACTGGAGTATTATATGTACTTGACGAACCATCTATTGGTTTACACCAAAAAGATAACGTAAAATTAATAAATGCATTAAAAAGACTTAGAGACTTAGGTAATACAGTCATAGTTGTAGAACATGATACTGAAACCATGGAAAATGCAGATCATATAATCGATCTTGGTCCAGAAGCTGGAAACAAAGGTGGTGAAGTAATCGCTCAAGGATCTTATAATGATATATTAAATAATAACAATAGCATTACGGGAAGATACCTATCAAACAAAAGCTTCATACCAATACCAAGAACTAGAAGATTAGCTAAAAATGGAAGATTTTTGGAAATTAATGGCGCAAGTGGAAATAATTTAAACAACGTAAATCTTAAAATTCCACTTGGAAGTTTTACCTGTGTAACGGGTGTTTCAGGAAGTGGTAAATCAACATTAATTCTTCAAACTCTTTATAACGCTTTAAACCTTACCCTTAATAACAATAAATCAAGAAAAATTCCAAAACCGTTTAGAGGTTTTAAAGGTATTGAATTAGTCGATAAAATTATAGATATAGATCAGTCACCAATTGGAAGAACTCCTAGATCAAATCCAGCAACTTACACAGGTGCGTTTGGTCCAATTAGAGACTGGTTTACTAATTTGCCAGAGTCAAAAAGTAGAGGTTATAAACCTGGAAGATTTTCGTTCAACGTCAAGGGTGGTAGATGTGAAGCTTGTGAAGGAGATGGAGTAATAACTTATGAAATGCATTTTTTACCGGATGTTTATATAACTTGTGATGAATGCAAAGGAACTAGATATAATAGAGAAACACTTGAAATTAAATTTAAAGACAAGAGCATTGCTGATGTTTTGAATATGACTGTGGATGAGGGGTGTGAATATTTTGAAAATATATCTAATATAAAAACAAAATTGCTTACACTTAAGAAAGTTGGTTTAGGGTATATAAAAATTGGTCAACAAGCCACTACTCTATCAGGTGGTGAAGCTCAAAGAATAAAACTTGCAAAAGAATTATCAAAAAGATCAACAGGAAGAACAATATATATATTAGACGAGCCTACAACAGGACTTCATCAACATGATATTAAAAAATTACTGGAAATTTTGCATACCTTTGTTGCAACTGGAAATACTGTTGTTGTAATTGAACATAATTTAGATGTTATTAAAACAGCTGATTATATTGTCGATATGGGTCCAGATGGTGGTGTAAAAGGAGGAAATATCATAGCCGAAGGTAAACCTGAAGAAATTATCAATGTTAAAGATAGTTATACAGGTAAATTTTTAAAACCAATGTTGGACAATAAGTTCAAAAAAACTGCTTAAATTTTAATTAAAAATGTTATAAATTAAAAATATTATGAATTCGATTCTTCAATCATTATCTAAAACAGTTCATATCTCTTTAGCATTATCTATTTTGCTATTTCTAGGTTTATATTTTGGAAATGGTGGTTTTGATATCGACCTAGTTTTTTGGAGTTGGTTATTTAGATATATACATGTCATTGTTGCAATAATGTGGATTGGTTTACTATGGTATTTTAATTTCGTTCAAATACCAAACATGGCAAAAATACCTGACGAACAAAAACCAGCTATTGGAAAAGTTATTGCTCCTGCAGCTCTATTTTGGTTTAGATGGGCAGCTTTAGTTACAGTAATATCAGGACTTATATTAGCTTATTTAAATGGTTATGTTCATCAAGCGATGACATTAGGAATTGGATCAGGCGGTGGAAAATCTACAGCTATTGGAATTGGTATGTGGATGGGAATTATAATGGCATTTAATGTGTGGTTTGTAATATGGCCAAACCAGAAAAAAGCTTTGGGTATTATTGAGGTTGAAGCTGATGTTAAAGCTAAATCTGCAAAAACTGCGATGCTATTTTCTAGAACGAATACACTTCTATCGTTGCCAATGCTACTGACGATGGTAATCGCTCAAAACTTATATTAATCTTTTTCTTCTTTAACTATTGTTCTTTGGCTGACATTCAGTGCAACCAAAATAGGATTTGCGATATATATTGATGAGTAAGTTCCAAAAATAACTCCTAATATCATTGCTAAAGAAAAGCCTTTTAATATTTCACCACCAAATAAGTAGATTGATAACAGAGCTAATAATGTAGTTACAGATGTAATTATTGTTCTAGATAAAGTTTCATTAATTGAAATATTGGTTAAGTCAAAAATTTTAATATCAGAATACTTTCTTAAGTTTTCTCTAACCCTATCGAATATAACAACAGTATCGTTCATAGAGTAACCAACAATAGTTAAAACAGCTGCAACTATAGAAAGGTTTATTTCAAGTGAGAAAATAGAAAATATACCTAATGTAATTATAACATCATGAAATATAGCTAGAATAGCTCCTAAGCTAAACTGCCATTCAAATCTTATCCAAATATACAATAGCATTGCTGCAAGAGATAAACTTATAGCAATAATTCCTGATTTTAAGAGTTCTGAGCTTACTTTAGGACCAACATTTTCTACTCTTCTAAAGTCGACATCACCAATGGAGCTTGATAATTTATTTTGAATATTTTTAATAAATTCAGGATCATTTGAATTTTGCATTTCAAACTTAACAATAAAATCTGTTTCATTGCCAAATTTTTTGACAGATACATCACCTAAATTCATTTGATTAAAGCTATCTCTAATAAGACTAATATTATTAGTTTTATCTGAAGTTCTTAATTCAATTAAAGTACCACCTTTGAAATCAACTCCATAATTTAAACCTTTAAAAATTAAAAATACTAATGAAATCACTATTAGTAAAAGTGATAATATATTAAATTTTCTATAAAATTTATTAAAAGAAATATTGCGCATTTTAAAGTAACTTCTCCTTATCTTTATTTTTAACTACATACAAAGAAGTTAATAATCTTGCTATAAAATATACTGAAAACAAAGTAGTTAAAATTCCAACACCTAAAGTTACAGAAAAACCTTTTACGGGACCTGATCCCATAAAAAACAAAATGAACGCTGCAATTAATGTTGTAATATTTGCATCTAAAATTGTTGTTCTTGATTTTGTATAACCAGCATCAAAAGCAATTATTGGGTTTTTTTCATTTTTAGTCTCTTCTTTGATACGTTCAAAAATCAGTACATTTGCATCAACAGCCATACCAACTGTTAAAATGATACCTGCAATTCCAGGCAAGGTTAATGTTGCCTCAAATAAAGTTAAAATACCAATTAGCAAAAAGAGATTTGAAATAAGAGCTAAATTAGCAATTAATCCAAATGCTCTGTACTTGTAAATCATAAATAAAATAACTAGTAAGAAACCAATAAATAAAGATAAAATACCAGCGTCTATTGAGTCTTGACCTAAGTCTGGTCCAACTGTTCGTTCTTCAATTATATTTAAAGGTGCAGGCAAAGCCCCGGATCTAAGTAGCAATGCAAGATCTGTTGCAGATTGAAAAGTAAAGTCACCTGAGATTTGACCTGATCCACCAATTATGGGTTCTCTTACTGAAGGAGCGCTAATTATTTTACCATCTAATACTATTGCTAATTGTTTACCAACCCCCGTACTAGTTGCTTTACCAAATTTTTTGGCACCCACTCTATCTAAACTAAATGAAACGACTGTTTCATTTGTTTGTGAATTCATTGTTGGCTTTGCATCAACTAGGTTATCACCGCTTAAAATTATTCTTTTGCTAACAATTGCATCTCTAGAACCATCTTCAAAAGATAACTTTTCAGTTCCAAAAGACTCTTCATTATTTTGTGAAATAAATTGAAAAGTTAGATTGGCTGTTTTTCCAAGTAAAGATTTAATTCTATTTGGGTCATCTAAGCCAGGTAATTCAACTAATATTCTATCATTTCCTCTTTTTAAAATATTAGGCTCATTTGTTCCAACCTCATCAACTCTTCTTCTTACAATTTCAATTGCCTGATCTAGTGAAGAATTTTTTAATAAGACTAAGCCATATCTAGAGTAATTTAATGAAAAAAGATTTCCATCCTCTATAACATCGAATTCATGTGATTTGTAAGTTGGATAATAAGTATTAACATCACTTTCTCTGTCATTTAAAATATTTTTAACATTTTCAAATTCTTTATCTATTGTCTCAAATAAAATTGTGTCATCTTTAAGTGAAAAATTTTTAAGAGTTATTTCCTTTTCTTTAAAATATCTTTTTAATTCAATTATTTTTGCCTGTAGTTTTTGAGTAATTACTGGTCGATTATCTATTTCAAGAAGTAAATAAGATCCACCTTGTAAATCTAATCCTAAATTTATATTTTTTGAAAAAAATCTATCATCAAATTTAACAAAATTTGAAAAAGCGAAATAGGAAAAGATAACTGTAAAAACAATTACTGAAATTATTCGTAATTTTGAAAAGTATAACACTTTGTTATAATGTTATTTTTTTGGTTCTGTAGAGCTTACTAAACCTTGAATTCCAGTTGCTCTGACAACTTCGACATTCACATTATCAGAAATTTGAACCTCAACTTTTTCGTTATCAATTATTCTTTCAACTGTGCCGACTATTCCTCCAGAGGTAATGACTTTATCTCCTCTTTTAAGGGCTTCAACCATAGCTTTGTGATCTTTTACTTTTTTCTGCTGAGGTCTAATAAGAAAAAAATAGAAAATAACAAAAATTAAAACTAATGGTATAAATTGTCCAATTCCAGCATCCATAACGTAACCTACTAAGTTAAGGCTATTTATCCTATCTATTATTCAAACTCAACTCTTAATTGATAGAAATTTTATCTATATTTGGCATATATGGCTTAAGAACATTAGGTATCAAAATAGATCCATCTTCCGTTTGATAATTTTCCATAATAGCAATCATAGTTCTGCCAACTGCTAATCCACTGCCATTAAGTGTGCCAACAAATTCTTTTGAATTGTTTTGTCCTTTATATCTAGCTTTCATTCTCCTTGCTTGAAAAGAACCACAAGATGAACAGCTTGAAATCTCTCTATACTTATTTTCAGATGGAAGCCAAACTTCAATGTCATACGTTTTTTCTGCACTAAAACCCATATCACCGGTACATAAAATAATTTTTCTATAAGGTAGTTTTAACTCATCCAATATCATTGTAGCAGAGTTTGACATCCTCTCTAACTCCTCTGAACATTTATCATTTTCAACAATACTTACTAATTCCACCTTATAAAATTGATGTTGTCTAATCATACCTTTAGTATCTTTACCATAACTACCTGCTTCTTTTCTAAAACATGGTGTTGATGCGACTACTCTAATTGGTAATTCATTCATTTCTAAAATTTGATTTTTTACTATATTTGTCAAAATTACTTCAGCGGTTGGTATTAAAAACTTTCTTCCGTCACCCTCGTCTAATTTAATTTCAAACTGATCATTTTCAAATTTTGGTAATTGTCCAGTGCCAAACATTGTTTCAGCAGTTGCAATTAATGGAGGTGATATTTCTGTATAACCATTTTTTTGAGTATGTGTATCAATCATAAAATTCGATATAGCTCTTTCTAATTGCGCTAATTCTTTTTTAACAAATACAAACCTAGAACCAGTTGTTTTTGTTGCTAAGTCAAAATCAAGCATATTTAATTTATCTCCTAATTCATAATGAGATTTAGGCTTAAAATTAAATTCTTTTATTTCACCTTTTTTTTCAATTTCTTTATTAGAATTTTCATCCTGTCCTACTGGGACATCGTTCAATGGTATATTGGGTATAGAAGATAAAATATCAGTAATCTGACTTTGTAATTTTATTTGATTTTTGTTAATTTCATCAATTTTTAAAGAAAGCTCTTTTGATTTATCGAATAAACTTTGGTCTTTGGATTTTGAAATAGTCTTTTTTTCCATTTCAAATTTTTCTTTTTTTTGAATAAACTTTCTATTTTCCTCATCTAAACTTATTATGTTATCAAGGCTTATATCAATATTTCGATTTTTAAGTTTATCCTTAAAATTTTCAAAGTCTTTTCTAATATCTTTAATATTGTGCATTTTTTTCTGCTACTTTCTTTTCAATTATTCCTACTGATATTATTGATAATTCATATAAAATTAGTAAAGGTATACCCAAACCAATTTGAGTAATTGGATCTGGTGGCGTTAATATAGCTGCTACTCCGAATATAATTACAACAACATATTTTCTTCTCTCTTTTAAAAATGTTGAATTCACAACTCCAATTCTAGCTAATAAACTTAATACTACTGGTAATTGAAAACTTAAACCAAATGCAAAAATAAGCTTCATTACTAATGATAAATACTCGTTTACTTTGGCTTCTAATTGAATTGGTAAATTTGTGGCTGCCCCTAAACTCTCGAAGGATAAAAAAAACTTTATAGCTAAGGGCATTATTAAGTAATAAACTAACATACCTCCAAGCAAGAATAGAATTGGAGTTACTACTAAGTAAGGCATTATCGCTTTCTTTTCATGATTATAAAGTCCAGGTGCTATAAATTTCCAAATTTGGATTAGTATAAATGGGCTTGTGATAAAAAAAGCAGCAAAAAAAGAAACTTTTAAGTATGTTAGAAATGTTTCTTGAAGAGCAGTAAATATTAATCTTCTATTTGTATCGTCATCCTTTACTGCATTCGCATATGGTTCAACTAAAAATCCATAAATGTACTCAGAAAAATAATAACAAATTACAAATAAAATAGCTAAAAATATAAATGAGTTTATTAATCTTTTTCTTAATTCAGTTAAATGACTTATGAAACTTCCCTCTTTATCTTTACTCATCTTTTTTTTTCTCTTGATTTTCTGATTTAGGTTTATCGTCTATATCAGTATTTAAAGTTTCATTTGTTAAATCACTAACTTGTCCTTGCACATCACGAACATATCTCTTTGCTGTACCGATCCATGAACCGATTTTTTTTAACATGTAAGGAAAATCTTTGGGACCTACGACTATAATTGCTATTGAGACTATGATTAGTATTTCTAGCCAGCCAATTGACGGCATTTGTTATTCTTTTTTATTAGAGTCTTGATTTTCTGAAATATTTTTAGTTTGGTCTTCATCATTAACATCTGTAGCCATTCCTTTTTTGAAACTTTTGATCCCTTTAGCTACATCACCCATTAGGCTAGAGATTTTACCTCTACCAAAAAGTAATACTACTAAAATTACTACAATTGCTATTTGCCAAAATCCTATACTCATAAATTATTTATAACCTTATTATTGATTTATTAAAAGTGATTTTTTAAGTTTCGTCAGATTTAAGGGTACTACTTAACATTTCATCAATATCAGAATAAATATTTTCCTTTTTATCAACTTGTTTTTCTTTAAAAAATTTGCCTGTTCCAAATATTGAAGAGTCTACACTTGATGTATCAATTAGGCCTGCCGAACCTAATTCATTAACAGTTGGCAAATCAGATAATTTTTGTAGATTAAAATGACTTAAAAATTCATCTGAAGTTCCATATTGTATTGGTTTTCCTGGAACATTTTTTCTACCTTCATGTTTAACCCAATTTAACTCCATTAGAATTTCCAAGGTATTAGTTCCAAAAGCTACACCTCTTATCTCCTCAATTTCAGACCTTGTAACAGGTTGATGATAGACAATAATAGCAAGAGTTTCGATTGCAGCTCTAGATAATTTTTTTTCAACAGTTTTTTGTTCTGACATTAAAGAGGATAAATTAACTGCAGTTCTAAATGACCATTTATTAGATATGCAAATCAAATTAATACCTCTATTTGAGTAAAAATCTCTTAACTTTTCCAGTGATTGCTGAATATCTGTTTGTTTAGATAATTTAGACTCTATTGTTTCAACTGAAAGAGGTTCAGCTGCAGCGAATACAATAGCCTCAATCTCTCTTTCTACATCGGTGAGTTTAGTTGGAAAACTTACAATATTATTTTTTTTAATTTTGTTCATTAATTTTCCTTAACATAGATATCATCGAATAATTCTTTTTGTTTTAAAGATATATTTCCTTCTTTTACCAATTCTAAAGAGCCAGCAAAAATTCCTGCTCTACCTGTTCTTTTTAAATTAGGAGACTTGTTAAATCCAGAAGGAACCAACTCAGACAAATTTTTCCAATCATTAAGCGTGCCAAAGAACTCTTTTATTCTTTTAATAGCATCTTCAGTAGTAAAAACAGGAAGTTTAGGTATGTTCATAGTATGAAAATCTTTAGTCATGACTATCCCTGAGTATGCCTTTAATAATTCAAATAATGTTAAAGAAACTTTTTTATCATAAATTGATTTAACCCCACTTTTAGAGCCACGCATAAAAACATCTCTACCTAATCTTTTTCTATCTAACATTTGAGACGATAATAATCTAATTAATTCTAGTTTTTTTAATTGTAATTTAAGTTTCTCAGCAACTTCAAAAGCTTTGAACTCCTCCTCATCGGTTTCAGGAAGTAATAATTTTGATTTCAAATAAGTAAGCCAAGTTGCCATTAACAAATATTCAGAAGCTATTTCTAAATTTATATTTTCTTTTTCTGTTAGATATTGATGAAATTGATCAGCAAGTTTTGTAATAGAAATTTCTTCCAAATCAACTTTTTGCGATTTAGCAAGATCGAGTAATATTTCAAGGGTACCACTGAAATTATTTAAATTTACATTAAAGTCTAAAGAATCATCGGTCATTTTAAATTACTCTAACCTATAATTTTTATTAATTGTGATGTTTTTTTTGTTACGAATTTATCTAATTTTGGTGAATTTTGTGCAACTGTAACCATTTCACTTAAATTTCCATTGCAATGTAAGGCTAAATTGCATCCGGCTAAAAAAGATTTTTTTACATTAACATCAAGTTTATCTTTTAAAGCTTTCATTGACAGATCGTCTGTTAAAATTAGATTTTTAAATTTTATTTTATTTCTTATTAAATTAATAATTTTTTTTGAATGGGTAACATTATTTTGTGGATCAATTTTATAAAATAGTAAATGACCTGTCATTGCGATCAATGCTTTCTTGTTTCTAAACGTATAAAAATCATTTTTTACTAAATAATTCTCATTTTTGGTTATTTTGGGAAGATTTTTATGACTGTCGACTTTAGCTAAACCATGCCCTGGTATGTGTTTCATCACTGTTGCAATACCGTTTTTATGAAAATGATTGATACAAATATCTCCCATTGTTGATACTATTTTTTTGTTACTTGAAAATGATCTGTCATCAACAATCTTATGAAAATTTTTTCTTTTTAGGTCTAGAACCGGAACAGTATTAATATTTATACCTAATAATTTTAATAGGTATGAAATTTGTTTAACATAGACATTATAATATATATTAAATTTTTTTTTATCTTTATTAAATAATTTGCCAAAATATTCCGCTGAAAAAATAGAATTGTCAATAAATTTTCTTAATCTACTAACTCTACCACCCTCCTCATCTATCATAATAGGATAATTTTTATTTTTAAAAATTTTTTTAATGGAATTTGTTAATTCTTGAGTTTGATCTATAGAATTTATATTTCTAGAAAATAAAATAATTCCCCATGGTTTATATTTTTTTAAAAAACTTATTTCCTTTTGGGTAAGATATTTACCTTTTATTCCACATATAAAAGATCTATGGGATTTATTTGTCATTATAAAGAAGTTCCCAAAAAGAATATTTATTTTTTTTCTTATTAATTTTAAATTCTACATATTCAATAATATTTTCTGTATCATTTTCTAATAATATAAGATCTTTTTCTATATTATTAATTTTTTCATCAATTGAAGAAAGTGATCTATAAGATTTCTTAATATTTTCATCAGAAAAATAATATCTGGCAGTAAAAAAAATAAAGAAGAAAATTATAATAAGAAAAAAAAGATACTTTAGTTCTTTAATCATTACATTTTTTCAGGGGTGTCTACACCCAAAATATTCATACCTGTTTTCAAAGTATTGGCAATAGATTTTAGAAAAACTAGTTTTTCTATTTGAATTGTATTATCTTGATCGATAAATCTTTTAGAAACATCTTCCTTGCCCATATTCCAATAAGAATGGAACTCAGAAGCTAAATCATATAGATAAACTGAAATTCTATGTGGTTCTAATTTTTCTGAAGAAACTTCAACACATTTAGGCCATTCACTAATTTTTTTAAATAGTTTTATTTCTTCATTACCAAAGTTAAAATCAGAATTCTTTGTCTCAAGATTATTATTTATATCATTTTGGGTATTTCTAAACACAGACGATATTCTAGCATATGCATACTGAACATAATAAATTGGGTTTTCTTTCGATTTTTCTTTTACTTTGTCAAAATCAAAATCAATTTCTGCATCACTACTTCTGCTTAACATAATAAACCTTGTTGCATCCTTACCAACTTCATTAATAAGGTCCTCTATAGTGATATAATCACCTTTTCTTTTAGACATTTTAAAAGGTTTTTTATCCTTAATGAGTTTTACTAACTGACTTACTTTGCAAATTAATTTATTTTTTTCACCTGATAATGCCTCAACCACTGAAGTAATTCTTTTAATATAACCAGCGTGATCAGCGCCAAGAATATTTATTAGAATATTAAAATTTCTTTTTAATTTTGTATTATGATAAGCAACATCACTTGCAAAGTATGTCCACGATTTATCTTCTTTTTGTAGAGCCCTATCTTTATCATCACCAAAGTCTGTAGATTTAAACAATAATTGCTCTCTTTCTACCCAATTTTCATTACTTTCTCCCTCAGGTGCTTTAATTTTTCCTTCATAAATATATTTTTTTTCTTTTAAATTTTTTATTACTTCATCAACTTCATTATTATTTATTACATTAGTTTCACTTGCAAAATTATCATGCTTTATACCAAGATTTTCTAAATTTATTTTTATTAATTTTAAAGATTCTTGTATAGAAATTTTTTTTAGTTTTTCTGAAACTGATTCAAAATTTTTGAAATCTAAATCTTTATTTTTTGAAATTATTTTTTTTGCTATATCTATAAGATAGTCTCCAGGATATAATTCTTTATCGTCTATCGGAAAAGTTTCATCATAAAGAATTTCTTTTATTCTTAAATAAACAGATTTCGTAAAATGAGAGATTTGATTTCCATAATCATTAACATAATATTCTTTGGTAACTTTATGACCGTTAAAGGATAAAAGGTTAGATATTACATCTCCAAGTATGGCGCCTCTTGAATGGCCTACGTGTAAAGGTCCAGTTGGATTTGCAGATACAAACTCTACTAAATAACTATTTTTTTTTCCACTAGTGCTACTTCCATATGATGAATTATTTAAGACATCTAGTATAAAACCATTCCAAAATTCATTTTTAAATTTTAGATTAATAAAACCTGGTTTTTCAATGCTAATTTCATCAATATTGTTATCACTATCTTTTATTAAGTCAGCTATCTGCTTAGCAAGTTCTAGCGGATTTTTTTTATTAATTTTGGATAAAACCATTGCAACATTTGTAGAAATATCTCCAGTAAATTTTGCAGGTGGAATATCAACATTGATACCTGATAAATTATCTGGCAACTCTAACAAATTATCTTTGTGGGCAGATTTAATAATTTTTTCTATCTTTAATAAATAATTTTCAAATATATTCATTTATATGACTTATATAATTGTATTGCGTATCTGTCAGTCATTCCTGATATATAATCAGAAATTGTTCTATATTTATTTTTATCTATAAATTTATTAATAATAAACTTTTTCGGTTTCTTTTCTATTATTTTAAATAAATTTTCTACTATTTTTTTTCCTTGATTATTTTTTAGTTGCACAGTCCTATTATTATACATATTTATTTTTAAAAAATTTTTAACCTCTTTTTCTGTTGATAAAAATTTACTAGAGAAATTAATTATTTTATCTTTGTACATTTGAACATCTGTTTTAGTATTGATCTTGTTTTTCTTCAAATTTTTAATACTATTTTTAATTACATCTTGCACCATTAAATTTATTGAGTCTCTTATAATTTGATAAACTATTATATCTTTATTTGAACGATTAATTTTTGTTTTATAGGATTTATAAATTTTTTTAAAAAAATTAATTTCACATAATTGATTTAGAGAAAACAATTTAGCCTTAATTCCATCTTGTATATCATGATTATTATAGGCTATGTCATCAGATATAGCTGCAATCTGTGCTTCAAGAGAAGAATTTTTTTTAAAATTAATTTTTTGTTTAAATTTTTTAGCTCCAATTATTCTATTTATTTTATCAATATTACGTATTGGTCCGTTGTGTTTTAAAAGGCCATCCAGTGTTTCAATTGTTAAATTTAAACCTTTAAATTTTAAATATTTATTTTCTATGAACATGACTATTCTTAAAGTTTGAAGATTATGGTCAAAACCACCATGCTTAGTCATTGATTCATTCAAAGCTTCTTCACCTGCATGCCCAAATGGAGTATGCCCCATATCATGGGCTAGACTAAGTGTTTCAACTAAATCATCATTTAAATTTAAATATCTGGATATTGATCTTGCAATTTGAGCAACCTCTAATGAATGAGTTATTCTCGTTCTATAATGGTCACCTTCTGTATTAACAAAAACTTGGGTTTTGTGCTTTAATCTTCTAAATGATGCAGAATGAATTATTCTATCCCTATCTCTTTGAAAAGGCGTTCTAAAGGTGCTATTTGGCTCTGAAGTTAAGCGACCTTTTGATGTAAAAAAACCTAATTTTGAGTAATTATTCATTCTTTAAAATTGGTAAATATTAATTATATTAGTAATAACAGTGATAAATAATGATTAAAGAAATTAAATTTACAGATAATGCGTTAAAACAAATCAATAACCTTCTATCATCTAAGGATGAAGGTTCCTTTTTTAGAATCGCTATCAAAGGTGGTGGGTGCTCAGGGTTTCAGTATGATTTCTCATTTGATAAAACTCCTCAAGACGACGATTTGAGACAAGATAATATTTTAATAGATAAAACTTCAGCTGACCTTTTGAAAGGATCAGAAGTTGATTTTGTAAAAGAATTAATTGGAGACCAATTTAAAATTAATAACCCACAAAGTAAATCATCTTGCGGTTGTGGTGTTTCATTTTCTCTTTAATGATCATTAGCTCATGGAATGTAAATTCTATTAGAGCAAGAATATTAAATGTTCAGGAATATTTAAAAAAGTTCAATCCTGATATTGTATTAACTCAAGAAATAAAAACTCAAGAAGAAACTTATCCATTTGATGATATTAAAAAATTAAAATATGAAAGTTATGTTTTTGGACAAAAAAGTTATAACGGCGTTGCAATACTTTCCAAAAAAAAATTAGATAAAATTGAAAAAGATATATTTAAAGACAAAAACAAACAATCGCGAATAATTACAGCAGATACAAAATATAAATCTAAAATTATAAAAATTGTAAATATCTATACGCCAAATGGTAACCCAGTAGATACTGAAAAATATGATTACAAATTATATTGGCTAAGTAGTTTAATTAAAAAGCTTAAAATTCTTTTAAAAAGTTACGATAATATAATTATTGCAGGTGACTTTAACATAATACCCTCTGCTGAAGATGTTCACGACCCCAAAGGATATGAAAATGATGCTCTTTTTAGAATTGAGATTAGGAAAAAATTAAGAGAAATGTTTAATTTAGGATTTCACGATGCATTTAGATATATTTATCCAGATAAAGAGGAATATACTTTTTGGGATTATACAAGTGGCGCTTGGCAAAAAAATAATGGTATGAGGATTGATCACTTTTTAGTGACTAATAGTTTACTGAATAATATTAAGGATGTGAAAGTTAATAAATATCCAAGAGGTAGAGAAAAACCATCTGATCATACACCGATTGAATTAGAATTAGCTTAAAGATCTAATTTTATTAACTAGATCCTCATTAATGTGTCTAGGTCCTTTATCTAATCTATTTTTATGTCTTCTTTCACCTGGAAGTCTGACATCACCCATTGTTTTCATTTTTTCAAAAAATTTTGATGAATGTTCGTCCCAATTATTTTTTGATAATTTATCTGGGGATATGGCTAAAATGAACTCTCCACCACTTGGAGGACCTCCATCATTATTATCCTTCTCAGCTGTCTCATAACTGAAATTATCTCCTACTAGGGCACCTGCAAGCAATTCGACCATCATCGCAATCCCTGAGCCTTTATAGCCACCGAAAGGCAATAAAACACCCCCATCTGCAATCTCAGCAGGATCAGTTGTATCTTTTCCCTCTTTTGTTAGTCCTGTTCCTAATGGAACTTTATGACCTTCTCTTTTAGCAACTTGAACTTCACCCATAGCCATTGATGCTGTTGCCATATCATAAACGACTGGAGGTTTATTTTTTCTTGGCCAAGCAAATGATATTGGATTTGTTCCAAACAAAGGCTTAATTGCTCCAGCAGGCGCTACAGCAGGTTTATAAGATGTGCATGCAAAAGCGACCAAACCCTGTTCTGCGATCATTTCAGTTTCAGGCCACATAGCTGCCATATGATGCGAATTTGTTATTGCTAAAATCGCAACACCACTTTCTTTAGCAAGTTTGATTAGTTCTGGAATACTTTTTTTTAAAACCACAGGAGCTAAGCAATTATTTCCGTTTGCTTTAATAACTGATGCTGATATTTTTTTTATATCTGGCTTGCCTTTACCATTAATTTTTCCACTTTTTAATCCTGCTACGTAAGCTGGGACTCTGAATAAACCATGCGATAAAGATCCATCTTTCTCAGCTTTAGTAACTAGGTCAGCCATTATAGTTGCAGTTTCATCATCACAACCACTATTTAAAAAAGTATTTTTTGCTAGATTATAAATTTCATCTAACTCTAAAGATATATTGCTCACACATCTATTAGATATTATTTAAGATTTATTTCAAATAGAATATTTATTTATTTTTATCTTCCCACTCAAAACGTGGAAACGAGTCAAAGATTTTAAAAATACCATTTGACCATTGATTACACACTTTTGAATATTCATCGTCAGTAAGATTTAAGCACTTTTGTGATGCAATCCTATATTGGTCTTTTCTATAAACCGTAAAATCAATTGGTGGACCAACTGTTAAGTCACTTTTTAATGTTGAGTCCATTGATATTAAAGCACATCTTGATGCATCACCAACAGTGACTTCGGGTTTAATAACCCTATCTAAAATTGGCTTTCCATATTTAACTTCGCCTATAACTAAATATGGTTTGCTATCGGCGGGCTTTATATAATTTCCTTGAGGGTAAACTAAATATAATTCCATTGGTTGCCCCTTAATCTGACCACCAATAACAAAAGTAGAACCCAGTAATACTGTGTCGGTGTTTATACCTTTAGGTGCTGAATGTTCAATATTTAATGAGCCAATATATGAAGCAATCTGATCAAAATTTTCACAAGTATTTAAATTCATTATTCCAGAAGAATTCTTCAAATCATTTTGAATTGATTTATAAACTGCTTGAGAAGTTCCTAAATTACCTGAAGTAACAATAATAATTGTTCTATCCCCTACATCATACGTGAACATTTTTGAATAAATATTTACGTTATCTAAACCAGCATTCGTTCTTGAGTCTGACGCAAAAACCAATCCGTCATGTGCTTTAATGCCAATACAATAAGTCATTTGAATAATTTACTATTGAATTATAACATTAATTAATAATCTATTAAAAGCATAACTGCTATATCTATTATGCATTTGCTTATTCTATTCAATTATTAAACATTATCTCTTTATGGTCTCTAAACTATGGAAAAACTATAATGCTAAAAATGCTTATGATGGTTATTTCACAAAAGATAATAAACTAAGAAAACATGCAACTATAATTTCAGGTATCCTAGAAAGATATGGTAAGAAAAAACTTCAGGAAATAGAAAAGAATTGCCAAAGTACAATTAGCGCAAGAGGAATTAATTTTAGAGTTTATGCTGCTAACAATCGTGCAGAAGAAAAAAAATGGCCATTGGATATAATTCCTAGAATAATACCAAAAAAACAATGGAACAAAGTTTCAAAAGGCTTGCAGCAAAGAGTGAAGGCCTTAAACCTATTTATTGATGATGTTTATAATCAAAAGAAAATTTTTAAAGATAATGTAGTACCAAAAGAAATAATTTTTAAATCTCCATTCTATGTAAAAGAATGTGATGGATTTTCACCCAAACATAAAGCCTGGTCAAATATTTCAGGAGTTGATTTAATAAGAAATACCAATGGTGATTATTTAGTTTTAGAGGATAATTTAAGAGTTCCATCAGGTGTTTCTTACATGCTTGAGAATAGAATGGTAATGAGAGACGTTTTTCCAGAATTATTTACACGATATAAAGTTGCTTCTATTCACCAATATACAAACAAATTATTTAATTGCATGGTTGAATGTATCCCTAAAAAAACCTCAAATCCTCATATGGTTGTATTAACACCTGGTATTTATAATTCAGCTTACTTTGAACATTCATTTTTAGCAGAGCAAATGGGTATAGCTTTAGTTGAGGGAAAAGATTTGTTTGTTGAAAATGATATTGTCTATATGAAGACAGTCAAGGGGCCCCTCAAGGTTGATTGTATTTATAGGCGATTAGATGACAATTTTTTAGATCCAAAAGTTTTTTTTAAAGGATCTTTAATTGGTGTTCCTGGACTTTTTAAAAGCTGGAGAAAAGGAAATGTCGGTATTATTAATGCAATTGGAACAGGTGTGGCTGATGACAAAGTTGTATATTCTTACGTTAATAAAATGATAGTTTATTATCTTGGAGAACAGCCTATTTTGAATCAAGTAGAAACTTATTTATGTCACAACAAATCTGAAAGAGATTATGTAATCGAAAATATCGGTAAATTAGTTGTAAAGCCTGCAAATGCATCTGGGGGTTATGGGATCATGATTGGTCCAAAAGCTCCAAAAAAAGAACGTGAGGAAGTAATTGCTAAAATAAAGAAAAATCCAAGAGAATATATTGCTCAACCATTAGAAACTCTTTCAACAGCTCCAACAATCACTGAAGATGATATAGAACCTAGACATTTAGATTTAAGACCTTTCGTTTTAAGTGGAAAAACTACATACGTAAGCACTGGTGGACTAACTAGAGTAGCTTTAAGAAAAGGCAGTACAATTGTAAATAGCTCTCAAGGTGGTGGTTCTAAGGATACACTTATTGTTGAAACATAATAATATTCATTTTATTTAAAAATTAATCAGCCTAAATTCATTTGATGAAAAATAACATAATAATTTTTACTGATCTAGATGGATCTTTATTAAACACACAAAATTTTAAATTCGAAAAAGCTAAATCACTAATTAAAAAAATTATTAAAGATAATAATTTTATAATTCCTAATTCAAGTAAAACAGAGTTAGAGATAAAAAATTTTATTAAGAAGTTAAAAATTAAACTTCCTTTCATAAGCGAAAATGGTTCTGAAATTCATAATCTAAATACGATCGAAAGAAAGCTTCCTAAAAAGATAACAATAGCTCGTGATAAAAATACAATTTTGAAAATTTTTTTTAAAAATATAAGTAAAGAGATTTTAATAAAATGTGATTTTTTATATAAAATGAACAATAAAAAAAAATCTAATATTTTAGGTCTAAAAGGAAAAGACTTAATAGCTAGCTCAAAAAGAAAATGTACTTATCCTTTTATTTTTAAAGGGGACAATAAACTAAAAAAATTATTATTTAAAAGGGCTCACAAGGCAGGTTTAAGAATTCAACAAGGTGGCAGAGTAATGAATTTAGGAGATAATGTAACTAAAGGAATAGCAATTAAAAAAACATTAAATTTTATTAAATCAGTTAATAAAAATAAGATTACAACCATTGCTGTTGGTGACAATCAGAATGATTTAAGTATGTTAAAAGTTGTAAAATATCCCTGTATTATTTCGAATAGATCCATCAAAATTAATAACAAAAATAAAATTTATACTAATAAAAAGGCTCCAGAAGGATGGATTGAGGTGGTCAAAAAGGCAATGGATAAAATAAATAAATAAATTAATTTATAAATATGGGCGATTTTTCTCAAAACGGAATAGTAGCAAACCTTCATGATTTTTCGATACGAAGTACTGAACAAATTGAAAAAGACTTATTAAAATTTTCTAAAGAGAGAAAATTAGAATTAATTTTACCTTGTCTTTATTCAGAACTTGAAGGAGACGCATTACCAAACATTGTGAATGAAATAAGCAAAACTAAATATCTTAATCATGTAATAATTGGCTTAGATCAAGCTAATAAATCTCAAGCAAAGAAAGCTTGGAAATTTTTTAAAAAGCTAAAAACACCTTTTTCTGTTTTATGGAATGATGGTCCAAAATTAAAAAAATTAGATAAGGAATTAAAAGGTATAGATCTTGCACCAAAACAAATGGGTAAAGGAAGAAATGTTTGGTATTGCATTGGCATGGCAATAGCTAGAGATGAAGCTAGATCTGTTGCTTTACATGATTGTGATATAAAAACTTATGATAGAAGGTTGTTAGCAAAACTTTTTTATCCTGTAGAAAACCCATTATTC
Organism: uncultured Pelagibacteraceae bacterium; assembly: GCA_902594335.1. Classification (GTDB taxonomy): domain Bacteria; phylum Pseudomonadota; class Alphaproteobacteria; order Pelagibacterales; family Pelagibacteraceae; genus Pelagibacter. The sequence continues at coordinate 38,847 of CACJLY010000002.1, read as the reverse complement.
AATTATGAATTTTGCAAAGGTTATTATCCAAGAATTGCTGATAATAAAATGCATGGAAGAGTAGCTAGATTACTTGTTAACCCTCTACTTACAGCAATGGAAAAAACAATAGGTAAAAGTGATTACATAGATTTCATGAAGTCATTTAAATACCCATTAGCTGGAGAATTTTCATTTAGAAGGAATATTCTACCAGAACTTAGAATTTCATCAGATTGGGGAATTGAAATTGCTATTTTATCTGAAATGCAGAGAAATTATTCATCTAACAACATATGCCAAGTAGAATTAGCTGATAATTATGATCATAAACATCAGATATTATCTATCAAGGATAGTTCTAAAGGCTTATCTAAAATGTCTATTGATATAATTAAAACATTAGTAAGAAAACTAGCAACACAAGGTTATTCTTTTAGCAAAGAAACTTTTAGATCAATTAAAGCAACGTATTATAGATCCGCTTTAGATTTAATTGATATATATAGAAGTGATGCTCAAATGAATGGTCTTAAGTTTGACTCTCACAATGAGGAAAAAACGGTTGAGTTGTTTGCTTTAAATATAATGAAAGCTGGAGAGTCATTTTTTGAAAATCCAATGGATACACCCTTTATACCAACTTGGCATAGAGTAAAAAGTGCTATCCCTGATTTTTTAGATAGATTTAAAGAAAGTGTTAAAGCAGATAATAAAGAATTTAAGTAATATTAAATTTTTCCTTAACAACCTTTAAATGATTTTGACATATTCTTAATCAGATCAAAATATAAATTTTTTCCTGGATTAAGAGTTGCTCCTAATGGATCAACAATACCTGTTTTAATATTTGTATCTTTTGCAACTGCTTTAATAATATCAGGATTAAATTGAGGCTCAGAAAATACACAAGCCACTTTATCATGCTCAATTACTTCTCTAATTTCTGCTAATTGTTCTGCACCAGGCAATACATCTGTGTTTACTGTAAAGGCGCCTAGAATATTCACATTAAATCTTTTTTCAAAATATTGGTAAGCATCATGAAATACAACAGAAGCAGTACTTTCGTTTAATTCTGCAGTTACATCTTTTGTAAGCTTATCAATTTCTTTATAAGCCTTACTAAGATTAGCTCTGTAAGCAGTTTCATTTGATGGATCATTTTCAATTAAGTGTTTAGACATTTCAAATAAAATTACTTTTGCATTAATTGGATCTAACCAAATATGTGGATCGAACTCACCGTGGTTATGACCTTCGTGTCCATCGTGGTCATCGTGATCATCATGTCCATCCTTTTTCTTTGCATGACTATCGTGATCGTGGTCGTCATGATCGTCTTTTTTCTTATGGCCATGATCATCGTGATCTTCGTGATCATCAAAAATGTTTCTCTCTCTAAATTTTAATTTATTTAAACCTTTAATTTCCAAAAGTTCAATTTTCTCTGCTTTTTTAGCAATTGAGTCTAAAGGCTTTTCTAGAAAATTTTCTACATCCTCACCTACCCAAAAAACAATATCTGCATTTTGTAACATTTTTGCATGTGAAGGTTTTAATGCAAAACCATGTGGTGATGCATAACCATCTACTATAAGATCCGGTTTAGCTACACCATCCATTAAATAACTAGCTAATGAATGAATTGGTTTGATAGATGCAACAACTTTAATATCAGCATTTGCTGATGTAAAAAAAGTTAAAAATGATAGAATTATAATGATTATTGAAGATTTTTTTAGATTTTTCATAATATTGTATTTTTGTTAATTGTTATAATATAACATCATGTAATAATATAACACTTTAAAGTCAAGCATATAAATGAACATAGAAAAAAATATATTAGTAAAATTAAAAGACGTTGGATTTGAACAGAATGGTAAATGGCTTGTCAAAGGTGTTTCTCTACAGGTTGAAAAAGGTAAAATTGTAACTTTAATTGGACCTAATGGATCAGGAAAAAGTACAACTGCTAAAATTGCTTTAGGAATATATAAAAATATAGAAGGACAAGTTGAAAAATTTACAAATAATATTGGATACGTTCCGCAAAAAATATCTATAGATTGGACGCTTCCATTAAGAGTGAAAGATTTTATGCTTTTAACTGATAACCTCAAAGATGATGCATTAGATGAAGCTTTAACATTGACTGGGGTAAAACATCTTAAAGATAAAAATTTAGGTAATTTATCAGGTGGCGAATTTCAAAGAGTTTTACTTGCAAGAGCAATATCAAAAAAACCAGAATTATTAGTCCTCGATGAGCCAGTTCAAGGAGTAGATTTTACTGGAGAAATTGCACTGTATGAATTAATTAAAAAAATCTCCGAAAAACTTAATTGTGGAATACTATTAATATCTCATGATTTACATACTGTCATGACTGCAACAGATCATGTTGTTTGTTTAAATGGACATGTCTGTTGTTCAGGTTCACCAAAAGATGTAGCGCGCAATAATGAATATAAAGCTTTATTTGGGGAACAGGCTTCTCAAACACTATCTGTTTATGAGCACAAACATGACCATGAACATTCAAATGACGGAGAAATAAAAAAAAATTAATATGTTTGATGACTTTTTTGTAAGAGCATTAGTTGCTGGTATTGGAATAGCGTTTGTTACTGGTCCACTTGGATGTTTTGTTGTTTGGCGAAGATTATCTTATTTTGGAGATACACTAGCCCACTCTGCTTTACTTGGAGTAACAATTGCTTATACACTTGAATTCAATATTGCAGTTTCAATATTTATTACCTCATCAATAATTGCACTCATTTTAGTAAAACTTGAAAAAAAAACTAATTTGCCAGGTGACGCCTTATTAGGACTTTTGGCTCATTCATCTCTTGCAGTTGGATTAGTTGCTATTGGATTTTTAACATTTATTAGATTTGATATAATGGGATTGTTATTTGGTGATATTTTAGCGGTAACTACTGATGATTTGCTTACAATCTGGATCGGTGGTGCTTTAATTTTATTGGTTTTAAAATTAATCTGGAAACCATTATTTGCATCAACTGTAAATTATGAATTGGCTGAGGCAGAAGGTTTAAATCCAGATAGAGCTAAAGCTATATTTACAATTTTAATGGCAGCAATAATTGCAATATCTATTAAAATGGTTGGCTTATTGCTTATTACAGGAATGTTAATCATACCAACTGCTATGGCTAGAAATTTATCAGATAACCCACAAAAAATGGTTATATTTTCAATAATTGGCGGGTTACTGTCAGTATTTATTGGACTATTCTCCTCATTAGAATTTAATACTCCATCTGGTCCTTCTATCGTAGCTGCTGCACTAGTATTATTTATTTTTTCATTATTTAAAATTAAACAAACGATTCAATTGAAAAATTAATGAAGTATTATAAGAAATAATAATATGCAAAAACAAGAAACATTATCTAAAAACCAAAAAATAATATTAGATTTAATAGAAAAATCTGATCAACCATTAAAAGCATATTCAATTTTATTTGATGTTAAAAAAAAAGGTATTAATGCTCCTTTGCAAGTTTATAGAGCTCTGGATAAATTAGTGGAGATTGGAAAGATACATAAAATAGAAAGTAGAAATGCGTTCATAGCTTGTAAAAATTCAAAATGTCAAATTGCAAAAGCTACTGTTTTTTCAATTTGTGAAAGTTGTGAAGATGTTACTGAAATTCATGATCATAAACTATCAGAACACTTAAGAAATTTTAAAGATAACAAAGGAATGAAATACAATAAATACAATTTGGAGTTTTTTGGCCTTTGCAAGAAATGTATATAAAAAATGAAAATAAATAAAGGCGATATATTAGAAGAAATCTCATTACCAAAACCAGATGGTTCAATATTTAATTTATCTGAAACAAAGGGCAAAAAATTACTACTTACTTTTTACCGTATAGCAGGATGTAGCTTTTGTAATTTAAGATTGAATGAATTGAATAAAAGATTTAGTGAATTTGGAAATAATTTTACACATGTTGGAATTTTTCATTCTCCAGTAGATAATTTAAAATCTTACATGGATAAACATGGTGAATTACCTTTTACAGTTTTAGCTGATGAAAATTTTGAATATTTTAAAAAATATGAAATTGAAAGATCTATGGCAAAAACATTTAATGCAATGTTATTTAAACCTCACAAAATCATTCCAGCAATGATGAAAGGATATATTCCAACAAAGATTAAAGGTCATTTTGATATTGCTGTAACTGATGTTTTGATTAACGAGCAAGGCGTTGTTGAAGAAGTATATTATGCTCAAAAAGATATAGCAGATCATTTTGAGTTTGAAAAAATTAAGCAGTTTGCGCTCAATTAAATAAATAATGAAAGTTGAATATTATTTTAGTGTCCTATCTCCGTTTAGTTATCTAGGAGCTGATAGATTTACAAAAATAGTAAGCAAATATAATTTAGAGGTTATAGAAAAACCGCTTGATTTAGTTGGCGAAATATTTCCAAATACTGGTGGATTGCCAGTTCCTAAAAGACATCCTGCCAGACAAAAATATAGACTTGTAGAACTGGATAGAATTTCAAATAAACAAGGTTTGCCAATTATTAAAAAGCCAAAGTTTTTTCCACCTAAAGATCCGCACCTACCAGCAAAATTTGTAATAGCTTCAAATAAAATGGGTAATAAACTTGATTTTGGAAATGAATGTTTAAAATATTTATGGTCTATGGATAAAGATCTTTCTGATCACAATACACTTCAGGAAATTTGTGAAAAATTAAATTTAAACTTTGAAGAAATGAAGAAATTAGCTTTATCTGAAGATGTGAACTTGGAGTATCAAAAAAATTCAAAAGATGCAGTTGATAATGATGTATTTGGCGCTCCTTCGTATGTCTTAAATAATGAGATTTTTTGGGGTCAAGATAGATTAGATTATCTTGAAGATGCATTAAATAAATAATTTAAAATTAATAAATTTATTAATAATTTAATTAAGCATTAATAGAAACTAATTTTAACAAATCTTTAATATAATATTATCATAATTTAAAATGATAATAAATTTAAAAAAAAAGGAGAGAAAATGACTGCAAATATCAGAATATTAAAATGGACAAGCACAGTTTTGACGCTTTTAGGAATATTAACTTTTTATTTAGATTACTATCCTTATAGCATGATACCTCACAGTTTAGGTATAATCGGTTGGACTATTGTTGGTACCATTACAAAGGATAAACCTTTATTAACAAATTTTTCACTACAAATACCGATAATGATTGCAGGTATAATTAAGTATTCTTATACAACTGGGTTATTTTAACTTACTTGGATTCCGTTTGACCAAACATTTTTTACAACTGGTAAATTTTGATAAATTTTAAACCTTATTAAATCTGCTCTCTTATTATTGTCAATGGAACCCCTGTCATTTAAATTTGTAGCTATAGACGGAGCGTGACTAGCTGCTGCAAATGCTTTTGGAAGATTATCAATTTCTAAACCCCATTTGACAACAGATACAATTAATGAGGATGGAATATAATCTGAGCTTAAAATATCTAGACAATCATTTTCTAAAAGTTCTTTAGCAGAGATATTGCCAGAGTGTGAACCTCCTCTAAGTAAATTTGGAGAACCCATCATAACCTTTATATTGTAATCTTTAGAAGTTTTAGCAGCCTCCAATGTTGTTGGAAATTCAGCTAATTTTACTCCATATTTATTTGAATTATGAACATCATTTTCTGTTGTATCGTCATGACTAGCCAAAATACAATCATGTAAGGATTTAAATTCTAGAATTCTATCTATGTGCTTCTTGCTATTATTTTTTTGAAGATTTTTTAAGTGTTCAAAATGAATTTCCATCTCATTTTCTGTCATACCGTGTTTAATTGAAAGATATTCTTTATACTTATCTATAACTCTGAATTGCCTCTGACCTGGTGTATGATCCATAATACTTACCAGTTTGACATCGTGAGTTTCATTGTATTCGTCTAATTCATCAATCAAATTCTCCGAACATGTTTCTGCTCTTAGATGTATTTTATGATCAATCTTGAGAATATTATCTTTTTTAAAATTTGAAATTATATCTGAGCAATTTTTTGCGTATTTTTTATATTTTCCTGTTTTTTCAATTGAGCCAACCCTCAATGCATCAAAAACTGTTGTTATTCCAACAGATGCTAACTCTCTATCATGAGATAAAATTGCATTTTCAACCGGAAATGAAACTTTTGGTCTTGGTGTCATGTGTCTTTCAAGATTGTCAGTATGTAATTCAACCAATCCTGGAGAGATGTAATCTTTTTCGCAGTCTATTGAAGTTTTGTTATTAGTTAATCCACTACTTATATCGATAATCTTGTTATCTTTAATCCTTATATGACCATGAATAATCTCATCCTTTTTAATTATCATGGCATTATTTAAAATATATTCATGCATCAACTTTTATTACACATGAATTGTTACAAATATTTTAAATTAGAGAAAATTTATATAAGTATTATAAGTTGAATTATGAAAAAATATTCAAGATTTGCAATTTATTACGCTCCACCAAAAGGAAGTGGTCTAGAAGAATTTGGTAAATATTGGTTTGGTTGGGATCCACTTGACGCAAAATTTATAAATAAGAAGCAAAGAATTAATTATCTAAACAGATTTGGAATAAAAAACTTAAAAAGCATAGATAATAATATTTTAATTGCAAGAAAATATGGATTTCATGGGACACTTATACCTCCTTTTAAACTAAACAATAATTATAATAGAAAAGAATTATTTAAAAAAATTGAGGTCGTAGCTAAAAAATATAAAAAATTTAATTTTTATAAATTTAAATTAAAAAAAATTGATAATTTTTATGCTTTTGTGCAATCTAAAAAGAATAATAACATTAATAAGTTATCAAATAGACTTGTTAGAGAATTATTTAAATTTAGGTCACCTCTTACAAAAAAAGAAATTGATAGAAGAAATCCCTCTAAACTAAGTAAATTACAATTAAGTATTTTATATAAATGGGGATATCCCTATTTAATGTCAGAATTTAATTTTCACATGACCCTTGCATCTGAGGTATCAGGAAACAAATTGTATTTTGAGTTAAAAAAAATTGAAAAAAAAAAAGAAATCATTTTAAATGAAATAAATGATTTTGATAAAATATATATATTTTGTGAAAATCAAAAAGGAATGTTTGAGAATTTAGAAAATTTTTCACTTAGCTAAAATTATTTTTTTTAATTTATTTGCACCTATAGATATTGATTTATTATTGTTTATAGTAATTGTATTATTTGGAAGTAAATTAATTTTTCTTTTTATCCTTTTATTTATTGATTTTTTGTCTTCTCTAGCTCGATTTACAAGTCTATTTTTAATAATTGTTGATGGGGCAGTTATATTAATTATTTTAACGTTATTAACTTTTTTTTTTACTTTAAAAAGTACTTTTCTTGATCCATTAAAAATTACTGTTTTACCTTGCTCTATTTTTTTTATTTCCTTAAATGGAATACCGTATGATAAACCATGAGCTTTCCAGTAGATGAAGAAAAATTTTTTTGAAATTTTATCTTCAAAATTTTTAATTGATATACTGTAATGATCTTCATTTTTAATATCCTTTTTCCTGGTAATGTACCTTTTAACCAAAATGGAATTAGGAATTTTATTTATTACTTTTTTTAATAATGTATCTTTTCCTGAGCCGGATGGTCCAACGACTACAAAAAGCTGACCGTTAGTTTCCATGTGATATTTTTGTAATATCTATTTCTCTAGCATTTAAATATTTACGTGAAGATTCATCATGAAAAATACCAATTATTGAAGATCCTTTATCTTTTTTTTCATTAATCAAATTCAAAACAATATCTTTATTAACATTGTCTAAGCTAGCGGTTGGTTCATCTAGTAGCAAGCATGGATAATTTCTAATCAATCCCCTAGCAACATTTACTCTCTGTTGCTCACCTCCTGAAAAAGTAAGTGGCGATAAGTTCCATAAATTCTTATCGATATTAAGATCTAGTAAAATTTTTTCAGCTCTTTCACGAACTTCTTCTTGATCAAAATTTATTTCTAATAATGGCTCCATAACAATTTCAATTGTAGGAACACGAGGTATCACTCTTAGAAATTGACTAACATATCCTATTGTATTTTTTCTAAGTTCAATAATATTTCTAGGATATTTATGATCTATTTTGTAATTATTAATTTTAATTTCTCCTGATTGAAAAACATAATTTCCATAAATCATTTTTAAAATACTAGATTTTCCAACACCTGATGGTCCTGTCAAAGCTACAATTTCTCCAGGATTAATTTTCAAATTCAAATTTTTAAAAACTGATATGTTTGTTCTTCCTTGATTATGAAGTGTAAATTTTTTTGTAATATTATTAAGTTCAATCATTTTAAACCTGAAGTACTGAGCTGACTAATAACTGAGTATAAGAATGTTGTGGATCATCTAATACCTGATCGCAAAGTCCAGTTTCAACAGCCTCACCATTTTTCATCACAATAATTTTATCAGCTAACAATCTAATAACTGCAAGATCGTGAGAAACAATGACAACTGATAAATTTAATTCTCTAACTAATTTTCTTAACAAATCTAAAATTTTTGCTTGAACAGAAACATCAAGTCCTCCTGTTGGTTCATCCATGAAAATTATTTTAGGACTCGTAACCAAGTTTTTTGCTATTTGTAATCTCTGTAACATTCCACCAGAAAATGTTCTTGGAAAATCATCTACCCTACTTTTATCGATTTCTACTTTATCTAACCATTTAAAAATAGTTTGCCTAATATTTCCATAATTTCTTTGTCCAATAGACATTAATCTTTCACTAATATTTCCGCCAGCACTTACGTCCAATCTTAAACCATCTCTAGGATTTTGGTGAACAAAAGCTAATTCAGTTCTTATCAATAATCTTTTCAATGACTCTGATATTTCTAAGAAATTAATAATTTCATTATCTTTATTAATTAGGATTTTTCCACGATCAGGGTTCAGATTTCCCGATATTGAATTTATAAAAGTTGTTTTTCCTGAGCCAGATTCTCCTACTACTCCTACGACTTCACCTGGATACAATGTCATATTCATATTTTTACATCCAACTTGATCGCCATAATATTTATTTAAATTTTGAACAGATAATATTGGTTCCATTTACTTATCTTTCATTCTTTGATTGCAGTAATTTGTATCTGAACATATGAACGATCTATTACCATCATCGTCAGTAATTATTTCATCTAAAAAACTATCATTTGATCCACAAATAGAACATTTATGTGGTGCTTTTGAAGGATCAAATGGATAATCCTCAAAATCAATACTCGTTACTTCAGTATATGGTGGTATTGCATAAATTCTTTGCTCTCTTCCAGCTCCAAACAATTGTATAGCAGGATTGTTATTCATCTTTGGATTGTCAAATTTTGGAATAGGTGATGGGTCCATTATATATCTATCATTTGTCTTTACTGGATAAGCATATGCTGTTTCTATATGACCATTTTTGGTAATATCTTCATATAACTTTACATGCATAATTCCATATTCTGATAGTGCATGCATTTTTTTAGTTTCTTGATATCTTGGTTCTAAAAACGCAAGAGGTTCAGGTATTGGAACCTGATAAACAAGTATTTGTTTTTCTTTTAACTTTTCTTCTGGAATTCTGTGTCTTGTCTGAATTATCGATGCTTGGCTTGTTTTTTCTGTGGTCTCAATATTAGCAGTTTTTTTAAAAAAATTCCTAATTGAAACTGCATTCGTAGTATCATCTGCCCCTTGATCAATAACTTTTAGCACATCATCAGTTGTTAAACATGACGATGTTACTTGAACCCCACCAGTTCCCCATCCGTAAGGCATAGGCATTTCTCTAGATGAAAATGGAACTTGATAACCTGGTATGCAAAGAGCTTTGATTAAAGCTCTTCTTATCATTCTTTTTGTGTTTTCGTCTAAATAAGCAAAATTATAAATTTCATCTTGAGCTGCAACATTAGCTTTTTTATTTTTAAATTTAAGTACGTTGTTCATTTTTTTTATATTCTTCTCTAATTTTTCTTACTAAATCCAATTCCGCCTGAAAATCTACATAATGAGGTAATTTGATATGTTCTAAAAAACCTGTGGCTTGAATATTATCACAATGAGATATAACAAATTCTTCATCTTGAGCAGCAACACCCAAATACTCCTCACCAAATTCTTTCCATCTCATTGATCTATCAACTAAAGCCATAGAAATAGCTTTTCTCTCTAATTGACCAAAAACTAAACCATATCCACGGGTAAATTGAGCAGGTATTTTTTTACTACCTTTAAATTGGTTTACTGACTCACACTCAGTAAACATGACATCAGCAATATTTATTTCTATACCTAATTCTGGAATTTCAAATTGAACCTCAACGAAACCAGTTCTTAATTCACCAACAAATGCATGGTTTCTAGCATAACCTCTCTGTGTTGAGTAAGCTAAACCAAGAAGAAAACCCTCATCTCCTCTTGAAAGAGATTGCAATCGTTCAGATCTTGTTAAAGGAAAATTAATTGGGTTTCTTGTAATATCTTTAGATGTTTTGCCACTATGTATTTCTTTCTGAATTAATCCTTCTTTATTTAAAAAGCTTAAAACATGCGGGATTTCTTTATCATCATATTTTTCAATCTTAGCTTTTTCATACTCACCATCAGCAAGAAGTTTGAAGTCAAGTAAACGGTGTGTGTAGTCAAATGTTGGGCCTAACTTTTGTTTACCTGGGATATCTTTAAATGTTGCAGATATTCTTCTCAGGCATAACATTTTGCTAGTTTCGATAGGTTTGCTTGAACCAATTCTAGGTAAAGTAGTTCTATAAGCTCTCATTAGAAAAATTGCTTCAATCAAGTCACCTCTAGACTGTTTGATTGCAAGAGCAGACAAATCTTTGTCATATAGAGATCCTTCTGACATAACTCTATCAACACTTAAAGTTAGTTGTTCACTAATTTGTTTAATATTTAGTTCTGCTATATTTACATCGCCTCTTCTTATTTCAGATAACCAAGAATGTGCATTATTGATTGCCTTTTCTCCACCTTTTACAGATACATACATTTTATAGTTCTCCTATTTTTAGTGATCTTGGTATTGAATAAAATTTATCATTATCAACAAAATAAAAATCAAGTCCTAATGGAAATTGCTGGTTATTTTTTTTTATAAACTCTCTATCAGGTAAAAATATACTTTTAGAGCTTTTAATACCAGGACCAGTAATTTTGGCATTTGGTTTTTTAAATTGAGACTGGCAAATAATAGTACACGATTGATCAGGATTTTGCTCATCACCCTTTTTAAATTCATCTAATGGTAAAAGATCATCCCAAGTACCAATTGCAAAATTTGCATTTTTTTTATCTGTAATATTTGCACCTGTATTAAATTTAATCCATTCAATAGTTTCTGGATTATTAATACTACGACCTAAAAAAATATTTGAATAACTGTCACAAAAAGTTTTTATAATAGAGCAACTGGCTGAAAACATGTTCGAAGGCGAATTTATATTGTCTAATATTTCGATCGAACCAGGATATGAAGTTGCAAACAAAATACTTCTAAAATAATCAGCACTTGTTTGAGAATTATTTTTTTTAGAAACAACTTCCATAAATTATTTATCCTCACCTCTTACCAATGTAAAAAAGTCAACTTTAGTTGCTTCTGTTTTAGATAATATTTCGTTTCTTTTGTTATTTTTATATTTAATTAATTTATCAATTATATTTCTTTTAATTATTTCTTTTTTTTCAGTTTGCATCAATGCATCACACAAAGCGGCAATTTTGGATTTATATTTATTTCTACCTTGAACATAACCATGGCCTTGGATTTTTTTATCTAAATTTAATGAACATCTCGTTATAGTTACTTCTCCAACATTAAAATTATCACCTGTGGCGCCTACTTTTCCCTGAACCATAACACTGCCAATCTCAGGTTCTCTTAACCAATTATATTCTATTTTCATATTTAAATTGTCCCAAAGCGAAATGAGATAATTTTCATCTGCTGTTGCTAAAGAACTTAACCATTGTTTTCTTGATTCATTTTGCATAATACTATACAACTAGACAAGTAACAAAATTAAAAAAAATTTCAATAAATTATTTATTAAAATTTTATGACAATAAAAGATTTGCTTTGGAAAGAAATATACAATTCAATTAAAAGAGAAATTGTTTTAAATAAGTACAAAATTAATAAAAAATTAGATTCCGAGGGTGAGTATGCAAAACAGTTCAATGTTAATAGACACACTATAAGAAGAGCTTTTAAAGAACTTAAAAATGATAATTTAATATATTCAAAAAGAGGTTTGGGTGTTTTTGTAAAAACATCAAAAATTAATTATTCAATAAGCAAAAATGTTCGTTTTACTGAAAATATTCTTGAAGAGAACAAATCAGCTCGAATTGAAATCAAAAGTTTTGATATTGCAGAATGTAATCTATTTGAAAAAAAAGAATTGAATTTAAATAAAAAAGAAAAAGTCACTAGAATAAATAGTATAGGATATATAAATAATTCTCCTTCTGTAATAACATTTAGATCAATACCGCATGATAGATTTCCAAAATTTATTAATCATTTTGTTAAAAAAAAGTCTGTAAATAAAGCCTTTAATTTATTAAATGTTAAAAAAATAATAAGATCTAAAACGTTAATAAGCGCTGAAATTTCAGACAAAATAAAATCAAATCTTTTAAATATTGATGTTGGAAAACCTTTAATAAAAACGACATCTATTAATGTTGACTTTAATATAACCCCGATAGAGCTAAGTGAAAGTTATTTTGATGGGTCTAAAATTCAGATACTTGTTAAAGTTTAGAGTAATAAATACTGTATTTTCTACCTGAAGTTTATTTTTAACAATAATTAAACAAAAATTATAAATTTCATTAATAAAGTTTTAACATTTCTTAAAGAATTGAGGTGCATAAAATTGCATGCTCATTAGTAATGTAAATAAATATTTTGGCAATAATCATGCCGTAAAAAATGTCTCATTTAAGGTCAATAAACCTCAAATGATAGGAATTATTGGAAGATCAGGTGCAGGTAAATCTACTCTTCTAAGAATCATTAATCGACTAACAGATTCAACAGATGGAAAAATAGAAGTCGATGGTCAAAATATATTAGAACTTAAAAGCAAAGAAAAAAGATCTTGGCAGAGAAATTGTGCAATGATTTTTCAACAATTTAACTTAGTGCCAAGACTTGATGTATTAACAAATGTCATTTTAGGTAGATTAAATTATCAAAGTTCATTTAGGGCATCCTTAAAAATGTTTTCTCGTGATGAAAGAGCTGATGCTTTGATTTTACTTAACAACTTAGGTATGGCTAACACTGCTCTCCAAAGAGCTGAAACATTATCTGGAGGTCAACAGCAACGTGTAGCTATATGCAGAGCTTTGATGCAAAATCCTAAAATGATTTTAGCAGACGAACCTATAGCATCTTTAGACCCAATGAATGCAAGAATGGTAATGGAGTCATTAAGAAAAATTCATGATGAAAAAAATTTAACGGTCATTTCAAATCTTCATACCCTAGATACAGCAAAAACCTATTGTGACCGTATTATTGGAATGAAAGATGGCGCAATTGTCTTTGATGATTTACCAGAAAAATTATCAGACAAACTTGCAAGAGAAATTTATGGTGCAGAAGCTGATGAAGCTTTTGAACCACAAGTAACATCCACTGAGCTTAAAACAAAAAATCAGGTAAATGAGGATGTTAAAAAAGAATTTGCAACTGCATGAGGTCAATAACTCATCGGTACAAATAAGTCGTTAGACTAAAAATAAAAAAAAGGAGATAATTATGTTTAATAAACTAACAAGAGTTATTGCACTTTTGGCTATGGTGTTTTTTTCAACTCAAGCTAATGCAGTAACTTACACAGGTCCAAAAATGGACTTAAGTAAATACCAACCAGAATTTAGAGTTGGTTTTTTAGGTGACGAAGCAGCTCAAGATATTATCGCTAGAAATGAATGTTTCATGCCATATATCGAAGCAGCTTATGGTGTACCAGCTAAATTTTTTACATTTAAAGACTACGCTGGAACAATGGAGTCGATGCTAGGTGGAAATCTAGATTATACATGGTTTGGTTCCTCTGGATATGCAGGTATGTATCTTAAAGATCCAACTGCTGTAGTGCCAGTTCTAACTAGAATGCAACCAACTGGAGACATGGGTTATTACTCAGTAGCAGTAGCAACTAAAGCATCTGGAATTAAATCAATGGAAGATCTTAAAGGTAAATCATTTGGTTGGGCTGACCCTAACTCTACATCAGGTTTTTTAATTCCATCAATTGAATTAAAAGCTATGGGTATGGATCCAGATACATATTTTTCAAAAACACAGTTTTCTGGAGGACATGAAAACAATGTATTAGCGTTAATGAATGGTGACGTTGATGCTGCTGTAACATGGGTGTCTGGCGTTGGTAGCTGGGAAGAAGGATATTCATCAGGGAATTTAAGAAAAATGGTTGATAAAGGGATTTTAAATATGGACGACATTGTTCAAATTTGGTCTTCAAAATTAATTCCTAATGGTCCAATTGTAATGCCTACTTTTTTACCTGTTAGAGCACATCAAGTAATGATTGGATTGAAAAAATGGATACACGAAAACGATCCAAAATGTAGTGAAAACGTTGCAAACGGGATTGTAAAAAAATGGGTAGCTGTAGATCACTCTTTCTATGAATCAGTTGTAGCAGCAAGAAAAGCTAAAATTGAAGCACAAAAGAATAATTAATTAAACCATTATAAATTAGAGGCAAAGACTTAAAATCTTTGCCTCTGTTTTTTTTTTAAATTATGTCAAAAGCATTACCTGCAAACTTAGAACAAATTGAAGTTAATTTAAAAAAATTAACAAATCAAAGAACTAGGTCCTCGTTACTGGGAATTGCAATTCTAATATTAGTTTTTTTTGGTGGTACCCTGATATCGTTAGAGGCAAATGCAGGATCTTTTGGTAGAGGTATAGCTAATTTTTTTAATTATCCAAGAGATTTATTTGTTGATACATTTGAGATGGGATGGAAATATTGGCCAAGAGTTATTAAGTACATTCCTGAATTAATTATAACTTTAAATATTGCATTATTTTCAACTTCGATCGGATTTGTTTTGGCAGTTATTTTTGCAATCTTCTCTAGTAGAAATTTAATAAGAAATAAAAGAGTTATTCAATTTACAAAATTTTTTATGGATGTGACAAGATCATTTCCAACATTAATAATAGCAATGGTGTTTTTATATTTGATGGGTAAATCATCTTTACCAGCAGTGATTGCCATAACAATACATACTGCAGGAGCACTTGGTAAATTATTCACGGAAGCTATAGAAAATTGTGATGGAAAACCTATTGAAGGTTTAAGTTCTGTTGGTGCAACTTGGACACAAAAGATAAGATTTTCAGTTCTTCCACAAGTACTACCTTTGTTTTTAAGTTATGGAATATTAAGATTAGAAATTAATGTTAGAGAATCTACTATATTAGGTTTTGTTGGCGCAGGAGGAATTGGAGAAATGTTAGCAGCTTTAATTCAATGGAATTATGGTGCTGATGTTTTAGCGTGTATGTTCTTACTGGTTGGTACAATAATTGCATTAGATTACTTGTCGGCATATTGGAGACATAAATTGATTGGAGTAAATCAGTGAGTTCTAGTTTAACAATTGAAAGAGATAATATTCGAAAATTATTTCCTGACACATTCAATCAAGCTAGAAAAGGTAGAAGAAAAGGCCAAATATTTTTTTTTCTTATTTTATTATATTTAATAGTAGGTTTTTTTACTCTAGACGTTGTTAATATTCCAAAAAAATGGAAACCACAAAATGCCGCTATGTTTGCTTTAGATACATATGCACATAAAGATCATGTAACAATGAAATGGGAAAATCATGACGATATTAAAATAGCTTTTGAAGGAAATTATAGAAGTGTTTATGGAAAAGATAATCTTGATAAATCAATTCCAGATTGGTTTTACAAAAAATCTGATAATGTTGGCTATGTAGTTGAATTTAATAATAAAGGTAAAGCAATATTATACAAAGATAGAGTTGAGATTGTAAATTTTCCTAAATATGAAAGAGATTTTACCATAAAATTAAATACTAATGGTAAACCTTACCTTGTAGGTTCAGAGGATTTGGTCATAGAAGATTTAAAAGGTTTTAGAATTACAGAAAATAGAGTTGAATTTAGACCAACTTTGTATGAGAGAATTCAAGTATATCCAAAAAAAGTTGAAATTCATCGTTATAGCATAGGATGGAAATATTTTTGGTTTGATTTCTCAAGTCCGTTAGAACCATATAGCTTTTTCGAAGCATTAGGCTTGACTTTTTCTAAAGATAGAGTTGTTCCAGAAATGTCTAATTTAAAGCTTTTCTTAACAGAAATTAAAGACAATGACGCATTTATGCACGGTAGAGTTTGGTGGGCAATGCTCGAAACAATAGTTATGGCTGTATTAGGGACAATGTTTGCTACAGTGATGGCTCTCCCCTTGTCTTTTCTTGCGGCATATAATGTTACACCAATTAAAGCTCTAAGATTTACATTAAGAAGATTGTTTGACACTTTAAGAGGAATAGATTTTTTAATTTGGAGTTTAATATTTTTAAGAGCTTTTGGTCCAGGACCCTTCACTGGTATTTTTGCGATTGGTTTTACTGATACAGGTACTTTAGGTAAATTATATTCTGAAGCAATTGAAAATACTGAGAAGAAACAACAAGAAGGAGTTCAATCTACAGGGGCTAGCAAATTTCTACAACATAGATTTGGTATAATTCCACAAATACTTCCAATTTTTGTATCTCAATCCTTATACTATTTAGAGTCAAATACTAGAGGAGCCGTAATAATAGGTGCAATGGGCGCAGGAGGAATTGGTTTACAATTTTTAGGTGCACTAGGTACTGGAAATGATTTTGAAAATGTCGCCTACATGGCAATATTAGTTTTGGCTGTAGTAATATTTATGGATAGATTATCTGCTTGGCTTAGAAGAATATTAATTGGATCAGATCAATTAATTGTAAGGTAAATAGAAAAAAACCTTTATTAAAAATTTTTCTAGAAATTTTAATTTAAGAATTTATAAAGATAAAAATCAATCTTTCCAGAATTTCCACCAAGGTTTTTCTTCCTTTGTTATCTCATTATTGTCATCAACAACTTTAGTTATAGATGGATCCTCTCCATCTACTAATCCTGCTCTAGCAGTCGTTTTAGCGTCTTCTAATTTTAGTTTTGCCTCAAAAACTCTATTTTCATTACACAATTTCATGCCCTCTTTCATTAATGCTTCTGCCTCAGATGCTTTTTCGGGACTAGATCTTGAAATATCATTTTTAACAGTGGCTCTTAACATAAGTACTCCAGGGTCTTCACAATTCCCTATTTCATTTTTAAATGTATCCTCAGTATTTTGTGAATAACTACTGCCGGCTTGTTGCTCTGTTATTTTAGCATGATTGTCAGCTTGAGTAATAGAAATTGTGGATAAAGTTAATATAAATGAGATTAAGATTTTTTTCATAATAATCTATTAACTTACTTTTGTTAAAAAAATGTTAAAGAAATAAAAAATTTTGTGAAATATTTGCCAGCATTTTTAATAGGTATATCAGTTACCTTTTGTTACAGCAGTTGTATGTACCTGTTCTCAGCGTTGTTGCTAACTTGGGAAAACGAACTTGATATTTCAAGAAACAACTTAACTTTTATTTATTCTCTAGGCTTAGTTGTGCATAGTTTACTTTTACCTTTTCTAGGTAAGATTGTAGATAGAAATCTAAGTTTTCCAATGATGTGGACCAGTCCTATACTGTTAGGACTAAGTGTAATTTATCTTTCATCAGTAGATACGTATGGTGGATTTTTACTTGCTTGGATACTTGTCAGTGCAACCTCGGGTGGCTGTCTTTATACGATGCTTTTTAGTGTCATTACTATTAATTTAAAATCAAAGGCCAAAACATCTATTGCAATAATTACTTTGTTTGCTGGATTTGCAAGCACATACACATTTCCTACTGCTACTTATTTAACAGAACAATATGACTGGAGGTTTACTGTATTTATTTTTGGAATATTAAATATATTGATTAGTTCACCAGCTAATTATTTTGGTTTCAAAAATATAATTATAAAAGAATTTAAAAAAATTGAAAAGAAAACAGATCAAAATTCAAAGCTTAAAATAATACTTAAAGATTATAGATTTTGGTTATTTAGTTTTTCATTGTTTGTTATTGGATTTAATATTGGTGCTATTACAACTCATGTAATTCCAATGTTGCAGGAAAAAGGGATGAGTCTATCCCAAGCTGTATTGACAGCATCTCTGTTTGGACCAGGACAAGTAATAGGTAGAATTTTAGTTATGATATATGGAGGTGATAAGTCAAATTTAAAATTATTTGTAATTTGTTTTTACTCGATGGTAGTTGGAATGATATTTTTATACTTTATAAATATTAATCATTACTTAGCATTTTTATTTGTTTTATTTAATAGTTCAGCATATGGCAGTATGGCTATTTTAAAACCTTTGGTTCAAAATGATACTTTTGGCCAAAAAAACTTTGGCAATATTCATGGTATTTTAGCTTTGCAATATATGATTGGTAGTATTGCTGGTCCATGGATTGGTTCGTTGGTATGGAATGTAGGAGGATATGATTTGTTAATATTAGTATTTTTTGTTTTAGCAATATTTGGTAACTCGACAGCAATTTTTTTAAACAAAAAAAAGTTTATTTAAAGCTTCTCTCTACGTGTTTGTAAAAATAATTTATATTTGGAATTTCTAAATTTTCAATTTTAGCAAGATCATCATATTTTCTTAATCTAACTGCATCTTGCATAAAAGGTTGTTTAATAAATTCGTTTGCTTCCTCTTTGGAAAAACTTCCTCCTTGGACATCTAAACTTCGTTTTGAAGCAATAGATAAAGACTCATAATAACCTTTTTCACAATAAACCAAATATCTTTTAGCCGGAACATGTCCTTTAATTAATATTGTAACATCTTCTGGAAAAAATCTAGAAAGAAAAAGAGATCCTGAATTTTCATGCTTTTTATCTATTCCTTTTTTTATGGCTTCTTTGTCATTATTAATTAAGTGACCAATATCATGGAATAGGGCTGCAGTAATAAAAAAATGGTTTTCATTATTTTTTTTTGCCAATAATGCGCATTGAATTGCATGTTCTAGTTGTGAAACTTTTTCATTTCCATATTGTTTGTCTGATCCAATTTCTTCTATAATTTTAAATAAATTGGCAATATTTGACATATTATCCATCATATTCTTTTAAATTAAAAATGTTTCAGTTTTATTACAATTTAGATTTAGTACTCATTAAGTATAGAAAAAATATTTTATAGTAATAAAAGTTAAAAATGAAAAAACTTTTATTTGTTTGTACTGGCAATTCTCATAGAAGCATATTGGCCGAAAGTGTAGTTAATAAATTTCATAAAAATAAATTTATTGGTTACAGTGCGGGTAGCAAACCATCTGGAATAATTAATAAATATGTCATTAAGTATCTAAATGAAAATAATTTTGATACAAAAAATCTGTCATCAAAAAACTTCAACAAATTCTTGAATGAGAAAACAACCTTTGATCAGGTATTTACTGTATGTAACAATGCTAGTAATGAAGTTTGTCCAGTCTGGCCATCCCCTGAAAAAATAGTTCATTGGGATATTGAAGATCCTGTTTATATCATTAATGAGTTAGAGAAGAGTGATAAACCAAATAAAGAAGAGCTGATTTCAACAGAAATACATAAAACTTATTCCAATTTAGAAACAAGAATTAATGATTGGATAAAAAATTATGAAATATAGTAAGTTTTTTCTTGGAGAGTTTATTGGTAGTTGTTTCCTTGTAATGATTATTGTTGGCTCAGGAATAATGGCTGAAAATCTTACAAATGACACAGGTATTATGCTTTTAGCCAATACGATAGCAACTGGCGCAGGACTTTTTGTGCTAATAACTGTTTTTAGTGATGTTTCAGGAGCACATTTTAATCCATTTGTAAGTCTAGCAATGTTTCTTACAAAAAAATTAAAAGGAAATTTATTACCCACATATATATCTGCGCAAATTTTAGGTTGTTTGTTAGGTGTAGCACTTGCCAATTTCTTTTTCGAACATCAAATTTTTGAATTATCAACAAAATCAAGGGACGGAATAAATATATTTACATCTGAAATTGTAGCAACATTTGGATTGATACTGATAATTTTTGGATCATTAAAGAAAGGAAGTGTGGTAGTGGCCTCATGTGTAGCTTTTTATATCACTGCTGGTTATTGGTTTACATCATCTACATCATTTGCAAATCCTGCTGTAGCAATAGCGAGAACATTTACAGAAAGTTTTACTGGAATTAATTATATGTATACTCCAGTTTATATATTAGCAGAAATTATCGGTGCACTTTTTGCTGTATTTGTGGCTAAAAAAATGCTTTTCAATAACAGGACAAGAGATAAAACTATCTCGTAGAAAAATTGAACCTATAAGATTTGTTGTATATTTTAAAACAAATCATAATTTAAATGTCTAAAATATTCGATTTATTCATAATAGGTGGTGGTATAAACGGTGCAGGTATTGCAAGGGATGCTGCGGGTAGAGGTTTATCAGTGTGTTTAGCTGACAAAGGTGAGATTGGTGGAGCAACTTCATCCTGGTCAACGAAATTAATACATGGTGGTCTTCGTTATTTAGAAAATTATGAATTCAAATTAGTTAGAGAATCTTTAAAAGAAAGAGAAATTGTTTATAAAATTGCTAAACATATTTCAAAACCCATTCCTTTTATAATTCCTTATGCAGATAAAATTCGACCAGCCTGGTTAATTAAAATTGGTTTATTTTTGTACGATAATTTAGGTGGTAAAAGTAATATACCAAAATCAAAAACATTTGATCTTAGAAAAAAATTTTCAAATATTCTTAAAGAAAAATACAAAACTGGTTTTCAATATTTTGACATACAAATTGACGATAAAAAATTAACGAAATTAAATACCAAAGATGCAAAAAGAAATAACGCTAAAATACTAGAATACAACAAAGTTAAAAAAGCTGAAATTATTGGCAATGAATGGATTATTAGTCTTGAAAATGGTGAAAAAGTAAAGTCAAAAATTTTGATTAATGCATCTGGACCATGGATAAATGAAACCTTAAATAAAAATATAAAAATTAAATCTAAGAAAAAAATTAGATTGGTTAAAGGAAGTCATATTATTACAAAAAAATTGTACAAAGAAAATGTTGCGTTCACATTTCAAAATTCTGATAAAAGAATAATATTTGTAATACCTTATAAAGGGAAGTTTTCTTTAATTGGAACAACTGAAGAAGAGGTGAAATCACCTGAAAATAAAGGAATATCAAAAAAAGAAATTAGATATTTAATTAGTTCAGTAAATAATTACTTAAAAAAACAAATAACATCAAAGGACATCGTAGATACATATTCTGGGATAAGACCTCTAATTGAAGATTTTAAAACAGCCTCAAAAGTCACGAGAGACTATGTTTTTGATCTAAAAATTATAAAAAAATTACCTTTATTGAATATTTATGGAGGAAAACTTACCACCTACAGAAAATTGTCTGAAAAAGTCCTTATTGATCTTGAAAAATTTTTACCTAAAACAAAAAAAGGTCCATGGACACACAAAAAGAAGCTTTTTTAATTTCCACGGTCTTAAAAAATGCTTTTCATTAAGTAATTTTATTTAATTCTAGTTTGAATTATTTTGATAATTTTAGGTAAATCTTTAATTGTATCTATTACATAGTGAGCGCCTACTTTCTTAAATTTATTCTTGATCTTTTTTCTAAATTTAGTTTTATCTTTAAAAGAAAGTCTATTAAATTCGACTTCTGTTTTACCAAATTCATTACCTGAAAATATAACACCCACTACCCACATACCAGCATTTACTCCCTCTAACAATCCAGGAATAGTGTCATCAACTTTTATACAATTTGATCCCTTGGTAATATTTAATTCAGAAAAAATTTTATATATTATTTCAGCTGAGGGTCTTCCAATTTTTGTGTATGAAGAACTATATGACACATCAGGTATAAATCTTTGTTTTTTTAGTTCTGGCAATATAACATTTAGAATTTCTTCTGAATATCCGTATTGATTCCTATTTTTATTTTTTTATTTTTTATAAAATCTAAAGTTTTTTTACTTCCTGATATAAATTTTGAATGTTTCTTAATTATTTTTTTTAATTCTGGATTAAAAAGTTTAAACAATTTATCAATATCTTTATCTGTTGGTTTTGATTTAAATTTTTTTTTCCACTGCGAATTAATTTTTCTTGTTGTTAGCAATGCTTTTATATGGGCTCGTTTTTCAATACCCATTGGTCCTATGGCTTGTTTTCGTGTAATTTTAATTCCAAACCTATCAAATAATTCTATAAGAACTTGAGATGGCGCAAGGCTTCCAAAATCTATTAATGTACCAGCTAAATCAAATACAATTCCTTCTATATTGGAATTTTTCATATGTTTTTTTTCGAATCTTTTAATTAAAATTTAATATTTGAAATTAATCATATCTTTAATTGAATAATAATACTGATTTTATTGCTGTTTATTTTGATTTTAACTTGTTTTATTAATGTTACAAAAATATTACAGATTTATTACATATGCTGAAAATACTAAATTTCTTATTGATAATTTCAACAGTATGTTTGACTTCTGCAGCAAAAACAGATGAGTTAGATTTAAACAAACTTTTGAGTAAGTTAAAAGATTGTAATACACAAAGTGAAGCAAAAATTTTAGAAAAAAGCATATGGAATTTGTGGGAAACACATCCATCTAATTTTCAATTAACTATTGATTTAAAAGAAGGTTCAAGACTAGTTCAAAATGGAAATTATATAAGGGCATATAGGATTTTTAGTAAAATTATAGAAAAAGATCCTAATTGGGCTGAAGCTTGGAATAGACGTGCAACATCTTTATATTTTATGGGTAAGTATAAAAAATCACTTAGAGATATTGATATGGTCTTAAAACTTGAAAGCAGGCATTTCGGTGCTCTAATTGGAAAAGGACAAGTATACATGGAAATGAAAGATTACGAAAAAGCCTACACTAGTTATTTAGAAGCTTCATATATAAACCCAATGAATACTGATACAATAAATCAAATAAACAAAGTCTCTAAATTAATTAAAGAAAAAACAATATAATTACTTTATCTGTAAAATATCTTTAATATTATTAAAATATAATAACTTATGAATTATTTGAAAAATATTAAGCTTACAAATAATATAACTTTAATTAATAAGCCATTCAAAAAAAAAGAATATTATCATTTCTTAAAAACCTCTGATTTATCTTTGGTAGTTGCGGAAATTAAGAAAAACGTTTTTGTTCTAGTTAGTCAAAAAAGAATTCCAGTTAATAAAATCAACTATGAATTTCCATCTGGTATGATTGATAAAGGAGAAAATTCTATAAGTGCTGCTTGTAGAGAATTTTATGAGGAAACAGGATATAAAATATTAGGAAGACCAAAAAAATTATTTACAATTAATTGTGAGCCAGGAAGGTTAACAACTAAAATTTACTGCTATTATTCAAATAGAATAATTAAAAAAAAAAGACCTGAGAAAGCTATTAAAATTCATTTTCTGTCTAAAGAAGAAATAAACAAATTAATTTTAAATGAAAAATTTTGTAATGCCTCTCATGTGGCTTCATTTTTTAAAGTTATAAAGGTGCCTACAAAGTAAGCACCTTTTATAAGAGAAGAATAATGATTTCATTAATGTAATTAATGATGAAATATTACTGATAAATTAATAAAATATTAAATCTAATTTAAATTAATATTAAATTAATTTGAATAAATTACCCTAGGATCTAAAAATAATTCTCTTGCTAAAGCTTTGAATTTTTTCGTAACTTGTTTTGAGATTATCTCTTGATGCTGCGAAGGTATTTTTAAAAAAACAGCATTTCCTCTTTTATAAAGTTTAAATTCTTCTAAAAAAATTGTAGATATTGATGTAAGAGAATTAGCAAATCTTAAGGCTGCACCAACTTGTTTGCAAGAATATATCTCGTTGTTATTTAAAAACGTTAAGTATTCTATCTTTGGGTTGTATTTTATACTACAATATCTCCAGTAACAAGAAAGTGCCAATTGTATTCTTTCTTTATGTGAAAGTTTTAATAAAGGCGTATTTAATGTTTCTTGAAAAACCAACTCTGCTTTTTGGAATGCTCCCAAACCCCAATCCATATGACTTAGTACGCAAGATAGATGAAGCAATTTTTGATTAAAATGCTCATTTCCCTCAAATATAGGTTTTATAAAATCAAAATATTTCTTATATGTAGACCCTAAATCGCCTCTTTTTTTTGAAATATGCTCTAATGATTTATTAAAAACAAAATTACTATCTGAGTTTTTAAATAAATCTTTGGCAAGAGATCCTTCTCTAATACCGCTAATTGAGCAAATAACATTTTTTGGATTTGCTATGTTCATAATTTCTTCTAGAATTATTGAGCTATAAGGAAGATAAGGCGTTCTAGACTTTGATATGTATTCAACTGATTTCAATTTAGATTTATTAAATGAAGAAATTTTTTCTAAAAATTTTGTAAGTTTTTCATTTTCAATTGAGTATTGATGAATAATATGGACTGGATATTCATTTTGAAATAAGTGTAATTTAAACAAAGCTCTCCACGTACCTCCCACCAAATATAAATTATTAAATTTTTTTTTAGATAACCATTTTTCATCTCTTAAAAGATTTTTGAGATATTTAGGTAAATTTCTTTTTTTAACAATAGGATTGTTAATTAACCTTAAAACACCAACTGGAAGTGATGTTTTATTTGTTACAACATTGTTTTCAACTCTAGCAAGCTCTAAACTTCCACCACCTAAATCAGCAACAAGTCCATCCACATTCTCAAATCCAATTTTAACTCCTTCAGCTGATGATTCGGCTTCTTCTTCACCAGTTAAAATATTTATATTTTTTTTAAATAAGTATTCTACTTCTTCTATGAAGGGCTTTGCGTCTGTAGCTTCTCTTAATACAGCTGTTGCAATAATTTTAAGGTTATTAATTTTTGAAACATTAAGAATTTCTGAAAATCTTTTTAAGACTTTTAAAGCATATATCTTGCCTGATTTATGAAGTTTTTTTGATTTATCTAAGTTTTTACCAAGTTCACAAACTGCTTTTTCATTAAAAAAAGGTACTCTAGATGATGTAAAATCATCGTAAATTAACATTCTTATAGAATTTGAACCTATATCAATAATAGCTAATTTTGATTGTCTTAATTTTAAATTTTGCTTATTTTTAATTACTTTAAGTTCCATCTTTAACCAACCTTAAGTTTAATTTTTTAGGTTTAATTTTTAGTTTTGCCTTTCCTCTTCCTGATAAACTCGGATTATTCATGAAATAATCATGTGCAGAAAAAGAATCTTTTCGACTATATTTAATTTTTTGATAATTTCCATCAGGATAAAGTACCCAGCTCTGATTCGTGTCTAGATAATTGGCCATCATTATTTGGTCTAAAACCTGTTCATGCACAGTTTGATTTTCAATTGGCACGAGAAGTTCGACTCTTCTATCTAGATTTCTTGGCATCAAATCTGCAGATGAAATATAAACTTTTGCATTTCTGTTGGGCATAAATTTTCCATTTGCAAAACAATAAATTCTTGAGTGTTCAAGAAATCTTCCAATGATACTTTTTACAATAATATTTTCTGATTTATTTTTAATACCAGGTCTTAAACAACATACACCTCTTACAAATAAAGAGACTTTTACACCGACACTAGAAGCCTCATAAAATTTATCAATTATTTGTGGATCAACTAATGAATTCATTTTAGCCCAAATCTCAGCGTGTTTCCCTTTTTTTGCATTACTTATTTCCTTATCTATATTCTGATTTAAAGTTTTTCTTAAATTTATAGGTGAAATGGAAATTTTATTTAAATTTCTTGGTTTAGAATATCCAGTCACGTAATTGTAGAATTTTTCTACATCTGTAGCCATTTTTTTATCAGAGCTAAATAGAGATAAGTCTGTGTATATTTTTGCATTTACAGGATGATAATTGCCAGTGCCCAAATGGAAATATGTTTGAATTTTACCACCCTCACGTCGATGTATTAGTGATGATTTAGCATGTGTTTTGTATTTTGCAAAACCATAAACAATTTGAACTCCAGCTTTTTCAAGACTCCTTGCCAGCTGTATATTTGCTTCTTCATCAAATCTAGCTTTGATTTCAATTAAAGCAGTAACTGTTTTGCCATTTTCGGAAGCGCTAATTAATGCTTTAACTATTGGTGAATCTAAAGTAGTTCTGTACAATGTTTGTTTAATAGCAATTACTTTTTTATCCACAGCAGCTTGATTTAAAAATTCAATTACAGCATCAAAAGTCTCAAATGGATGATGAACTATTAGGTCTTTTTTCTTAATTGTCTCAAAAAAATTATTATTGTATTCTTTTAATCTTTCTACGTCTCTTGGTGTAAAGTTTTTAAATTTTAATTTAGAATTTTTAATTTTACAAATTTGGTCTATATCCTGGATTCCAACTAAACCTGCTACTTCATAAATATAATTTGGATTAATTTCTAATTTATTTGTTATAAATTTTACAAGTTCTTTGTCGCTTTTTTCTAAAATTTCTAATCTAACAATATCTCCAGTTCTTCTTCGCTTTAATGCTAGTTCAAATGATCTGACTAAATCCTCAGCCTCTTCTTGAATTTCTACATCACTATCTCTTATTACTCTAAATATCATTTTCTTTTCTAATAAATGATCTGGAAAAATTTCAGAGGCAAAGTAACCAATAACATCGTCTAGAACTAAAAATTTCTTAAATGATTTTCCTCCATCTATTTCAATAAATCTTGATAAAGCTTTAGGAATTACGATAATTGAATTAAGAATTCTCTTTTTTTTCTTTTTCTTCAGCTTCATAACTAAAGCTCTACCTTGATTAATAATAAATGGAAAAGGATGAGAAGGATCAATCGCTGATGGTGTAAGTAGAGGATAAATTTCTTCGTTAAATATTTCTAATAATTTCTTTTTTTCTTTTGTGTTAAGGTTTTCTGGCTTAGTCAATAAAATATTATTTCTCTTCAGCTGATTTGATAGATTATTAAATATGGTATTTTGTTTATTTAATAGATTTTTTGTATCATTGATAACCATCTCCATCTGTTCTTCAGGCGTTTGTCCATCTGAACTTAGTGAGTCGACTTCTTGTTTAATTTGACTGTATAGTCCAGCAACTCGAACCATAAAAAATTCATCTAAATTAGAGCCTGCAATAGATAAAAATTTTACTCTCTCATAAAGAGGATTTTCAATATTTTGCGCCTCTAACAGAACTCTATCGTTAAATTTTAACCATGATAATTCTCTATTTATATAATTGGATTTAAGCTCTTCTTTGTCTTGTTTTTTTAATGCAGTCATATATTTAGAATTAATGCGAGAACTATATGTCATGAGACATGCAAAATCTAGTTGGGAAGACCCAAATTTAACTGATTTTGAAAGACCGTTAAATAAAAGAGGCATTAAAAGTGCAAAAATTATAAGTGAATTTTTTGTTAAAAAAAAATACTCCTTTGACTACGTGCTTTTATCTTCATCAAAAAGAACAAAAAAAACTCTAAATTTAATACTGAATAAAATAAATAAACCAAAAAAAATTAAAAGTTCCTCAAAACTCTATTTGGTTAATGAAAATGAAATAATAGCTAATATAAAAAATATTCATAAAAGGTTTAAGAAAGTATTGATAATAAATCATGAACCTGCTCTTAAAAATTTAGTTATAAAATTAACTAAAAATAAAGATAATAGTAATTTTAAACTATTAAATTATAAATTCCCAACTTGTGCATTTGCTAAAATAGTTTTCGATACGAATGATTGGATAAATATTGAAGAGAAAGGAATTATTTCTGAATTTGTAAGGCCTAAAGATTTAGTTATCTAACGAATAGCCTGCAGATCTCACTGTGCGAATTAAATTTTCTAATCCACTTAGATTTAAAACTTTCCTCAATCTTCTTATGTGAACGTCAACCGTTCTACTTTCTACATAAATATTTTCACCCCAAACATTATTTAATAATTGTTCTCTTGAATAAACTCTTTTTGGATTTTTAATAAAAAAATCTAATAATTTAAATTCTGTGGGTCCCAAAATTATTTCCTTATCATTTCTATAAACTCTTTTTGCCAATCTATCAATTTTAAGGTCTTTAAATTCTACAACATCAGTTGATGACAAAGGTTTAGCCCTTCTTAACAAAGATTTAATTCTTGCATTTAATTCTTTTTGGCTAAATGGTTTAGTGACGTAATCATCGGCTCCAGTTTCAAATGCTTTTAATTTATCTTCCTCCTCTCCTTTTGCAGTAAGCATAATAATTGGAATGTCATTATATTTTTTATCCCTTTTTAACTGTTTACATATTTCGACACCTGATAAATCTGGCAACATCCAATCTAATAAGATTAAGTCTGGCATTTTTTGTTTTATTGATTTTAAAGAGTCCTCTCCATTTTCACTTGAAGAAACCTTATGACCTTCTTTTTCTAAATTATATTTTAATAAGGTTGAAATTGCCACCTCATCTTCTGCAATAAATATGTGTGCACTCATTACTTTGTTAATTCTGAATCGCTACCCTTAGGTCTTTCACCCTCTAAATAATCACCTGTAACTAAATAAAATACTTGCTCAGCAATGTTTGTTGTATGATCTCCTATTCTTTCAAGGTTTTTAGTAACAAATAAAAGATGTGAGCCATATTCAATATTTTCCGTATTTGATTTAAGTAATGAGATGACTTCTTCCATACATTTATTTGTTAAATCATCAACTTGTTCATCACTCTCCCATACTGTTTGAGCTACATCGCTTGATCTACTTAGATAAGAGTCTAAAACAATTTTTAATTGTTTTTGAACCAAAATGCAGATTCTATTCATTGCTTCAATTAAATTATTTGGCAAATGCGTATTTATAAGTTTTGTTCTTTTTGCAATATTTTTGGCAAGATCACCTATTCTTTCTAAGTCTGAAGACATCTTTAGAGCTGTAACTGTTTCTCTAAGATCAATAGCCATTGGTTGTCTTAAAGCAATTAAATTTACTACCTCATTCTCTATCTGAGACTCAAAATTATCTATAACCACATCTGAATTTATAACATCATCAGCAAGGTTATGATCATTTGTTGATATTGCTTTCATTGCATTACCTAAAGCGGTTTCGCAATTTGCCCCCATTTCAACTAAATCATTGTTTAATTTTTTTAATTGGTCTTCGTAAGATTTTACTGTGTGTGGTTTTTCATTCATTATCCAAACCTTCCTGTTATGTAATCCTGCGTTTGTTGTTGAGTCGGATTCTTGAATATCTTATCAGTAGAACCCACTTCAATCAATTTGCCAAGGTGAAAAAAACCAGTATTTTGAGAGACTCTGGCAGCTTGGGACATTGAGTGAGTAACAATTATTATAGTATGTTCCTTTCTTAATTCATCAATTAACTCCTCTATTTGTGCTGTCGCAATGGGATCAAGAGCTGAACATGGCTCATCCATGAGTATTACCTCTGGCTTAATTGATATTGTTCTTGCAATACAAAGTCTTTGTTGTTGTCCACCTGATAAACCAGTACCTGGTTCGTGAATTCTGTCTTTTACCTCTTCCCAAAGTGCTGCTTTTCTCAAACTCTCTTCAACAATATTATCCATTTCACTTTTAGATTGAGCTATCCCATGTATCTCAGGTCCATAAGAAATATTCTCATAAATGGTTTTTGGAAAAGGATTTGGTTTTTGAAAAATCATTCCAACTTTTTCTCTAAGCCTTACAACATCTGTATCTTTTTGATTTATGTCATAGTCATTAATTTTTACGACACCACTGACTTTACAAATATCGATCACATCATTCATTCTATTTAAACATCTTAAGAATGTTGATTTACCACAACCAGAAGGTCCAATAAGAGCAGTTACTTTATTTGCTTCGATATCCATGTTGATATCAAATAAAGCTTGTTTCGCTCCATAATAGACATCAACATTTTTTGCTTCTATTTTATTCATATTTTAGTTCCATTTCTTTTCAAATTTATGTCTAATTAATTGTGCTCCTAAATTCATAAAAATTAGGAAAAATAACAATACCATTATGCAAGCAGACACTTTTTCTACAAATCCTCTTTCGGCACTCTCCGCCCATATATAGATTTGAACAGGCAAGCTAGCAGCTGGATCCATAGGGGTTCCTGGTATTGTGTTAACAAAAGCAACCATTCCAATTAATATTAAAGGCGCTGTTTCACCTAATGCTTGGGCTAAGCCAATTATAGTACCTGATAAAGTTCCAGGTAAAGCCAAAGGCATGGTATGATGCACCGTCGTTTGCATTTTGCTAGCTCCCATTGCTAAAGCTGCTTCTCTTATACTGGGTGGAACAGCCTTCAATGATGCTCTGGCTGCTATTATAATTGTTGGAAGCGTCATTAATGAAAGGGTTATACCTCCAACTAAGGGTGTTGATCTAGGTAAACCAAATACAGCCAATAAAACACCTAATCCTAATAATCCAAAAACAATTGAAGGAACTGCTGCTAGATTATTGATATTTACTTCAATAAAATCTGTAAATCTATTTTTTGGTGCAAATTCTTCTAGATAAACTGCAGCTAGTAAGGCAACAGGAAAGGCAATTGACAGACAGACAAGTATGGAAAATAATGAACCCATAAATGAGCTTGCTATTCCCGCTAACTCAGCTTCTCTAGAATCAGCATTTGTAAAAAAACTGGCATTAAATTCACTTATAACTCTTCCATCTTCATCTAATTTATCAAAAATTTTTAATTGATAATCAGATGCTCTTCTTCTATTTTCAGGTATATCTCTTGGATAATTTCCTTTAAATACTTGATCTAAGTCGTCAGAGGCTGTTAATTTTACATCAACTGTTTTTCCAAAGCTATCAGGATTGTCTAGAAGATAATATTTTAATTCTCTCTCAAAAGTAAATGCAAACATTTTTTTTAATTCCATAATTTGATCCTCACTTGCGTCTGGATCGAGAGAGATAAATGTTTCTATCCCAAACTCATAAAAGTCTGCATCATTAATATCTTCGGTTGTTGGTTTTTTATCTGGATCCAAATATAATAAATCTGCATTATAATTGACTGGTATTACCAACCATGTTTTTTGAAATGCTGTGTAACCAGTAGAAAATATCTTTGTTAGAAATACCACTAGAAATAATAAAGCCATAAATATTGCAGCTTTACCGTAAAATTGAAATCTTTTTTCAGCTTTGTATCTTTTAATTAAACGTTCTTCTTTATTCATATTTCTCTCTATATTTTTTCACAACAGACAAGGCAACAATATTTAAAACTAAAGTAACTATAAATAAACTTAATCCCAATGCAAAAGCTGCTTGGGTTTTCGGATCCCCAAATTGTTGATCACCAATCAAGATAACAACAATTTGAGCAGTTATTGTTGAAGTGGACTCTAATGGATTAAGAGTTAGGTTTGCTGCCAACCCTGATGCCATTACAACAATCATTGTTTCACCAATAGCTCTAGAAACACCTAATAAAATAGATCCAACAATTCCAGGTAAAGCAGCTGGAAAAATTACTCTTTTTATTGTCTCAGATTTTGTTGCTCCCATGGCATAGCTACCATCTCTAAGATTTTGAGGAACACTTGTAATTACGTCGTCACTTAAGCTTGATATAAATGGAATAATCATAATTCCCATAACACCACCGGCTGCCAGTGCGCTTTCTGCTGACACCTCTAGTCCTAATGATAATCCAAGGTCTTTTAAAAAAGGTCCAACTGTTAAAGCAGCAAAAAAACCATAAACAACAGTTGGAATTCCTGCTAAAATTTCAATGACAGGTTTGGCATATTGTCTTAAACGTTTGCTCGCATATTCCGCCATATAAATACCACTTAACAAACCAATTGGTATTGCAACACACATAGCAATCAAAGCTATAAAAAAGGTGCCCGCAAATATCGGAACCGCACCAAAAGTATCACTATACATTGATGGATCAAGTGCTTCACTTGCATCTCGAACAAAAGCTTTTGCAGGATACCAGTGCATTCCAAATACAAAATCAAATAGTGGGATAACTTGAAAAAATTCTATTGTTTGAAACAGAAGGGAAAAAATAATACCAATGGTTGTTAATATCGCTGCCAGTGATGATAAAAAAAATACTCCTTTAAGAAATATTTCAACTGGTTCTCTTGTTTTAGTGTTTTTTGAAATCTTTGTATACGCATAACCTGTTGATGCAATTAGTAATGATAAGACTATAACGACCTTAGACCACTTTGCTATGTCTCTAAAGTTTAAATATTTTTCTGCTGATCTTTGTAACTCTGCAGTAAGTTCTCCTGAATACTGGTTTCGAGAAAGTGATTTTACTTTTTCATAAAATAAATTCAACTCTCCTTCTAGAAGTCCTTGCGAAGAATAATCACTAAGTATAAAAAATCTTACTATGCTAGGTTCAAATATCGACCATAAAGCATACAAAAGAAAAGCAGGTGCGCCACACCATATAGCAAGATAGTATCCATAAAATTTTGGAAGAGCTGTTAACCGTTTGTTAGATTGAATTAAAATAGCTTTTTTTCTTCCAAAAAAGTAACTGGATAAAGCTAAAAGAACGATTGTTAAAAATATTACTGAATTCAATTATTGGCTCCTTTAGATTTATACAAAAAAAAGGGCCCAATTAATAGGGCCCCTTTTGAGTTTGTTAACAAATATTATATTATTCCATTGACATTGCAGTAAGAGATTTCGAATTATCTCTAACTGTTCTGTAAGTTGCAGCATCAAGTGGAACAAGTCCTATTTCCGCTAAGTAACCTCTTTTACCAATAGCTTTAGTTGTAGTGAATTCTTTTACAAATTCATGTAATCCTGGAATTACACCAACATGAGCTTTTTTTACGTAAAAGAATAATGGTCTAGCAACAGCATAACTATAGTCTTGGATAGATTCTAGTGATGGTTGACCACCTTCTATACTTGCAGCTTGCAATTTATCCCTTGCAGCTAAGAAGTAACTAAATCCAAAGAAACCAAACATTTCTTTGTCTTCAGATAATTTTTGAATAATTAAACTATCATTCTCTCCAACTTCAATTGCAGCACCATCTTCTCTGTAAAGTTTTTGTGGTTTTTTATATTTTTTATTTCCAGCTTCGAAACCTGCTTTGTATAATGCTTTAGCATCTTTAGGCATACCTTTTTTCATTACTAACGAATTCCAAGCATCTCTTGTTCCGGATGTTCCTGGGGGAATCATAACTGAAATCTTTTGTTTTGGTAAACTTGGGTCTATTTGATCCCATGTTTTGTATATGTTGTCTACTAATTTACCATCAACAACTGAGTGTTTTGCTAAAGCTTTCCAAAGATGTTCTTTAGTGAAGTTTACTGGTTCAGCATCAACACTGTATGCTAAAGTAATACCATCGTTACCGATAATAACTTCAACAATGTCATTAACACCATTTTTTTTGCAAAGAGCTTTTTCTTTATCTTTCATTGCTCTTGATGCATTTGTTATATCAGGGTGAGCTTCTCCTACACCTGCACAAAATAATTTTGCACCACCACCTGTACCAGTTGACTCGATTACTGGTGTTTTAAATCCAGTTTGCCCGAATCTTTCAGCAACTATTGTTGCGTAAGGGAATACAGTAGATGATCCAACTATTTTGATTTGATCTCTTGCTTGAGCAATAGTGGCAACAGAAATGGCAACTATTGAAGCAAAGATTATAGTTAGTTTTTTCATTTTTAATATCCTTTCGTGAATTAAAGTTAATTAACGACTCGCTTAATAAATTTTGTTGAGGACTCTAGTATTACAAATTTGTTACAGTTTTGTTAAATAGGTAACTTTTTAGTTGTATTTTTTAGAGATGATTAAGTTATCGTTATCTGCAGCTAAATCTCCTCTACAACGAATTGGGCTAACATTTTCACTTAGTGCTAAGCTCTTTGTTGGTCTTAAAGTAACTTCTAGTTGTATCATTGATATAAGGTCTTTTACTTGTTTTTGATCATATTTCCATGAAGGCCAACTTGTGGGGGTAGAAAAAGTAGTAATTATATAACTTGAGGCTCTATTAAAATTATAATTACTCTCATTTTGTTTTCTTAACAAATGATCTCTTACAGAAAAGAAAATATTTTTACATCTATGCATGTCAGACATATAATTTTCTTTTTTTAAGTTTTTGTTCATTGGGATTGATACAATCAAATCAATTGTATCTCTCCAGAATGAAGTTAAAACCTCGGTATAGATATTATCAACATTTACTTTGTCAGATGGAAAATGTTTATTGACAGTGCTTTTGGTATTTTCTAAGTCATTTTTCATTCTAAAAATACCAATATCAAATACAGTAAGTTGTTGGTTTCTTAAAAGTGTTGTAATGTCTTTTTTATTAGAGTCTTCAGAGTAAGAATTTGATATAAAATTAATGAATAAGAAAGAAAAAATAAAAAAATTTATTATTATTTTTTTCATTTAACGACTTTATTGAAAAAATCCGTTATTTACAAATTAAATTATATTGTGAAAATTATTAAATTATATAGAGTTTATATTTCACTAGGTAAATGAATGTTAATTTCGGTTCCTTTACCATTAAGATTTTTTATTTCGTAATCACCTCTATGTTGAGAAATTATATGTTTGACAATTGCAAGACCTAAACCTGTTCCACCAACTTTCCTGCTCTCTTCAACATCTACTCTATAAAATCTTTCAGTTACCCTGTTAATTTGATCCTCAGGAATTCCAATACCTTGATCAGATACAGATATTTTAATTCCTTTTGTTATGAGTTTCCCTTTGCTTGGAGAAGCTAATATATTTATAGTTGATTTTTCTTTTGAGTATTTAATAGCATTGTCTAATAAATTAGAAAAAACTGTTATTAATTTATCTTCATCACCAATAACATCACTTACATTATCTAAATTCATTTCAAGATTAATATTTTTATCTTTTAAGCTAGTAAAATGAATATCTTTTACTTTTGTGAATACATTCTTCAAATTAACTAACTTATCAGGTCTTATATGTTCCTGGAGTTCAATTCTGCTTAATATTAATAGATCACTTATTAAATTTTCCATTCTTTTGCTTTGTGAAGAGATTATTTTAAGAAACTTTATCTTTGCTATTTCGTCATCTTTAGCAGGGCCCTCTATTGTCTCTATAGCGCCTTTAATTGAAACAAGAGGAGTTTTTAACTCATGGCTAACATTAGCAACAAAGTCAGTTCTAAATTTTTGTGTTTTTGAAATTTCAGTAAGATCTTTTAAAAATAAAACAACAGAGTCTTTTTCTGTAAAAATTACAGTTGGTCCAGGAATCACATAAATTCTGTAATACTGATATGAAGGCAAATTTATTTCTAAATCTAAATTACTGGTTTTTTTTGAAGACTTAACTTCTCTGATTTTTTCATCTAGATTAGGATTTCTTAAAATTGTGCCGAGATGTGTATTTAAAATATTTTTACCAAATCTTTTTTCGGCACTTGGATTGGCATATTTTATAATATTTAATTTATCTAATGCTATAAATTGATCCTCTAATTCATCTATTATAAATGTTTTGCTATCATCCTTTTCATACTTTGAGATAATAATTTTATCATCAGTATTTTTTTTGTTTCTGTTTGAATAAATAATTATTAGTAGAAATATAATTACACAGATTAATATTATTTCGAAGAGGCCAATCATGATGTTCTAAAAGTTAAGTATATAATTAACATATTAAAAATTTAATATGCAATTATTTAAATTTTAGTTACTTAATTAGGGGAGATATTATTAATAAAAATTTCTGCGGTTTTATCCCAAGTAAAGTTTTTAGAGTATTCTAGGCACTTTTCTCTTTCAATTTTTAGAGCTTTCATTGCAGATTTTTCTAAATCCTCATCTAAACAATTAATTTCACTATCTTTGAAAATATCTTTAGGACCAGGAACTGGAAATGCTGCAACTGGTGTACCACAACTAAGGGATTCACATATTACAATTGCAAACGTATCTGTTTTGCTTGGAAAGACAAAAACATCAGATGATGTAAAATATGAAGCTAATTCACCGTTAGTTTTTTCACCTAAGAAGTGAGCATCTGGAAATTCTTTTTTTAACTTTTCAATATCTGGTCCTTTACCAACAAGAAGTTTTGTTCCTTCTAATTTTAGATTTAAAAAAGCACGAATATTTTTTTCAATAGCTACTCGACCTACATATATCCATATAGGCCTTTTATATTCTAAATTGATTTTTTTTGGATTTTTAAACGATCCATGATCAGCACCTCTAGTCCAAACAACCATTTTACTTTCATCTACTCCAATTTGAATTAGTTCTTTTTTCATAGATTCGGTTGTAACCAAAATTTTTTCTGCTTTGTTATGAAAGTTGCTTAGGAATTTCTGTGATAATTTTTCAGGAACCCAAGGTAAATATAATTTCATATATTTATCAAATCTTGTGTGAAAACTTGTGGTAAACTTTAGATTATTTTTAAGACAATATCTTCTTGCCATAAATCCTAAAGGACCTTCGGTAGCTATATGTATGGCTGAAGGATTTATTTTTTTTATTAAATGGCTTACTCTTGGCCAAATATTCACAGAAAGTCTTATTTCATTATATTTAGGCATTGGTACAGTGAAGAAAAGTTGGGGATTTAAATACTCAACTTCGTGACCCATTGCTTCAAGTTTTTTTCCTGTTTCATTTAAAGTTCTTACCACACCATTTACTTGTGGAAAATAAGCGTCTGTTACAATTAATATTTTCATTATGATGCCTTTTTCAGACCTGGAGCTTCAATTACTTCTTTATCTGAATTATTACGACTATCTAAAAATTCTTCTCTTAATTTATCCCAATAAATTATTTCAAACGTTCCATCAAAGTTTTCAACTAAAGCAGTACAAGACTCAACCCAGTCTCCACAATTTAAATAATTAACACCATCATAATTTTCATTTTGGGCATGATGAATATGGCCACAGATTATTCCATCAAATTTTTTTTCTTTCCATATTCTGCAATTGTTTTTTCGTATTCTCCCATATATTTAACTGCATTTTTTACCTTATATTTAAGAAACTTTGCTAAAGACCACTGGCCTTTACCTCTTAGACGTCTAAAAAAGTTAATCACTACATTTAATTTCAAAAGCATTTCATAGGCTATTGCACCTAACTTCGATAACCATTTGGCATATCTCATAACACCATCCCAAGCATCGCCGTGAACAACTAAATATTTTTTATTTAAAACAGACTGATGAATTACTCTATTGATCATTTTTATCTGTCCAAAATGCATAGGAATAAATTTTCGAAACACTTCATCATGATTACCTATAACGTAGTAAACTTCTGTTCCATGTCTTGCTTTTCTTAATATTTTTTGAATTACGTCATTATGATCTTGTGGCCAATAAAAATTTTTTTGAAGTGCCCAAACATCTATTATATCACCTACGCAATAAAGTTTTTCTGATCTTGTATTTTTAAAAAATTCAAGCAATTTATTTGCTTGGCAACCTTTAGTACCAAGATGCACATCTGAAATGAATATACTTTTGTATTTTAATATAGGTTTCATTTAATCCTTTTTTTTTAATTCAATTTGCACTAGAATCGTTTAATTCTTTGTGCCATAGTAATGTTAAGGAAATATTAAAATTTATTATGAAATACTGCATTGTTTACAACAAAAACGCTTCTTCTGGTAGAAAATCTAAATTTATAAAAAAAATTTCTGATGAACTTTCGAAGTATAATGATGTTCTTTTTTTTGAAACTGAGAGCGTAGATAAAGCAGAGGCAGTATTTAAAAATATTTCTAAGTTAAATATAGATAGACTTGTAGTTGCTGGAGGCGATGGTTCAGTATCATTTGCAATAAACAAACTTATTAAAAATAATTTTGTTCCAAAAAAAAATTTTGCTATTGGTTATATACCAGCTGGAACTGCTAATTTACTTCAAGCTGAACTAAATATGAGTAAACAAATAAGTAAAATTGTTCAAATTTTACAATCAAACAATTTAAAACAAACTAATTTAGTAAAAATCAATAATGATTATTTTATTTTAATGGCAGGTATAGGTTGGGATGCAACGATAGTCCATTCAATTAATAGTTCTCTAAAAAAACTGTTAGGTAAAATTATTTTTGGATATAAGGGATTGCAAAAATTTTTGTTAATGAAAAATCAAAAATTAAAAGTTAACATAGATGGTCAAAATCATATAGCTGACTGGGTGTTATGTTCTAATACCAATTATTATGCGGGACACTACAAAATTAATAAAACAAATATATTTGATAACAAAATTATTACTTATGTATTCAAAGACCTTACTAGAATAAAAATACTTTATTATATTTATTTAATTATTTTTTTTGGAGATTTATCGAAGTCTACGAGTGTTATAACATCTTATTCCAGTGAGCTAAAAATTGATGGACAAGGGAAAAAAAT
>CACJLY010000001.1 GCA_902594335.1 uncultured Pelagibacteraceae bacterium | reverse complement strand
CTGTAATATAAATAGAGTTGTGCTCTTTTACCCACAAAGTACCTTCACCTAATGTACATTTTAAATTCCACAAAACCTCAGGTTTTGAAGTTATAATTTTAGCCATTATACTCGTATTCTTTTATAAAATCTTTTTTTGGATTAATTCCTATTCCTATATTTTCTAATGGGCAAGCAAATCCATCTTTATCTTTAACCTGATCTAAAATTGAAAATTTTTCTTCAGCTAGATCTGTAATAAAAATATTTTTTTCAGTTGTATCAAACTCTAACATTGATTTTGCTGGAAATAGTCCACCTGGCATATCTGGCAAAGAAGTAAGTAAATGTAGATTTACTGCTACACTTAAAGCTGAACCCCATACATGATTAACAATTGGGATGAAATTCGACTGAGCTAATGCTGATACTTTTAAATATTCTGTTATTCCACCTAAACCGCAAACTTCTGGTTGGGCTATATCAATGCAATTATTTTTAATTAGTTGATTCCAACCATATTTTGTGAACTCTGCTTCACCACCAGCAATATTTGTTTTTAATTTTTCTTTTAGTTCTTTGTATCCATTGTAATCTTCTGGTGCCACAGGTTCTTCGAACCAATAGATTTCCATTTCATCCAATCCTTTACCAACGTACAAAGCATCATTTTTGTTATAAGCATGATTGGCATCGACCATTAATTTAAAATTGTTGCCGATTGCTTCTCTTACTGCGCTTACTAACTTTAAATCTTCTTTTGGACCTAAACCAACTTTCATCTTCATCGCCTTGAAGTTTTTTTCTTTTATTTGATTTGCTTCTTTTTTGAATAATTCACATAATTCTTCGACAGATTTTTTTTGCAGCATCATTCCATAACCATAAACTGGAATTTTGTTATTAGTTTTACCCCCTAATAATTGATAAAGAGGCAATTTTGCTTTTTTCGCTAGTATATCCCACAATGCTATATCAATTCCTGATAATGCCTGAATAGGCATTCCTTTCTGACCGCTATCTCTAAGTAAATTATAAACTTTATGCCAAATATATTCTTTATTAATTGGATCTTCTCCTATTATTAAAGGCTGTATTACTTTTTCTACAATATATTTATTAGCGAGAGCTATATTTCCAGGGCCAAAACATTCTCCCCAACCCGTAATACCTTCATCAGTTTCTATCTCTACTAAGTGGGCGGTTCTGTGTTTGTAATATTGCTGAGAATATCCTAATTCTTTATCCAACTCATATCTAAGTACATGACTTTTGATTGAGCTGATCTTCACAATTATTAAACAGCAACTACTTTAGAGTTCTGTTCTCCTAAATTTTCTATAGATAATTTCATTTCATCACCAGCTTTTAAAAATACTTGTGGTTTTCTTCCCATGCCTACTCCTGGAGGGGTACCTGTAGTTATAATATCTCCAGGTTGTAATGACATGAATTTACTCACATAAGATACAATGATATCTACATTAAAAATCATAGTACTTGTATTTCCTGTTTGCATTCTCTCACCATTAACATCCAACATCATCTTTAAATTATTAATATCTTTAATTTCATCCTTAGTTACTAAGTAAGGGCCAGTAGGTCCGTAAGTGTCATGAGACTTTCCTTTAACCCATTGTCCCATTTTTTCAATTTGCCATTCTCGTTCACTAACATCGTTTACTAAACAATATCCTAAAATATGATCTTGTGATTGACTTTCTGAAATATGTTTTGCTTCTTTTCCAATTACAATTCCAAGTTCAACTTCCCAATCTAGTTTTTTTGATCCAGAAACTATTTCTACATCATCATTAGGACCACACATTGAGCTAGTAGCCTTCATAAACATTATTGGTTCTTTAGGAATATCGGCACCGACTTCAGCTGCATGATCTGAATAATTTAGTCCTATTGCCACAAATTTTCCAGGACTTGTAATACATGAACCTACTCTCTGATTAGTTGAAAGCTCAGGAAGACTTGATGTGTCTGCACTTTTAATTTTTGACATTGTTTCAAAATTTAAATTTTCTGGGTTTAAATCATTTATATGAGAACTGATGTCTCTTATTTTTCCATTAGCATCTAAAATTGCTGGTTTTTCTTTTCCTTTTTCTCCTACTCTTAATAGTTTCATTGTTTCTCCTTTATATTTAAATTGTCATTCCACCATCAACAGAAAATGTATTTCCTGTTGTAAATGTTGATTCATCACCAGCTAAATAAATAGCCATAGAAGCAATTTCTTCAGCTGTTCCTAGTCTTCCCATAGGTTGTCTAGCTATAAAATCTTTCTTAGCTTGAACAGGATCAGGGCTTTGGTTTACTCTATCTTGCCAAGAAGGAGAAAAAACTGTTCCTGGTGCTATTGAATTACATCTAATATTTTGCTTTACAAAGTCTGAAGCTATAGACTTAGTTAACCCAATAATTGCAGCTTTTGAAGCGCCATAAACAAATCTATTTGGTAAACCTTTTAAA
The DNA here is from genome assembly GCA_902594335.1 of uncultured Pelagibacteraceae bacterium. Taxonomy (GTDB): domain Bacteria; phylum Pseudomonadota; class Alphaproteobacteria; order Pelagibacterales; family Pelagibacteraceae; genus Pelagibacter. Next base: position 164,352 of record CACJLY010000001.1, on the reverse strand, counting down.
CTGGAGGCAATAGACGAAACATTGATTATGCTTCCACCATTTTGCTTCACCATTAACGGTAAAATTGCTCTGCACATGAAATACATAGATTTAATATTTACATCAAAAGAAAAATCCCAATCTTTTTCTTCACAATCTAAAATTGTTCCATGATGAACAAATCCTACTGCATTAAACAAAACATTAACCTCATCAAGTGTTTTAACAAATTCTAAAATTGCGTTGTTATCAGTAGAGTCTAAAGTTTTAACTTTTATATTAGGATATTCTTTATTTAAATCAGCTAAAGTTTTTTCATTCAAGTCTGTTGATATTACATGGGCCCCTTCATTATGAAAAGCAATTGCTGTTGCTTTTCCAATACCTTGGCCTGCTGCTGTAACTACAATTTTTTTACCTTCTAATCTTCCACTCATTTATTATTTATCCTTTCAATTTCTTTATAAAGAGAACTATGGTCTGTTTCACCATGTCCATTATCAACAAGAGATTTATACATTTCTTTAACCAAATTTGAAATAGGTAAATGAGTATTATAATTATTGGCACATTCTAAGATATTATTCATATCTTTTAAATGAACTGATGTTCTACCTTTTGGAGTAAAATCTTTATTGATCATTCTTTTTCCATGTGTCTGTAGAACTTTGCTATCCGCCCATCCACCTGACAAAGCTTTGATCATTTTATTTGGATCTGCTCCAGCTTTTTCACAAAGAGTAACAGCTTCTGCAACAGCACCAATTGTTAAACCAACTATGATTTGATTTGCTAATTTTGAAACTTGTCCACTTCCAATTGGACCAACTAATGTTGGGTTACCCATTTTTTTTAAAATATAAAATGCATCGTCAAAAATATTTTGCTCTCCCCCAACCATTATAGCTAATGAAGCCTCCTCTGCACCAATTGTTCCTCCAGATACAGGTGCGTCCAAATAATTTATATTTTTTAATTTTAAATTATTACCATGTTTAGTTGCAGTAGTTGGTTTAACAGAACTCATATCGATAACTATGGAACCAGTTTTTAAGTTTTCTAAAAAATCAGAATTATTCATAACCGCATCAACCGCTGTATCATCTGTTAACATAGTGATAACAATATCACTTCCTTCCACAGCATCTTTTAAAGTATTTGAAATTTTTGCACCAAATTCTTTTAATGGCTCTGCTTTATTCTTTGATCTATTGAATACTGTTAAATTATATCCAGCTTTTACTATATTTTTAGACATTGGCAGACCCATCAGGCCTATGCCTATAAAACCTATTTTTTTTGTCATTTATTTTTTAGGTACGAATTCGTGGAAATTTTGTGTCATTACTTCTGGAAAGAACATTACACAAGCTAAAACAATTAACTGAATTACTACAAAAGGAGCAAATCCTCTAAAAATATCTGTTAATGATATATGTGGAGGTGCTACTGATTTTAGATAAAAAGCTGCAGGACCAAAAGGTGGGCTTAAAAATGAGACTTGCATATTTACACAAAATAAAATTCCAAACCATATAGGATCAAAACCAAGTGCGAGAACTATTGGTAAAAATACAGGCATAGCCAGTAATACAATTCCAACCCAATCCATAAAAGCACCCATTATCAAAAACATTATTTGCATCATAAAAATTAAATACATTGGTTTTAAATCATAAGCTAAAATTGTTTCAGCGACATAAGTTGGTCCACCTGCAAGTGAATAAGCTCCAGCTAAAACTGTAGCTCCAAATGTAATTGTTAAAATAGTTCCTGATGCTTTAAAAGTTCTAACTAGTGCATCTTTAAATAAAAACCATGTTAGCTCTTTCCTTGCTGCTATTATAATTAACGTTGCAACTACACCCATTCCGGCTGCTTCTGTGATACCTGTTATTCCAGAATAGATTGAACCTAAAACAATTACTACAATACCGATTGGTGGTAAAAGACCTGGAAGGTAAGACATTTTTTCTTTTAAAGTTAAAGCTGGTTCATCGCTTAGTGGAGCAAGATGTGGTTGTAATCTTGTTCGTATAAGAATGTAAGTAATTATTAAACCTGAAATCATTAGACCTGGTACAATAGCTTCTTGAAATAACATTGTAATTGATGTTTCTGTTGTCAATCCATATATAATTAAAACAATAGACGGGGGTATCATAGTACCTAGGGAACCTGATGCACAAATAATACCAATAGACATATCTTGATCATATTTTAATCTCAACATCTGTGGCAGTGCAATCAATCCTAATAAAACTATTTCTCCTCCAATAATTCCACTCATCGCAGCCATAATTGTTGCCATGATTGCAGTAACAACACCAACTCCTCCTCTAGTTTTTCTTAACCAAGCATTTAATGCATCATATAAATCTCTCGCGATGTTAGAGCGTTCAAGTAAGGAGGCCATGAATATAAATAAGGGTACTGATAAGAAAGAATACGTTACAACAAGAGAATAATATCTTGAAAGTAAAATTCCTAATGCATGCTCACCTATATATAAAAACACAAGTACAGCACCCATAAAACCTGAAGCAAAACCCATTGGAACACCAATGGCTATAAGAGCTAGTAATCCAACAATTAGTATTATCGAGAGTGTTCCTATTTCAAATTCCATATTATTCTAAATCTTTAGCGGGATCGTATTGTCTTTCTTTAGGATTTCTCCAATCAATTATTAAATTGTTAATAGACTGGAGTGCAATAAGAAATACACATATAAGTGTAAGTGGTTTCATAGTAGCTGGAATTGGAGGATCCCAATAAGTTGCAAATCTCTCCCAGTTTACAAATGATCTGTATGCATCTTCCATACCACCATAAATTACAGCTGCTGCAAAAAGAACAATTACTACAGTACTAATTAGATCAAAAATTCGCTGTGTCGGTCTACTGACATAATCATATAATAATACTATTCTAATATGGCTCCTTAGTCTTGTTGCATAGATACCCCCAACTAAATAACAAACACCAGCCAACCATAGGCATAATTCATTGGCCCACAAAGTTGGTTTAAATAAGACATATCTCATGAAAATTTCGTACATCATAACAAGTACTATTATGGGAATTAAATATTTAATTGTGTGGCTTAAAAATAGAGAAATTCTATCTATCCAAAATATAGGGAAATCATCTTTACTTGCAACTTTTTCACTTTGCTCTTTTAACTGTTTATCTTGAAGCTCTTTATCATTCATTGGCAAAAAAATTGTTTTGTACGAAGGGCCTTTTCAGGCCCTTCAGTATTTTTTTATGTTGCTAATAATTATAGGATACCGTTAGCTTTCATGTAAGCTGTGTGTATTTCTATAAGTGCAGCAGCCTCAGGAGATTTTTTCTTCCATTCTTCCCAAGCACCAAGTGCAGCATTTCTGAACTTAAGTCTATCTTCTCTAGACCAGTCGTGAAGAGTAACGCCCATTTCATTTAAAGCTTTTACAGCTTCAGCATTTTTTCTCTCAACTAAACTAGTGATAGTTCTTCCAGCGATTTCTATTCCTGCTTTCATTGCTCCTCTTTCATGAGGCTTTAACTTGTTCCAAACTTTAGTGTTACAAGCTAAGTGGTCAGCTGGCATAGAGTGGAAACCTGGATATGTAGCATATTTGTTTTGCTCATAGTGTCCACCTGCATAGTTAGTAGCTAAAGATGAATAATCAGCACCATCAATAAGACCAGTTTGTAAAGCAGTTGGAACTTCACCAAAATCCATCACGATTGGTTTAGCACCTAATGCTGTAAAGATCATACTTTCCATTCCTGGAGGTGATCTAAATTTAAAGTCTTTAATAGATGCAACATCTGGAATTGGTTTGCTAGATATTAAAGATTCATGTCCTGGTATCCACCAACCGATTAAAGTCATTCCATATTTGTTGTAAAGTGCATCAACAGCTTCTTGAGCTCCTGGGAAGTTCAAAAATTCATATTGTTGATACGGGTTATCGTATCCACCCATTACATCGCCTGCGAATTGGAAAGCTGCATTTTTACCAGTTTGGTATCCTGCACCTGTCATATCACAGTCAATAATTCCAGTTTGTGCAGAGTTAAACACCTCAGCAGATTTACCAGTTACTGATGATGAGTAGAACATTTGTATTTTTAAGCTTCCGCCAGAAAACATTTCTACATTTTTAGCGAATTGAGCTGCAACTTCACCATTTGGTGAGCTAGCTGTAAAGTGAGTTTCTATTTTTAAAGTTTTTGCATTAGCAGAACCAAATAAAGCAATAGACACTACAGCAACAGCAGCAGTTATTTTTGTTATTAATTTTAACATTATTTTCCCTCTCGGTTATGTTTTTTTAAATTTAAACATAAAGAGAAAAAAAATTCAAATAAAAGACAGAAATAAAATTCTAAAGATAATTAGTTTATATAATTGCAACTGAAAGTTGTGTTATTTAAACAACTTCTGATAACAGTGGTTTTTGAGAGAAAAAACATTTTATATTATCTACAGCTAACATACTCATAGCCAATCTAGTTTCATGCGTCGCACTGCCTACATGAGGAAGAACAAAACAATTTTCTAACTCTAAATATCTTTTATCAAGGTTAGGTTCATTATTAAACACATCTAATCCAGCTCCATAGATTTTTTTATTTTGTAAAGCTTCAATCAGAGCATCATCATCTACTGTTGATCCTCTCGAAGTATTTATGAAAACCGAATGTTTTGGGAATAGTTTTAAAATTTCTGAATTAATTATATTTTTAGTTTCTGAGGTAGCAGGAGTATGCAAACTTACATAATCACAATTTGGTAGCATTGATTTTAAATTAGGGTAATAAGTTGCATCTTTTTCAAGATCATTAGATAACTTATTTCTATTGTAATAAACTATTTTCATTTTAAACGATCTAGCTCTGTCAGCAACTATTTGTCCGATCCTTCCCATTCCTATTATACCTAAAGTTTTTCCTGTAATTTCATTACCAACCATTAGTTTAGTAATGTCTGGTCTATGATCTTTCCACGTATTTGACTTAACTAGATTATAAGCCTCACCAATTCTTCTAGACGATGCTAAAATTAAAAGGATTGTTATTTCTGCTACAGCATCGTTTAATACATTTGGCGTATTTGAAATTTTGATATTTTTTTCTTTGGCTGATTGTGTATGGATATTGTCGTATCCAACTCCGACATGACCAATAATTTTTAATTTTCCATTTAAACTATCAAAAAAATTTTTATCTAATTTATCAAAACTTGTGGATATTAAACCATCATATTCATTAGAAAGTTTTATTAATTCCTCATATGTGTAAGGTTTGTCTTCTAAATTAAGAGTTACATCAAATTCTTTTTTTAATATTTGTTCAGCACCATCAGAAATTTTTCGAGAAACTAAAATTTTTGGTTTCATCTAATGAGAGTTTCTTAGAACACCTTTTGTTTTAGTGATATCTAAATATTGATCTCTTGACATAATACATGCACCGTCTTCAAGTTGACCAACATTTGATCTAGAAATTTCTTGCCAAGGAGTTTGATTTGTAAGTTTTTTAATTTTTTTATTTTTTCTTCTTTTGATAAATTCAGACTTAGTAATTTGAAGATCTACTCTTCTTTTATTTAGATCTATTGTCATTTTGTCTCCAGTTTTAACAATTGCTAAATCACCGCCAACAGCGGATTCTGGTGATACATGAAGTATAGATGGACTTTCTGAAGTACCACTTTGTCTGCCATCTCCAAGAGTTGGAAGTGCATTAATGCCTTTTTTTAGAAGTCTATCTGGTGGTTGCATATTAACTACCTCTGCAGAACCAGGGTATCCAACAGGTCCACAACCTCTTATTATTAAAATTGAATTTTCATCAATATTTAACTTCTTACTATTAATCCTATGGTGATAATCCTCTGGACCCTCAAAAACTACTGCTTTTCCTTTAAAAACGTTTGGATGTTTAGGGTTTGATAAGTATCTATCTCTAAATTCTTTACTAATTACTGAAGTTTTCATAATTGCAGATGAAAAGAAATTTCCTTTCATAACTAAAAATCCAGCCTTAGCAGTTAAACTATCTTTAAATGTTTTAATTACATTCCTATCTACATTAAATTTTTTTCTTAAATTCTGGGCAACTGTTTTACCAGTAACAGTAATTAAGTTTTGGTGAATTTTTTTGTGCTTTATTAATTCTTTCATGATTGCTGGAATTCCACCTGCTCTGTAAAAACCTTCCATTAAATGTTCTCCAGCAGGTTGACAGTTTGCTAATAGAGGTATTTTGTGTCCAAGCTTTTGCCAATTAGATAAATCAAATTTTACACCCATGTGTTTAGCAATCGCAATTAAATGTGTGGTACAATTACTAGAAGCTCCTATAGCGCTTGCAACTATGACTGCATTTTCAAATGCTCTCTTTGTCATAATTTTAGAAGGTGTTAAATCTTCGTGAACCATTTTTACAATTCTGGATCCTGTCTCAAAAGAAATTTGTTCTCTTTCTCTGTAGGGAGCTGGTATTACTGCACACCCAGGTAAAGACATTCCTAATGCTTCTGCAACAGAATTCATTGAAGAAGCAGTTCCCATTGTATTACAATGACCAGGGCTTGGTGCAGATGCTGCTGCCATATCCATAAATTCTTCGTAATTAATTTCTCCTTTGGCATGCAATCTTCTTGCTTCCCAAATTATCGTTCCTGAACCAGCTTTCTTTCCTTTATAATTTCCATCAAGCATTGGACCGCCGGATAAAACAATTGCAGGAATATTAACTGTAGCAGCTGCCATTAAAGCTGCTGGAGTAGTCTTATCACATCCTGTAGTAAGTATAACTCCATCAAGTGGGTACCCATAAAGTACCTCTACTAATGATAAGTATGATAAATTTCTATCCAACATAGCAGTTGGTTTCTTGCCAGTTTCTTGGATTGGATGAGTGGGGAATTCCATTGGAATACCGCCTGCTCTTCTAATTCCATCTTTAATTCTTTTGCTAAGTGATAAAAAGTGTCTATTACATGGGGATAAATCACTTCCTGATTGCGCAATACCAATAATCGGATTTCCTGATTGAAGTTCTTCTCTTGTAAGACCATAATTTAGATATCTTTCTAAATACATAGCAGTCATCCCTGGGTCTTTAGGGTCATCAAACCATTGTTTGCTTCTTAAATTCTTCTTTTTCATTAATTTTTAAATTATATTATATTGGTTTATAAAACTTATATTGAAAAATGAATAGTCTAATTGTTCTCAATAAGAATGATAATGTTGGCGTAAGTCAATTTATTATACCGGAAAAAACTAAAATTAGTGGTCAAGGGATAAGTACAATTGATCCAATACCTTTTGGACATAAAGTTTGTTTAAAACCTATAAACAAAGGTGATCCAATAATTAAGTATGATCAGATAATTGGATTTGCATCAAAAAATATCACTGCTGGTGAACATGTTCATTCTCATAACTTAGAATTTAAAGATTTTGAGAGAGCTTTTAGAGTTCAAAATAAAAAAACTGTTATTGATGAAAAAGTTGACACTTTTTTCAATGGGATCTTCAGAGATAATGGTCAAGTTGCCACTAGAAATTATATAGGGATCGTTAGTACAGTTAATTGTTCAGCAACTGTTACTAAGATGATTGTTGAAAAAATAAAATATTCAAACATTTTAAATGATTATCCAAATATTGATGGGATAGTTCCAATTACTCACTCCACTGGGTGCGGAATGAATACTGTAAGTGAAGGAATGCAAATGTTTCAAAGAACAATAGATGGATTTAAAAATCATCCAAATTTTTCTCATGTATTTGTTATTGGTTTAGGTTGTGAGTGTGCACAAGTGAGTTTGTTTGATGAGTCTTTAAAAAAACATAATAGAATTCATTTTCTAACAATCCAAGACGAAGGTGGAACAAAAAAAATTGTAGAAAAAGTTCTATCGCAAATAAAAAATTTGTTACCCGAAGCTAATAGAATTAAGAGAACACCTCAGTCTGTTAGTCACTTAACTTTAGCTCTTCAATGTGGAGGTTCAGATGGATATTCTGGCATTACAGCTAATCCAGCTTTAGGTGTTGCAGCTGATTTGTTAGTTAAAAAAGGTGGAAGTTCAATATTATCTGAAACTCCTGAAATTTATGGGGCCGAGCATCTTCTAATTAATAGGGCTAACAGCCAAGAAACAGCAGACAAATTAATGGAAAGATTAAAATGGTGGAAAAATTACACATCAATAAATAATAGCACCATGGATAATAATCCTGCTCCAGGAAATAAACGAGGTGGCTTAACTACAATACTAGAAAAATCCCTTGGCGCAGTTGCCAAGGGTGGCAAATCAATATTAGAAGATGTACTTGAATACGCAGAGCCATTAAAAAATAAAGGCTTTAATTTTATGGATTCCCCAGGGTATGACCCTGTGTCTGTAACAGGGCAAGTTGCTTCAGGTGCAAATGTAATATGTTTCACAACAGGTAGAGGTTCATGTTTTGGTTGTAAACCTGTTCCGAGTTTAAAATTATCAACAAATACTGCGATGTATGAAAAAATGGAAGAAGATATGGATATAAATTGTGGGACTATTGCAGAAGGTAAAGAGGACATTGATAAAGTTGGAAATAGAATATTTGAGCTAGTTGTAAATACAGCTTCAGGAAATAAATCAAAAAGTGAAATTAATGGCTACGGTGACGAGGAATTTAATCCTTGGCAAGTAGGCGTAGTAATGTAGTTTTTTGAAAAAATTTTCATAAATTATCATGTCAGAAAATAAAAAAGCTTCTTTAATTAAGGTTATTTTTCTGTCCGCTTCAGGGTTTTTTTTATTTGTATGTATGGATTCAACTGCAAAATATTTGGGAAATGTTATGCCGGTTACGCAAGCCGTGTGGGGAAGATTTTTTTTTCACTTTGTTGCTCTTTGTGTCTATTTCTTAATCTTTAAGCCGAAGCTAAATTTAACTAGAAATTTTAAAATTCAAATTATTAGATCATTATTAATGGTTACAGCAACATTTTTTATGTTCAACTCATTGCAAAGATTTGATTTGGTTGACATATACGTAGTTTTTTTTAGCGCTCCATTAATTGTTTCACTTTTATCAGCATATTTTTTAAAAGATATATTGTCACCAAAAGGTACAATTTTGATGTTGCTAAGTTTTGGATCAATTATTTATGCTTTAGGACCCAGTATGAAAGTATTATCGCCAGAACTAATCTTTCCTATTGTGCCACCACTGTGTTGGGCACTTTATCAATTTTTTACAAAACTTATTTCTGGCAACAATGAGCCATTTACAGCAGTTTTTTATACTGCTGTAACTGGAGCTTTGATATTTACAATTTATATTTCATTTAATTGGGTACCGATTGAAAATAATATTTATTGGATTGGTTTAGTTGCTATGGGAATTTTTGGCTTTATAAGTCATTTTATAATTATTTATGCAATTCAATTATCTAATTTATCATTTGTAACTAATTTTCAATATTCACAATTATTATGGTCAACAATAATCAACTTTCTGATTTTTGGAGTCCCTGCAGATATAAGTAAAATAATAGGTCTTATAGGAATTATAATTTTTGGAGTTTTGTTTATTAGAGTTGAGGGTTCAAAAAAAGTAAAACAAATTAAGTAGTATTTACCTCTTTTTTAGCAAAAAAGCGTATTTGTAATTATTTATTAGTTTGAACCGTTTTTGTAACTTTTTGTACACTTCAGACTTTTTAAAATAATCCTTATAATAATTTTTTTTTTTATTTAATGGCTCTCTAAATTTCCATCCAAACACTTCCTGCGGTAGTAGTTCAACACATAAAAATCTACAATGTAACGTTTTAAAATCTGACTTTAATATAATTTTATTATCCAAACTTTCACAATCCATTTTTAAAAAATCTATTTTCTTTATATTGTATATTTCTCGGATTTTTTTTAACGTATATACATTAACGTTTCTAATAAATTTATTTTTTCTGCCAATATTTTTTATGTGTGTCTTGTCTAAACTAGATACAGTTGAAATATTTTTTTCAAAGTATGCTTTCTGTTTGCCATTTTTCAAGGCCAAACCTATGTTTAAGTTCAGGTCATTTGGTCTTAAAATTTTGAATAAACTTATGCTTTCTTTTGAAATATCTATATTTATGCCACTCCAACCTTTTTTAAATAAAAGTGCAGTATGAGACTCTTTAAAAGGATGGTAGCAACCAATATCCATATAAGTTCCAGTCTTAATAGATTTTAGAATAACTTTTGGTAGTTTTGGTATTCCATCTGAATTAAAACCAAGTCTTACAAAATCTTTAATTAACTTAAAATAAAATTTTATTTTCATCTAAATTTTATATCTTAATTTTTTTACCAGAATTTGCGCTCTTAGTTATAGCATCAAATATTTTTAATGAAATTAAGCCGTCCTCACCTGTCACTTTTGGTTTAGTTTTTTTTTGAACTACTTTTGAAAAGTGATTAATTTGATTAATAAGAGTATCATGACTTTTATTTGTTTTAATTTTTTTTGACTTAATAAAATTCCACCAACTTCTTTCATTTTTATAATACCATATCTTTATATTTGGAAATTTTATTGATGCTTTAGTTCCTCCAATAAAATATGAGGATTGGTTTGTAATTGGGTATGCAGGATTTTCACCAGCAGTAAGTTCATAACTCCAAGGAGATACTATCGTATCTGAGATATTTATTGTACATAATGCTCCTGATTTGAATATTAGATTTACAGAAGCAGTATCTTCTACTTTGTAATTTCTTACTTTATTTGATGTAAAAGCTTGAACATAAGTAATTGGTCCAAGCAGATAACATATCATATCTAGATCATGGACTAAGTTAATTCCCAAAGGACCTCCTCCCTCGGAGGTTCTCCAATTTTCTTTAAAATATTTTTTGTGTTTATATATCCAAAAAAGTATATTTGCTGAAACTATCCTTCCTAATTTACCTGATTTAATTACAGTTCTAACAACATTAACAATTGAATTATGCCTTCTATGATAACCAATTAACAAAGGTGTCCTAGATATCTTGGCTGCTTTAATTATCTTTTTAGCAGAAGTTATTTTATCTGAAATAGGTTTTTCTAAAAGTACAGGAATTTTTGATTTTAAAAATTTAATTGTATGTTTTTCATGTAAATTATTTGGAGTTGCAATAATCACTGCATCTGGTTTGTTTTCTTTTATTAAATATTCTATATTACTATAAACAGGAACCCTTAACTTTTTTTTTGATTTACTTTCGTACTTTTTAATTTCTACAATTGAGTGTAAAACGCAAAGTTTTGATTTATTTATTGCTTTGATATGTTGTTGACCCATTAATCCGATCCCAACAACAGATATTTTTATTTTCTTAGGCACTTATATAAATTTTAAGTGATACCAGCGTCGATGATAAAGTTTTGTTTGGTACACCCCGATGATACATCGGAGGAAAGATGAACAACTAAGCTAGCTACATCATCAGGCTTTAGTTGTCTCTTTAAACATTGTTTATCAAGAATAAATTTTTTATACTTTGGGGTTAACCAATGTTTTATTTGTCTCTCGGTAGCAATTGATCCTGGTGTAACTGAATTACATCTAATATTATATTTGCCAAACTCTCTAGCAAAAGATCTAGTCAATCCAATAACAGCAGACTTTGCTGTCTCGTAAGCAACTTTATCACCCTCTCCCAACATCCATGAAACTGAACTTAAATTTACGATAGCGCCACCTTTATTTTTAATCATTCCTTTTAAAACTGCTTTAATTGTAAAGAAAAAGTGTTTTAAATTCACATCCATTCTATTATTCCAATATTTTTCATCTACTTGATCTGTGGAGTGTCTATCATCATTAGCAGCATTATTTATCAAAATATCAATAGGACCTTTTGATTTAATTATTTTTTGAATGATAGTTTGTAATTTTTTAATTTTTATAAGATTACATTCAATAAAATGAGGTGCTTTAAAACCCTTTTTTTTTAGATCTTTAATTAATTTATTTGACTCTTTTTTATTTATATCAACAAAATATACATCACATTCCTGTTCACAAAAATGTTCTACTATTGATGCACCAATACCTGAGCCACCTCCAGTAATAAAAACTTTTTTATTTTTTAAGTCAAAATATTTTACTTTCATTTAAATTCTCTCCTCTGTTTTAGCATCAAACAATGAAATTTGAGTTAAATCAAAAAATAATTTTGTGTTTTTTGAGAGATCTATTTTTACTGTTGAAGGAAATTTTGCTAACACTTCTTGATTTTCAAAATTAAAGGTCATTATCTGTTCATGTCCAATATACTCACTTAAATCTGCTCTTAGATTAACCTCAAAATCATTTTCATTAGATTTTTTAAAAAATATATGTTCTGGTCTTATTCCAAAAAAGACCTCTTTATTATCTAAATTAAACTTTTCTTTAAAATCATATCCATTTATTGGAATTTCAATATTTGATCCATGGGTAATAAATGAAACTTTATTTGAACTCTCTTTTAGATTGCCTTTTAATAAATTCATTGATGGAGAGCCTATGAAGTCTGCCACAAAAGTATTACTAGGTTTATTATAAATATTTTCAGGCGTATCATTTTGCTGAATTACACCATGATTCATAATTGCAATATTTGTACCTAAACTCATAGCTTCAGTTTGATCGTGCGTTACATAAACTACTGTTGTTTTAAGTTGCTGATGAAGTTTTTTAATTTCTCGTCTCATCTCAACTCTTAACTTTGCATCTAAATTTGATAAAGGTTCATCGAATAAAAATATTCTTGGTTCTCTCACTAATGCTCTTCCTATTGCAACACGCTGTCTTTGTCCGCCTGATAATTGTGATGGCTTTCTCTCTAACAAAGCATTTACTTGTAAAAATTTTGATACTTTTTCCAATTGCTCTTCGATTTTCTCCTTTGAAACTTTAGCTTGTTTAAGACCAAAGATCATATTTTCACGTACATTCATAGATGGGTACAAAGCATAAGATTGAAATACCATTGCAATATTTCGGTCTTTTGGCTCTACTTTACTTACATTGTAATCATCTATGTGAACATTTCCTTCATTAATAGTTTCTAATCCTGCAATAATGTTTAACAAGGTTGATTTTCCACATCCAGAAGGACCTAAAAGAACTAAGAAATTACCTTCATCTATCTCTAAATTAATTTTCCTTAAAACCTCAGTTGATCCAAAGTTTTTTGATAATTCCACTATTTTTAATGTTTTCATCCCTATCCTTTTACTGCTCCTGAAGTTAATCCTCTAATAAAATATTTACCTGCTAGAACATATACAATAAGTGTTGGAATTCCTGCAATAATAGCAGATGCCATATCTACATTGTATTCTTTAACACTAGTACTTGATAAAACCATATTGTTTAAAGCAACTTGTATTGGAGCTGCCTCTCCAAATGAAAATGTTGAGCCAAATAAAAAGTCGTTCCAAATTTGTGTAAATTGCCAGATTATTGTTACTACTATGATTGGAGTTGATACTGGAAGTAAAATTTTAAAAAATATTTTAAAAAATCCTGCTCCATCTATTCTAGCTGCTTTTACTAATTCAGAAGGAATAGAAACATAAAAATTTCTAAAAAATAAAGTTGTAAAGGGAATACCATAAACTGTATGGACCAAAACAAGTCCAATTACAGAATTCGATATTCCTAGAACTCCAAGAGTTCTAGCCATGGGTAATAAGATAGCTTGATAAGGAATAAAACAACCAAATAATAAGAAAAGGAAAACCCATTTGTCTCCCTTAAATCTCCATTTTGTTAAAACATATCCAGCCATCGCACCAATAAAAGTAGAGAAGAATACTGCTGGAACAACCATTTTAATTGAATTCCAAAAATATGGTTTTAAGAAAGTATCACCTGCACCATATCCTCTTCCACCCCATGCAACTAACCAAGAGTCAAAATTTAATCCACTTGGCCAAGTTAGAAGTGTTCCTTGACGGATTTCTTCCATTGTTTTTAATGAGGTAACAACCATTACATACAAGGGAAAAATAAAATACAAAGCAAAAATTACTAAAACAAAATATAAAAACCATCTAAGGAACATATTTGTATACTTAGATTTTTGTTCAAGCTGTTTATACGAAGAGTGAATTTTATCTTGCATTTTCTCTTCTCAATTCAGAATATAAATAAGGTATAATCACAGCTGCTACTGCCATAAACATCATCATCGCACTCGCTGCTGATAAACCAACTTGACTTTTGTGAAATGCAGTTTGTGTCATATATAATGCAGGCATGGTTGTAGATATACCCGGACCACCCTGGGTTAACGCAACAATAAGATCATAACTTTTAATTGATATATGAACCAAAATTACAAAACTTGTAAAAAAAACTGGTCTCATCATTGGTAGTAGAATCTTCCAATAAACTGTAAATAAATTTGCGCCATCTATTTTGGCTGCTTTGACGATTTCATCTTCAACTGATCTTAACCCAGCTAGAAATAATGCCATTACAAATCCTGCAGATTGCCAAACACCTGCAATCACAATGGTGTAGATGGCCATTTCTCGATTGACCAACCAATCAAAAGTAAAGTTTTCAAATCCCCAATCGATAAACATTTTTTGGATACCAAGGGTTGGGTTTAAAATCCATTTCCAAGCTGTTCCTGTAACGATAAATGATAAAGCCATAGGATATAGATAAATAGTTCTAAGGACACCTTCCGCCCTAATTTTTTGATCTAGAAATATTGCAAGAATAATTCCAATCACAACACAAAAAATTAAGAATAAAGCTGTGAAAATAAGAAGATTATCAACTGCAATTAGCCATTTTCTAGAACCCCAAAGTTTAACATACTGACCTACTCCCCAAAGTTCATACTTGGGCAAGATTTTAGAATTTGTAAAAGATATATATAAGGTCCAAAGCACAAAACCATAGACAAACCAACCAATTAATCCAACAGCTGGAGCCATTACGATTTTAGGTAGGTTTTTTTCTAGCCACTTGAGCATTATAAATATTTTCTAATTTTGATTAAAAAAAAAGGCCACCTAAAAATTAGGTGGCCTTAATTTTTGTATTTTACATATTATCTAATACTGAATCAGCCAAAGCATTTGCTGCATCAACTGAAGACATGTCAGAATTAAAGTGTTCTGTAATCACATCTTGTAAAGCAGCTTTCATAGTATTACCTTGAGCCATTCCATGAGCAAAACTTGGAACTAATCCACCACTTACTCCTGCAGTTTTGATGTCAGAATTTGATGTTTTTGCACATTTATCAAATTCATCCATTGGTACATCTAAACGTGCTGGAATTGATCCTTTGTATAAGTTGAAAACTTTTTGGAAGTTTTTACCCATCATTAATTTAGCTAATAATTTTTGACCTTCTTGTTTGTCTGGGTCACTTGTTTTGTAGAATATAAAGCTGTCTACATTATACAAGTATCCATTATTAGATGGAGTTGCAGCACAATAGTAATCTACACCTGGTACTTTTCCAGCAGCAGTAAATTCACCTTTTGCCCAGTCACCCATAATTTGGAAACCAGCTTTTCCTTCAATAACCATTCCAGTAGCAACGTTCCAATCTCTTCCTGGGCTACCTTCATCAGTGAAACCTTGAAGTTTTCTCATTTGATCAAAAACTTTTACAGTTGTCTCACTTCTTAAACAAGTTTCTTTAAGATCTACATAACAGTTTTTGTAATAGTTATTTCCACCAATACCCATGGCTACTGCTTCGAAGACTGTAGCATCTTGCCAAGCTTGACCACCATGTGCAAAAGGAATAATACCTGCAGCTTGAAGTTTTTCTGCTGCTGCATTTAATTCATCCCAAGATGTAGGAACTGAAATTCCATTAGCATCAAATACTGCTTTGTTAGCCCACATCCAATCAATTCTATGAATGTTTACTGGAGCCGCACAATATGGACCACTGTTATTCTGACATTTGTGAACTGCAGCAATCATAGGATCTAATAATCCATCCCAACCTTCTGATTGAGCAATAGGATCAATGTTGTATGGAGCAACTACTCCTTCTTGATCATATTCTTGAATTGTTGGACCTTTGATTTGAGAAGCTGAAGGAGGATCTCCCGCAACTATTCTTGCTTTAAGTGCAACGTTAGCAGCGTCTCCACCACCACCTGTTACAGGCATGTCTAACCATTCACCACCGTTTGCAGCGAAATCATCTTTTAATACTTTAAGTGCAGCTGCTTCACCACCTGATGTCCACCAGTGCAAAACCTCAATTTTTGGTCCTGCAAAAGAAGATGTAGAAGTGAATGCAAACGCAATTAAAGCAATTAGCATTTTTTTCATATATTTCCCTCTTATTTGTTAAATTAAGTTAACTTAAAAAAAACAATTATAGATTGATTTATTAAAAGACTACAAGAAAAAAAAATACAACCAATAATTGATTTGTAATATTAATAGATTGATTTTCTCCCTAATCTTGCAGCACCTCTAACGCCACTAGCATCGCCGTACTTTGGTTTAAGAAACACACCATCATACTCTCTGCCTGTTACAAATTTTCTTACGATAGTTTCGATTTCACTTAAAAAATCAATTTCATTTGAAACACCCCCGCCAAAAACGAAACAATCGGGATCAAGAATGTTAATTATATTTGCTAAGGACATTGCTAAATTTACTTTAAAATTATCTATTAAATTTTCAGCATCTAAATCATGTTTTCTATATAGTTCAAAGATCTCATTAGTTTTTAAATTTTTTTTATATTGCTTATTAAATTTTTTAGCTAAACTTAAGCCTGACATAAAACTCTCAATCTCGCCCTCTCTTAGATTGGTAGATTCGAAATTTTCTTTTTTGGAAATTAAATGGTTAATTTGATTATGTCCCCATTCACCTGCTACTCCATTTGGTCCACTAACAATTTTTTTATCTATTACTAAACCACCGCCTACTCCAGAGCCAATAATAATTCCATAGACAATTTTATAATGTTTTCCTGCCCCATCTAAAGCTTCAGACAAAGCAAAGCAATTGGCATCATTTTCACAAAATACCTCCTTACCTAATTCTTTTCTTAAATCATTTTGAAATGGTTTTTTTTCTAACCAATAACAATTTGGAGCATTCTTTACTAATCCTGTTTGAGGTGAATGAATGCCAGGATGACAAACACCTATAGGTAGTTCTTTTTTAAATTCTTTTTCTAACTTTTCGTTAATTTCTTTAATGGTTTTTATAATTTGAAAATAGTCTTTTGGACAATCAGTTCTCTCACGGTGACTTTCGTTTCCTTTTTCATCTAAAACTACACTTTCAATTTTTGTAGCTCCAACATCAATACCTATTTGCATAAATCAATAAGTTGCTCTTCCACCACTCAAATCAAAAACAGCAGCTGTTGAAAAAGAATTTTCTTCACTTGATAACCAAGTCACAAGGGATGCTAATTCATTAACTTTTGCAAATTTATTTCTAGGAATTTTAGATAACATATAATTTATATGTTCCTCAGTCATTTGATCAAATATTCTAGTTTTCGCTGCTGCAGGAGTAACACAATTAACTGCAATATTTTTTAATGCCAATTCTTTTCCCAATGACTTTGTTAAACCTATTACTCCTGCTTTAGAAGTGCTGTAAGCACTAGCGTTAGGATTGCCTTCTTTTCCTGCAATTGATGCAATATTTACAATTCTTCCATAATTATTCTTTATCATGTAGGGGGTCACTGCCTTACAGCAATAAAATACTGCATTTAAATTTAAGTCTATAACCTTCTTCCATTCATCAAGTGGATAATCAACTACCGTGGTATTTTTTCCTGCGACGCCTGCATTATTGATAAAAATATCAATTTTTTTGTGTGTTTTTTCAATTTCAGCTAAATTTTTTTCTATATTCTCATAATTTCCGACATCAACAATTTGGTATGAAACCTTATCTGAATTAATTTTTTTTGTTGCTGTTTTAATTGCCTCTTCATCTATATCCCAAATTACGACACTTGCTCCTGAAGCAATAAATCTCTCTGTAATGGCTAGTCCAAAACCTTGGGCACCTCCTGTCACTATTGCAATTCTATCTTTTAAATCAAAATTAATCATATTATTTTTTTTGTTTTTTTGACCTTAATAAAGGAAAAGCCAATGCAATTAAAGATAAAATAAAAAAGGTTAAAGCTATTGGTCTTGTTAAAAACATCAACCAATTTCCATCAAAAATTACTAAAGATTGTCTTAAAGTTCCCTCTACTAACTCTCCTAAAATTAATCCTATAATTACAGGAACCACTGAAAATCCAAATCTTCTCATAAAAAATCCTAGTACTCCAAAAAATAACATAATCCAAACATCAATAATTGATTGGCTAAGTGAATATGTTCCACAAACAGATACAGCAAATATCATTGGCCACAAAATTTTGTTAGGAACTAATGTAATTCTCGCAAATACTTTTGCTCCAAAAAACCCAAAGATAAAAAATAAAACGTTAGCAATTAACATGGCTCCAAATATGCCATATAAAAAATCAGGTTGCTCTCTGAATAAATCTGGACCTGGTCTAACACCATGAATAATTAAACCTGTTAGTATTACAGCTGTCGTGGCACTTCCTGGAATTCCTAGCGCTAATGTAGGTACCATTGCTCCACCAGTTGCAGCATTATTTGCAGCTTCTGCACCAGCAATACCTTCAATTGACCCTTTGCCAAATTCTTCAGGATTTTTAGAAAATCTTTTAGCCTCTGAATAACCAATTAATGATGCTACTGTACCACCTTCAGCTGGCAAAACTCCAATGAATGAACCTATTCCACTTGATCTAAGAATTGTTTTCCATGTTTTTTTATAATCATCCTTGGTTGGGAGTTTTACTGCCTTTAAAGCGACTCTCTTAAATACTTGATCAAGAAGCGTTGATTGAGTTAACATTTCACTAATTGCAAATAAACCAACAACTACTGGAATAAAACCAATACCAACTGAGAGTTCGTTAATTCCATAAGTAAATCTATCTATTGATGTCATAAAATCTTTACCAATAGTTGAAATTAAAATTCCAAATGCCCCAGCAATTAAGTTTTTAATAGGACTACCTTCTCCTATAGAAGAAAGCATAGTTAAACCAAAAATTGCTAATGCAAAGTATTCGGGTTGTCCAAATTCATAAGCAAGTTTTGCTAAAAGTGGTGCAAAAAATACTAAAATTATAACACTAAAAATTCCTCCAACAGTGCTTGATACAGTTGCCATTCCCAAAGCTCTACCCGCTTCGCCTTTTTGGGCTAGAGGATAACCATCTAGACATGTTGCTGCAGCTGCAGGTGTTCCTGGAGTATTAATTAATACAGCGGTAATTGCTCCTCCATAAGTTCCTGCACAATAAATAGAGGTTAGCAATACTATTGCAGATAAAGGATCTAGCGTCATTGTAAATGGTAAAATTAATGCTCCACCAGTTGTTGGTCCTAAACCTGGAAGAACTCCTAGAATTAATCCAAACAAAGTTCCAAAAAGTAAAACTATCAATAGTTTTGAACTAAATAGAGGGGTCAGCATCAATAAAAGATTATCCATTTTAATAATAATAAAGGTTAGTAATTATTCCTGGAGGAAATCTTAGTCCCAAGATTGTTTCAAAAAAAATAAAAACCAAAATAGGAAAAATAATGCTTACTAATAATAAATAAAATATTCTTCTTTCACCCCAGTTATAGGAAACAAAAAGTGATAATACAGATATAGCTAAAAAGAAATCTAAAGTTTTTGAAATAATAACAAATATTAAAAAACTAAGTAAAGTTAAAAAAAATGTTTTAGGTAATTTGTTTCCAATTTTCCAAGGATTTTTGATTGATAGATAATAGATAATTAAAGTTAAACTTATTATAAATATTAATAAAGCTTTAGGAAAAGTTGCAGGTTGTATGCCTCTATTTAAAATTGGAGGAACAATATCAAATGAAAAAGTACTTATTAGTAAAATTATTGAGATAAAAACAATAATAAATGAAACTTTAAACTCATCTTTAAAAAAAAAGGGCAAACTTTTGTTTGCCCTTTTTTTATTTCGTACATTATTCATAAAAAAATGTACTTTCTTATGACTAATTAATGTAACCCAAAGCTTTAAGTTGCGCCGTCATCTCTGTAAGCATTTCTTCCATTTGCTTACCCCATTCATCAGCACCAACTACACTTGTCTCATCAAGACCAATTTCTGTTAAGAAATTTTTGTAGTAGTTATGGCTCATAGCTTTCATCATTCCAGCTTCTAATTCTTTAACTCTGTCAGCTGGCGCCCCTTTTTTAGTTACAAATCCTCTTACGGTAGATAAAGAGACAGGTATTCCTAACTCTTTAGCTGTTGGAGAGTCTCCAATTTTAGCCATTCTATTATTTGCTAAAACAACAGAAACACAAAGTGTTCCATCATTTATTTCTGTTAATGCTTCCCCTAAGTTTAAAACACCTACATCGATATCTCCTTTGATTAAGTTAGTTTTAATTGGAGCTACACCTTTATAAGCAACAATAGTTGGATCTTTTAATCCACCTTTTTTTGTAAATGCAATAGCACTCACATCATCAATTCCGCCTACGTGCGTTGTTCCATATTTAAGTGATTTTGATTTTTGAGTACTAATAAATTTTTTAGCATCTTTAATGTCAGCTTTACAATTTACAACAAACAATTGAGGGTCATCAGTTCCTCTTGCTAGTGGTTGCATATCACTTATTTTAACTTTAGTTTTACCTAACGCCATTGAAACAGCATGACCCGTAGTCCAAGTTAAAGTGTGTTGTCCGTCAGCAGGTAAACTCATCATGTAATCCATTGATACTGCTCCACCACCGCCTTTTTTGTTAACCAGTTGCATGTCTTGTTTAAGAACTCTACGTGCTCTTAGAAGCATCATTCTAGTAGTTACGTCTGTACCACCACCAAAACCAGCGTGAGTAATAGCTTGAATTGGATGACCATCTGCTTTTGCAGAAGTAATCATAAGTGGAAGCGCAACAACAAAAAATTCTGTTACTAGAAATGCAGCTGCTAAGAAAAGTTTAAAACTTTTTTTCATAATTTCCCTCTTTTAAGTTAATTTATATTTAAATATATAAACATAATCTGATACATAGCGTAAAGTAAAAAATGGCTCAAAATAAAATTAATATAGCAGTTCTTTTAGGGGATCCTTCTGGTATAGGGCCCGAATTGGTTTCAAAACTATTGTCAGAGGAAATCACTAATAAGGCTAATGTAATTATAATAGGTGAAAAAAATATATTAGAAAGTGGAAATAAAATTTCAGGCAAATCACAGAATTTAAATTTTGTAGAAGATTTCGATAATATTGATTTTGCAAAGGGTAGTAAATTTTTTCTAGATATCTCTAAAGGTAAAAATCATAATTATAAATTATCTGAGTGCTCTAAAGAGGCGGGACAAAGCGTTTTAGCTGCGTTAAATTTAGCTTTAGATCTTGCTAAAGAAAATAAAATTCATGCAATAAACTTTGGACCATTTAACAAAACAAGCCTTAAACTTGGAGGAAATAAATATTCTGATGAATTACATTTAATGGCTGAAAAGTTGGAGGTTAAAAATTTTTTTTGTGAGTTTAATGTTATTGATAATTTTTGGACAGCAAGAGTATCATCACATATTCCAATAAAAGAAGTTCCAGAACATGTAAAAAAAGAAAAAATTATTAGGCCAATTAAACTTATAAATGAAGCAATGAAATTAAATGGTATTAAAAGTCCGAGAGTAGCAGTCCAAGCACTAAATCCTCATGCTGAATTTGGAACAGAGGAAAAAGACGAAATTATACCTGCAATAGAAGAGGCAAAAAAACTAGGTATTAATGCTGATGGTCCCTTACCGTGTGACACTTCTTTTATTACTGCTTATAAAAATGGAAATCACGATTGTATTGTTGGTATGTATCATGATGCTTTACAATCAGGTTTAAAAGCATTTGGATTTGATCGAGGAGTAACTGTACAAGGAGGTTTACCAGTCCCTATAACCACTCCTGCACATGGAACAGCATTTGATATTGCAGGTAAAAATAAAGCAAATTTAGAACCTACTTTGAATTCATTTAAAATTGCATTAACAATGGCAGAAAATAAAAACAATTAAATGTCAAAAATAAAAAGTATTCGCACCAAGGTATATCAATGGAACGGTAAAACAGTTCCTCCACAAAATAATTTTTGCACAAATGCCTCTGACCTTTTGTTTGAAAAATCAGATGCAATGGGATCATTTAGATTTCATGAATGGTTAATATGTGAAATTGAAACTGATGACGGAATTGTTGGAATTGGAAATGCAGCACTTGCACCTCAATTAGTAAAAAAAACAATCGATACTTACTTGAGTCCTTTAGTAATAGGTGAAGATCCATTTG
Organism: uncultured Pelagibacteraceae bacterium; assembly: GCA_902594335.1. Lineage (GTDB taxonomy): Bacteria > Pseudomonadota > Alphaproteobacteria > Pelagibacterales > Pelagibacteraceae > Pelagibacter. The sequence goes on along the minus strand of CACJLY010000001.1, from coordinate 141,946 downwards.
ATTATTCCTACATCTGGGAAAAAATGTATAGAAGAACACATGCATGGGGAAGAAGAGGATTAGGCATGGTAGCTATTTCTGCAATTGATATTGCACTTTGGGATATAATGGGAAAAATTACAAATAAACCTGTTTTTAAACTATTAGGTGGACGAACTAAAGAGAAGATACCTGTTTACGCATCTAAACTTTACAGCCAGCCAATAAAAGATTTACAAAAAGAAGCTGAAAGCTACGTTAAGCAGGGATTTAAAATGTTTAAAATGAGATTTGGGTGGGGGCCAAAAGATGGCCCTGAAGGTATGAAAAAAAATATTGAGCTAGCTGAAGCAGTTAGAGAGGTTATTGGATATGAAACTGACTTAATGATGGAATGTTATATGGGTTGGAACCTGGACTATGCAAAGAGAATGATCCCTAAATTGGTAAAGTTTAATCCTAGATGGTTAGAAGAACCAGTTATAGCAGACGATATTCATGGTTATGCTGAATTAAATAATATGAATGCAATTCCAATTTCTGGAGGAGAACATGAGTTCAACTTATTTGGATTTAAACAATTGTTAGACGTTAAAGCAGTTAGTTATATTCAATATGATAATAACAGAGTTGGTGGATTTACAATTGCAAATAAAATAAATGCATTAGCAGAAGCGTATCAAGTGCCAGTTATTCCTCATGCTGGTCAAATGCATAATTATCATTTAACAATGTCCAATTTCAATTGTCCAATTTCAGAGTTTTTTCCAGTCCATGATGTAGAAATAGGAAATGAATTATTCTATTACATTTTTGAAGGTGATCCTGCTCCTGAAAATGGATATATAGATTTAGATGATAATAAACCTGGTCTTGGTTTAACAATCACTGATAAATATAAGTCTGATTTTAAAATTATAGAGTAACTAATAGTCTTCTACTTCTTTAAGTTTGGGCATTGCATTGGCTGCCCCAACCATTGTAGTTGAAATACCCGCAACCTTATTTGCAAATTCTAAAGCATCTTTATCTTTATGATTTTTAGACAAGGCATATGCAAAAGCTCCATTAAATGCATCTCCTGCTCCTGTTGTATCGATAACTTTATCTTTCAAATTAAAGGCATCTAGAAAATAGCTTTCAGATGAGTTTGCAAAATAAACTCCTTTTGAGCCTAGAGTTATAACAATATTTTTAACTCCTTTATTTAGAAAATTTTTCGCAGCTTCTTCGATTTCTTTTTTGCTTTCAACATTTTTTTTTAGATAAAAACTTGCTTCTGTTTCATTAGGTGTAAAATAATCCATACATTTAAAATCACCTTCATTAATGTTTGATGCGGGTGCTGGGTTAAAAATAGTTATTGAACCTGTTTCTCTAGCTTTTTGAAGTGCATAACTAGTTACTTCATAAGGTGTCTCTAACTGAGTTAAAAAAATTTCTGAATTTTCAATAAAACTTATATTTTTATCAATATCTTTATTAGTTAAAGAACTAGCTGCACCTGGTACAATGTTTATAGCGTTGTCGCCAGTTTTGTTGTTTATCATTATACCTGCTACACCTGTTAACTGATTTTCATCTTGAATGATTGAGTCTGTATTTATACCTGCTTCCTTGTAGAGGTTTAGGGCCATATTTGCATTTTGGTCATTCCCAATTTTTGTTATAAAATTTACTTTACCTCCAAGCCTAGCTGCAGCTATTGCTTGGTTTGATCCTTTTCCGCCTGGACCAACAATATGTTTACTACCTAAAATAGTTTGCCCTTTTTCAGGAATTGCATCAGCGACAAAACAAAGGTCAGCTACAAAAACACCAAAAACACAAATGGGTTTCATTTTTTAAGTCCAGACTTTTCCATCTGGTAAGATAACACCCTTAGTAAGTACAAAACATCCAAATGGTCTAGTATCTGTAGTAGTTACTATACAATATGCTTTTTTTGCTTCTACGTAAAAATCCTGTCTTGAAATTGATCCAACTTTCCAATTTTCTCCTGAGATTGATTTTACTGCTTCAATAAATTCTTTATGTGTCTCAGTTAATTCATCTGGTTTGTTATCGACCTCCATTCTAAGAGCTGAAGATCCACCTTGAGATACAACAAAACTATCTAAAGGAAATACCGATAGTATAGCTGTCGCTGCATCTTTAATATTAACACCATCTAATCGAATTACTTTATCGTTTGTAGAATTTGAGGGAAAATTAGCATCTGCTAAAATTAATTTTTCTCCATGTCCCATTGATCTTAAATGAAACAGTAATTCTGGGCTTAATACGGGATTAATATTAATTAACATTTAAAGATTATAATACATAAAAAAAAAGGGTGGAATAAAATTCCACCCTTTAAATTGTTCTTTAAAACTAAAGATTATTTAAAATCGTTAGCGTTTGCAGTTGTTACTAACTGTGTTCCAGTATCGATGTTTATATCGATGCTTCCACCATTAGCTAACTCAAGAGCATATTTAACACCATAAGCACCCATGTTGTATGAGAACTGAGCAATCGTTGCAGTCATTTCACCTTTTAAAATACTCGTAGCTGCATCAGGAGTTGCATCGAAGCCAACAACAATTACATCGTTCATGTCAGCATCTTTTAAAGCTTGCATAGCGCCTAATCCCATATTGTCATTAGAAGCAAATATTGCTTTGATGTTTGGATTTTTTAAAATAATTGACTCTGTTACTGATCTTCCTTTTGCTGTATCCCACTCTGCGGTTTGTGTAGCAACAAGATTTAAACCACAATTTTTAAATCCTTTAATTGCACCATCTCTTCTTAACAGTGCAGTTGATTGAGATTCAATTCCAGTAAGAATTGCAACATCTGATCCTTTTGGAGTTTTATCACATATAAATTTAGCAGCTAATTCTGCACCATTCATATTATTTGTTCCAATAAAAGTTACGCCTTCGTTAATTCCTTTAGTGTCAACAAACACAACTGGAACTCCACTTTTAATAGCATCATCTACGATTGGAGCAAAAGCATTTGGATCTCCTGGTGCAAGTGCTAAAGCATCAACACCTTTTGCAAGTTGGTCTTCTACTTGGTTTATTTGTGCTTGAACATCTCCTTCTTGTGGAGGTGCAATCAAAATTAATTTTACACCTAATTTAGCAGCTTCTTCTTCAGCTCCTTTAGTTACTGAAGCCCAAAATGGATTTCCAGAACCAGGACCTTTTATACTAAATAGGATTTTTTTGCCGTGACCATCAGCAAAAGAAACTGAAGCCATAGTTGTTAATAAAAAAATTGTAGAAAAAAATACTACAATTTTTCTTGTTAGTTCTCTCATATATTACCCCTTTAATAATTATTAAAAACAGATTTAATAAAATTTTTATAAGTAATTCAACTAATTATAGAGGATAAAAAAATACTATTTCAACTGAGACGTGTATTTATTTTCTTGTTCCTAAGTCTCTTCTTAGTACATCTATATAAACTGCAAGAACTATTATCGATCCAATTAGAACTTGCTGCCAAAAAGAGCTTACATCCATTAAGTTTAGGCCGTTACGTAAAATACCCATTATCATTACCCCGGCAAAGACACCAAGAACAGTTCCTCTTCCCCCAAAGAAACTTGCTCCACCAATAATGCATGCTGCTATAGCGTCTAACTCAGACTGTAAACCAGCGTTAGGATATCCAGAATCTGTTCTACCAGCTAAAATTAGAGCTCCAATACCTGATAAAAATCCGCATAAAGAGTAAACAATTACTAATATTTTATTTACATTTACACCTGATGCCCTTGCTGCGCTTGGGTTACCTCCAATAGCATATATCCATTTACCAGTTCTAGTATGATTCATGAAAACCCAGAAAATTATATATACAATTGCAATAAGAACTAAACTCACTGGAAGGTACTGAGATTTTTCGAGACCTAACCAAGTTAAATCTATCCTTCCATGTCCAAGATATCTTACTTCATCAGTAAAGCCACTTATTGGTGTCCCACCTGAAATTAAATTTCCAGTACCTCTAAATATATATAATGTACCTAGTGTCATTATAAAAGGATGAGGCATCCGCAAAATAGTAATTCCAAGACCATTTATTAGTCCACATATTAATCCTGCTATAAGTGGTGTCATTGCAACAACAAACCATGGGGCTCCTGCTTTTGCTACAATTGCCAATATCATCAATGACAACATCATTATAGAACCAACTGAAAGGTCAATACCTGCAGTTACAATTACCATGAAAACTCCTAGAGCAAGCATAGATTGCCAAGATATTTGTTTAAATACGTTAGTTACATTTCTCCACGACAAAAAAACATCTGGCTGCAAAAAATGCATTACCACAATCATTATGAGCAATAATAATAAAATTCCATATCTATCAAAGTAAGGAATTAATTTTAAATATAGTGAATCTTTTTCTTGATCTTTATTATCCATAATTATTTTTTTCCCATGATCCAACCAATTACTTCATCTCTAGAAGTTTTTGATAATTCAGACTCAGCAAAATTAGTTCCTTGAAACAAAGCCATCACACGATCACAGACAGCAAATATATCATCCATTCTATGGCTGATTACAATTACGCCAACTCCAGTTTTTTTTAAGCTATTAATTAAATCTAAAACTTTTCCAACTTCCTTAATAGCAAGAGCAGCGGTGGGTTCGTCCATAATAACTACTTTTGCATTGAACGCTGTAGATCTTGCTATAGCTACTGCTTGTCTTTGACCCCCTGAAAGTTCCTCAACTTTTTGATCTGCACTTTTTACATTAATTTTTAACTTACCTAAATGAGCATCTGTAAGTTCTTTTATTTTTTTAAAATCTAGCAGCTTAATAAAACCAAGATTTTTAGTAGGCTCACGTCCCAAAAAAATATTTTCACCAATAGGAAGATTTCCCGCTAAAGCCAAATCTTGGTAAACCATTTCTAAGCCTAACTCTTGTGAGTCCTTTGGGCTTTCTAATATCTCTTTTTTACCATCAAAATATAGTGAGCCAGAACTTGGTTTATAAAGTCCAGATAAAACCTTCATTAATGTCGTTTTTCCAGCCCCATTATCACCCACAACACCTAGGCACTCTCCTGCATGTATCTTTAAATTTACATTCTCAAGAGCCGTTATAGTTCCAAAGTACTTTGTTACACTTTTTGCTTCGAGAAGTAGTTGATTAATTGATGACATAAATCATGAAAATATAAAAAAATCAGTTAATTGCAACAGGTTTTGAGGCTAACAGATTTACTGTTTTGCTTCGAGCCCTTTTGCAGAATTTTGGTGCCTTTTTTTTTAAAATTAAGCTCATATCTTTTAGAATAATTTCACCCATGTTAAAAAAAGCCTGTTCTAAAGCTCCTGCTCTATGAGCTGAAAACAATACATTTTTTAGTTTTCTAATTGGATCATTTTTTTTAACTGGCTCTTCAGGAAATACATCCGTTGCTACATAGATATCTCCTTTTTTAATTCTTTTTTTAAGATCCTCAAAGTTAACAATTGCTGCTCTACTCATTAAAACAAAAACTGATTTTGGCTTCATTTTATTTAACAATTTTTTGTCTATTAAATTTTTATTTTTAGTTGTGGTTGTTGCTAGTACATAAATAATCTCACAATCGCTAAACATTTTACTTAGATTAATTGATTTAAAACCAGCTTTTTTAATAATTTTGTTAGGCACCCAGGGATCATATACATTTATATTTTTTGTAAAGGGTAGCAAAAGAGGATAAAGCGCCTTTGCCAAATCTCCAAACCCCAATAAACCAATTTTTTTATTTGTTAAAAGAGAAGCACTTAAATTACTTTCTAAACCATATTTTTCTTTTCCTCTTACAAAATCGAAATGAGCATTATGAATGTTTCTTAATATGGATAAAGTCATACCTAAAGCTATTTCAGCAACTGGCTTTGAAAATACAGGTGATGTAGCTATGACATCAATTTTTTTTTTAAAACAATATTCATAGTCAATATTATCCATAAAATTACTTTCAACATTTATAATACATTTTAATTGTGTGGCTTTTGATAAAAGATTTTTGTCAAGATCTGGTTGGCCCATTATAAAAGTGGCTTTATGAATATTTTTTTCGTAAAAATCTTTTTTATTAAACTTAGGAGCAGTTATTAATTTATATTTTGATTTTAATTCCTTAAGTTTTTTTCTTGAAAAGATTAAATCTAATCTTCTTGGATATGGATCAGAAATAACTATATGTTTCTTCACGGTCTATTTATTTAAGTAATTTCTTTGCATCTATTTCTAAAAACTTTTTTGGTTTTACACAGTTAGAATTAATTGACACAGATGTTCTAAATTTAGCTGCTTTCATAATAGAAGTAATAATTTCTAATACATGTAAAGATATCTCACCATTACATAAATGTTTTCTTTTATTCTCAATTGAGTATGCCATTTCAGATAATCCAGCTCCTCGATAGTTTGCATTAGTTGGTGCTTCGTTAGCTCTAGAACTTTGTGTTCTTATGTTAATACGTCCCAAAGACATTTTTGTAGTCTTAAATTCTTTCCAATTTTCCCCTAATTTATTACAAGTTAACACTGATCCACCAAACATATTTGGGTCAGGAACAATCATTGATCCCTTTTCTCCATATAATTCAATGTGATTTCTTTGATGAGCTATTACATCAAATGATAATGTTAATCTTATAACGGAGTTATTTTTAAAAGTGATTGTAGATAAATAAGTAGTTGGACATTCTACCTTAAATTTTTTTCCTTTTTTCGGTCCTATTCCAATGGTTCTATATTTTTGACCTTGAATGATGGTGCTAGCTACTTTTTTTGCGGGTCCTAACAGATTTACTAAAGCGGTAATATAATACGGTCCCATATCAATAACAGGACCTCCCTCATTTTTTGCAAACCAAGGTTCAGGGTTAGGATGATAAGACTCAATTCCAGGAAAAGCAAAAACTGCATTACCTAATTTTATTTTTCCAATAGAATTTTTTTCAACTAGTTCTTTTGATTTTTGTATTCCACCACCCAAAAAAGTGTCAGGAGCATTACCTAAATAAAGTTTATTTTTCTTTGAAAGATTTATTAAATCTTTTCCATCTTTTAAATTTATTGCTAATGGCTTTTCAGAGTATACATGTTTTCCATTTGTTAAAGCTTTTTTAGAAATTAGATAATGTGCTTTTGGAATTGTAAGGTTTAAAATAATTTCAATTTCTTTGTCTTTAAGAAGTTCGTTTACAGTTAAAAATTTTATCCCATAATTAAATGCACAACGTTTTGCAGCTTGCATATTAATATCAGCGCATTTAATAATTTTTATATTATTAAAATATTTTTCAGCTCTAAAATATGTTTCAGCAATATGTCCACAGCCTATTAAGCCAATTTTAAAAACTTTATTCATATAAAGTTTTTAAACACCTTGTCTCTGTTTTGATTTTCCTTCTTTGTGAAGTTTTAATGCTTCTTCATTTTCTTTTGATGTTGGTATTTCAAGCGTAGGGCTTTCCCAATAAGCTGAACCTTAAAGCCACTCGTAACTATGTGTTTTAATTGATATAACATAAGTTACATCTGATTGTTTTGCTCTTTTAAATGCTTCTTCTAATTCTGAAATACTAGAAACATGTTCTGATTTTGCTCCCATACTTGCTGCATGTTGAGCGAAATTTACTTCTTTGGAGTTTTGAATATTTGAAGAGTTAAACAAACAATTAAATTCTTTTCCACCCTTGAACAATTGAAGTCTATTTATAACAGCATGACCTCCATTATCACACACAATGATTATTAATTTATTATTAGTAATTACTGAGGAATATATATCTGAATTGTTAAGTAGGTATGATCCATCGCCAACAAAAGCAATTACGTCTTTATCAGGATTGGCCATTTTTATACCAAGAGCACCAGAAATTTCATAACTCATGCAACTAAATCCCCACTCTGTTTCATGAGTATTTAACTCTTTTGGACGCCACACTTGAACAACTTCTCCGACTAAACCTCCGGCTGCTGTAACAGCTATATCAGTTGGATCTGAATTTCTATAAATTGCTCCAACAGCATGAGCATAACTTGGTAATTCTTGATTTGTTGGACCACTCTCTTTATCCACGTATTCATTCCAAGATTTTAATTCAACTTGTGATTTTTTATGCCAGCTATCAGATGATTTCCAATCTCCAATAGCGTTAGATAACTCTGTTAAGGTAACTTTTGCATCACCTATAACTGCTTCTGCTAAATGTTTGTTGGCATCATGTCTTGCTATATTAATTGAAACTAATTTAAATTCAGGATTTTCAAAATTAGCCCACGAGCCAGTTGTAAAATCTGCAAGCTTAGTTCCTATGCAGATTGCTAAATCAGTCTCTTTTGCCAAGTTATTTGCTGCCTTACCACCAAGGCCGCCTATTGGTCCTACAAAATGAGAATGATCTTTTTTCATTGTTGAGTATCCCATAACTGTTTGGGTTACTGGTATATTATGTTTAATTGCAAAATTGCCTAACTCATCCATTGCATCAGAATAAAATACTCCACCTCCAGAAATTATAATAGGTTTTTTTGAATTTTTAATTTTTTCTACTGCTTGTTTAATTTGAAAATCATCAGGTCTAGGTCTTCTAATGTTATGAATTCTTTCTTTAAAAAATTCCTCAGGATAATCAAAAGTTTCACCCTGTACATCTTGGCACAAAGATAAACATGCAGGTCCACACTCTGCTGGATCTAACATGGTTTGAATTGCTTGAGGAAGTGACTGTAGTATTTGCTCTGGTCTTGTGATTCTATCAAAATATTTTGTAACTGGTTTAAAAGAGTCGTTAGCTGTCATTCCTGGATTTGAAAAATGTTCAACCTGTTGCAAAACTGGATCTGGCATTCTATTTGCGTAAGTGTCTCCAGGTAAAAATAAAATTGGCAATCTATTACTCATTGCTACAGCTGATGCTGTAACTAGGTTGGTAGATCCTGGACCAACCGAGCTTGTTGCAATAAAAATTTGCTTTCTTCTTTTAGCTCTTGCATAAGCAACACCTGTTAAAGCCATATTTTGTTCGTGATGACCTCTGTAAGTTGGAAGTTGATCTTTATTTTCCTCTAATGCTTGTCCTAAACACGCGACATTTCCATGTCCAAAAATACCGAATACACCAGGAAACAAAGGCTTAACTTCACCATCAATATAGACTTTCTGAGCTATTAAATGTTTTACCAATGCATGCGCGCAAGTAAGCTTTATTTTTTTCATTTTTCTAGTTATATTCTCCACAAATATTCAACTAATAAACCACAAAATAAAAATTATGTATAGCAAATTTGGACAATTCATTGATGGCAAATGGCAAGCATCACAAAATAATGAAACTTATGATGTTTTAAATCCTGCAACTGAGGAAGTTTTAGGTAAGGCATCTAAAGCGGGTGAAGAAGATGTAAACAAAGCACTTAAGTCTGCAGAAAAAGGTCTAGAAGTTTGGAGAAATACTCCACCTTGGCAAAGATCAAAAATTATAAGAAAAATTGCTGATCTAATGAGAGAGAGAACAGATGTTTTAGCTAAGTGGCTAACATTAGAAGTTGGAAAACCACTATCAGAAGCGAAAGGAGAAGTTGGAGGAGCTGCAGATATTTTTGAATGGAACTCTGAAGAAACAAAAAGAATTTATGGTCAGATAGTTGAAAGTAGATTTGAACATACAAGAATGTATGTAAAATATGAGCCAGTTGGAGTTGTTGCTGGATTAATACCATGGAATTTTCCAATAGTTTTATCTTCAAGAAAAATTTCTACTGCTTTAGCTGCAGGATGTTCAGTAATTTGTAAGCCTGATGTAATTACTCCAGGCAGCGTAATGGAGCTTATGAATATTATAAATGATGCAGGTGTTCCTCCAGGAGTAGTAAATTTATTATCTGGCGATCCAGCTAAAATCTCATCTCAATTAATATCATCTGATATAGTGAAAAAAGTTTCTATTACTGGTTCAACAAGAGTTGGAAAACTAATTTTAAAACAAGCTGCTGAAAAAGTTCAAAGAGTCACGATGGAGTTAAGTGGTCATTCACCTTTTATTGTTTTTGACGACGTAGATATTAACAAAGTAACTGACATGGCAATCACTGCTAAATTTAGAAATAATGGTCAAGTTTGTATATCACCTGCAAGGTTTTATATTCATGAAAGTAAAAAAGATGAATTTGCTAAAACTTTAGTTGAAAAAGTCACCAAGCTTAAAGTTGGTAACGGAATGGATGAAGATACAATTCTAGGGCCTTTAACAACCGAAAAAAGATTAAATGAAATAGAGGCATTAGTAGAAAAAACTAAAAATGAAGGAGCGACTGTTTTATGTGGTGGAAAAAGACCTGCTGGTTTTAATAAAGGGTATTTTTATGAACCAACTGTTTTTGACAATGTTAAAGATAATTTTACAATTGCTAAAGAAGAGCCATTCGGACCTTTAGTTCCATTGCTTACTTTTAAAGACACAGATGAAGTTGTGGAAAGAGCAAATGACAATGACCTTGGTTTAGCAAGTTATATCTACACAAATTCTTTAGAAAAAGCGCACAAAGTATCAGAAAAAATGGAAACTGGAACATGCGCTGTAAACCATCCAACAATTGCATTTGCTGAAGTACCTTTTGGAGGAATAAAACAAACAGGTTATGGAAGAGAAGGTGGTTCAATGGCTATCAAAGATTATTTGAACGTTAAGTATACTCACTTCGGTCTCAATTATTAATGAGAAAAAATAAAGTCAAACAAATGATGGCTGATGGTAAGCCTGTTGTAAATGGTTGGTTACAAATACCAAGCACTGTATCAGCCGAAGTTATGGCGCATCAAGGTTGGGACTCTCTAACTGTAGATATGCAACATGGACTTGTTGATTACACAAATGCACTTCCAATGCTTCAAACAATTTCATCAACTGATGTAACTCCTCTTGCTAGAGTAAATTGGAATGAACCAGGCCAAATAATGAAAATTTTAGACGCTGGTTGTTATGGAATTATATGTCCAATGGTAAGTAACAAAGAAGAGGCAGAAAGATTTGTTCAAGCTTGTATGTATCCTCCAAGAGGATATAGAAGTTTTGGTCCTGTTAGAGGATTGATTTATGGTGGAGCTGATTATGCCGACCATGCAAATGATGAAATTTTAAAATTAGCTATGATTGAAACAAAAGAGTCGTTAGATAAATTAGATGAGATTATGTCTACAGATGGCGTAGACGGAATATATATTGGTCCAGCTGACTTAAGTTTAGCAATAGGAGAAAAGCCTGGATTTGATAGAGCAGAAGATACAAAAGCTTATTCAGAAATATTAAGAATATTAGAGCATGCCAAAAAAAATAATATATTTGCAGGAATTCATAATGGAACACCAGAGTACGCTCAAAAAATGATCGACAAAGGTTTTAACTTTGTAACTATTGGTGCAGATCAAAGAGCAATGAGCGCAGGTGCTAAAGCAATTGTTGAAAAAATGAAAGGTTCAATAAGCAAAAAAGAATCTGAAACTTATTAATCAAGCTTATCAAGAAAAGACTCGAACTCTTTTTTATTTAAATTTGAAGATTGTTTTTTTCCTGGAAATTTTCCTGCCATTGAAGCTTTTTTGAATGCCTTAAGAGCTCGAACTCTCTCAACTTTTATTTCATTTTTTAATTTTAATAAATTTCCATAAGCTTTTGAATGTCTTGGAGGATTTAAAGTATCTCCACATATGTCTTCCATGAACAGATACATTACGTCAGCTTTCTTTCCTGAACCTAAAGATACTGTAACTATATTCGTTCTTTTAGAGATTTCTCCCATTACATTTTCTGGAATAACCTCACATTCGGCAGAAAAAGCTCCTGCATCTTCTAATCTTTTAAATTTTAAAAAAAGTTTATGTGCCTCTTCACTATTTTTTCCTACTGCTCTTAAACCACCAATCCACGTGGATTTTCTTGGAACTAAACCAAGATGTCCCATAACTGGAACATCCTCATTAGCCAGCATTTCTATGATCTTCATACTTCTAGGTGTCATTACAGCATCAGCTCCATTTTCTAGGGCTTCAAACGCTCCTCTCATGATATCTTCCGAAGTGACAAATTTATTTAATACTAGCGCAGCAGTTAAAAATAGATTTTTTGATCCCTCTCTCACCTGTTTCACATTAAAAGCATTACAGATTATCATTTCAAACCCAGCCTTCTCTGCGGCCTCAGCTTCATCTATTGTATTAGCTGTGACTTGAGTAAATTTTTTTTTTCCTTTTGCTTTTTTAAGATCATCAACTGTAAGAGTTCTATTAGCAGGTTGAGCGGCCCAAGTATAAATCTTTTTCATTTTATATTTTTTAATTCTTTATAGATATTATTCACTCTATGTACTTCTTGTGCAATATTAAAGTACCCTTCATATTCAATTTCATCTGGTGAAACGTCAAAATGATAATGTCCAGCATCATTCTTATGCTCATATGAGTGAAAGTGAGTATGCTCACCGGACTCTCTTAAATTTAATTCTCCTCCCGTTGGATCACCAGTCCATAAAACAGTATAGCATTGTAATTTTGGTCCAACAGGCTCATAAAATTGTAGAAAATCTTTTGTGCATTTCATCAATTGTGGGTCATAATATTCATGTTTTATATCCTTATAATCTGGTTGTACATGTGATCTTATTTTTCCATTCAAAACTCTAAATACACCAGCAAGAGCAATATGATCTTTATTCCCAATTTTAAGATTTTCTGAAAGTACTGCTCTTATTGATTGAGGTAATGAACCTTGTTTTCCAATTCTTTTTTTTATCTTTAAATATATAACTTTTCCTTTAAGACCATCTGAATAATAAACATTACCCAGCCCGCCATGTTTGCTTGCAGTATAGTCCTCTACTATACATTCTTTATCTTTTCCTACCCTAGCAATTAAAGATTTATTTTCTTTTGTAATAAAGTTTTCATTTATAACCAATTCTCCACAGTGTCCATCCAGGCAAGACATTGCTCCAGATCCTGCGCCAAGTGCGTACGATCTTTCTGATCCAATCATTTTAGAGATTTCAAAATAATCAAATTCTGTTCCAAGATATTTAGGATCATGCATGTAAGGCTCACCTCCAACATCGATTATCCTTTGGTTACCACTCATGCCTTCAGACGGACAATCCCAGTTTCTTAAATTTGGACAATCAATTACTTCTGCTTTTACACTGTCATAATTCTTTGACAGACCTTTTTCTAATGCGTTTGATATTTCTTCTAAGTTAAATTTTTTGAAAATTCCTTTTTCTATTTTTAATTCCATATATAAATTAGTTACATAATATATTGCATAATTTTTTTACATAAATATATTTCGATTTTAAAAATGAATAATAAAGATTTAAAAGTTGCAGTTCTTGGTGCAGGAGCAATGGGTTGTCTATTTGGAGGCCTACTAGCAGAAAAAGGTCTAAATGTAACGCTCATTGACGTTTGGAAAGAGCATGTTGATGAAATAAATAAAAATGGTCTAAAGATGGATGGTCATGGTGGTGATAGATTTATAAAAGTACCAGCAACATCAGATCCATCTACAATTGGAAAAGTTGATGCTGTGATAGTGATGTGTAAAGCAACAGCTCTAGAGCCTGCTTTAAAAAGTATTAAAAATATTATTGACGATAAAACAGTTTTTATGTCTTTTCAAAATGGAATTGGACATGAAGCTATAATTAAAAGTATTGTTGGCGATGAAAAAGTAATCGGAGGAACAACAACTCAAGCATCAAATATCTTAGGTCCTGGTCATATTATGAATCATGCTTCTCTACCCTCTTGGATTGGAGAATATGATGGTGGGATAACTAATAGAATAACCGAAATTGCAGACACATTTACTGCTCATAATTTGGAAATGATTGCTGCTGAGGATGTAAAAAAAAGAAAATGGATGAAACTTTTTGCTTTAACCGCAATAGGCCCACTTTCAGCTATTTTTGATCTACATCATACTGATCTTTACATAAATAATAATGCCAACGACGTTTCTAGAAGTTTAGGAAAAGAGATAATTTTAGAAACAAGAGACGTTGCTTTAGCAGATGGCGTTAATGTTTCTGAAGATGAGTGTTTATTTATGTTTAATAAAATTGTTGACTCAAAACAAACAAATAAGTCTTCAATGGCTTTTGATGTGCTTTATAAAAGAAAAACTGAAATTGATTTCATAAGTGGCGCCGTGTCTAAAATAGGAAAAAGACATGGAATAGCCACACCATTAAATGACCTTATGTACAAAATGATTAAAGTAAAAGAGGGCATGTACAGCTAAATGCTGAAAATTAGTAAACTAAAGAAAATTAAATCAAACTTCCCAGTCATTGTTGGAGAACAAATAATCAGTAAAAAAGTGTGTAATTCTTTAATTAAAGAAATAACTAATTCAAAAAGTTTTGATGATATGATTATGGGTGGCAGAAGCAGGATTAATAAAGGATCAAAAAATTTCAACAAATATATCTCAAGTTCTAAATTCTCAAAAAAACTTTTTGCTACTTTCAATACACAATCCTTATATAAAAAAATTGATAAAAAATTTAAAACAGAATTTAAGGCAAATACTTGGGAAAGTTTGTTTAAACCAAAAAAATTTAATAAAAAAAAATATACACTAAAAAGAAAAGTAAATTCCAAAGAGCTAAAAAAACTACTAGGTAAAGATTATAAAAACCCTAATTTAAATTTAGATATTGATTTCTCAGTATCTAAAGGAGGATATAGATTGAGACCACATAGAGATGATGTGAATAGGCTATATAATTTTTTGATCTATTTAACCGATATACCAAAAAAAAATGGAGGATCTCTTACTTTATATAAGAAAAAAGTAAACAAAAACCTTAGAAAAAGCTTTAGAAGGTTTCCTAATATTAATGAACTTGATAAATTAAAGGAATTCACACCAAAACAGGGAAGTGTAATTTTCTTTAAATCTACTCCAAATTCTTATCACGGAGTAAATAGATTTAAGGAAAAAAACTGTCCAAAAAGATTTTTTATTTATGGAAGTTATGCTCTTAACAAGCCAGTGATATGGAAATATAAAAATTTTGAATATCATCCACATATTGTTGCGACGAAAAAAAGAATGCTTACATCTTTTCATGATTCGAATTATTTGCTAAAATATTAATAACTATGCAAATAAAGACTAAATTAAAGAGTATTTTAGATAGAGATGGTTTCTTGAGAGTAAGAAATGTTCTTAATTTCAATAAAGATTTAAAACCAATTTTAAATGACATGGAATATGTAATGGACAATTTAGTTCATAAATTTGCTCCTGGGCATATGAAAGAACAAATTTTTAAATATAACTTTAGAAAAAAATATACATACATTTCAAAACTAAAAATTTATGATCTTGATCAATATTTTAATACTAGACTTCCAAGAGATCACGTGAAGAAAGATAGTGATTATTTTGCATCTCAATCTTTATGGAATTTAATTAATCACAAAAAAATCTTGGATGTGGTTGAAAAATTATTAGGGCCAGAAATTCTTTCAAATCCAGTTCAAAATACAAGAATTAAACAACCCGAAAATAAATTACCTAAACATTCTGTTCACGATGGTCTTTCAGGTAGGACTCCATGGCATCAGGATGCAGCAGTATTATCATCTTTGGGACAAAGATTAACTGATATGGTAACTGTTTGGATTCCATTTACAAAAACTACTAAAAAAAATGGATGCATGATTACAGTAAAAGAAATTAATAAATTGGGACTATTGAATCATATATCAGGATATAGAGGTCAGGTAGAAATAAAAGATAGTAAACTACTTAATAATTACAAGCCAGTTTTTCTAGAAGCTAATGTTGGTGATATTATTATTTTGCACAAATACTCCATTCACTGTTCATTGCCTAATAGATCTAATGATTTTAGAATTAGCGCTGATTTAAGATACAATAGAGCTGGAACCCCATCTGGCAGGAAACCTTTGCCCAATTTTTATGTAAGAAGTAAAAATAAAAAAAATATTACCATCCACAACTATAAGCAATGGATTGCTTTGTGGGAAAAGGCAAAGAATAAATGTATTCCAAGAAAGTATGCATTTAAATATCCACTTCCAACATTTAGAAATAGTAAAAGAGATCTTGCTAGACTAATATAATTTTTTTTAAAATTATGAAAAAAATTCTCATTGTCCAACCTATTCATGAAAAAGGCATGGAATTATTAAAAAGTAATAGCGACTATAGTTACGAGGTTATTGAAGATTTAAGTGTTGAAAATGTGAAACAAAAAATTGTAGATGCAGATGCAGTTTCTTTAAGAACTTCAATGTTACCTGCTGAGGCAATTGAAAATGCAAAAAGCCTTAAAATAATTTCAAGACATGGAGTTGGTTACGATAATATTGATTTAAATAGCTGTAAAAAAGGAAACATCGACGTAGCAATAACCGCAACAGCAAATGCTGTGGCAGTTGCAGAACATGTTCTTTTCATGCTTTTAAGTATTTCAAAAAGAAAGAGTATGTATGACCATTCAGTCAAAAGTGGAAAATTTACTGAACGAAATAAATTACCAAAAACTATAGAGATTTGGGATAAAAGCATTCTTATTGCTGGATTTGGAAGAATAGGAAAAGCGTTGATTAAAAGATGTTTAGGATTTGAAATGAACGTTTTTGTTTACGATCCATTTGTAGATTCAGAAACAATAAGCAAAATGGGTGGTAAAAAAGTTGAAGATTTATCAGAGGCTATTAAAGATATGGATGCTGTCTCACTCCATATACCTTTAACTGATCAAACGAAAAATATTATAAATTACGAACTTCTAAAAACGATGAAAAAAAATTGCATCATCATAAATGCTGCAAGAGGCGGTATTATAAATGAAAAAGATTTAGATAGGGCATTGAATGAAAATTTGATTTTTGGAGCAGGAATTGATGTATTTGAGGTAGAGCCTCCAGAGGCTGATAATCCTTTATTAAAAAATGACAAAGTTTTCCTTAGTCCTCATGCTGCAGCATTCACTGAGGAATGTATGACAAGAATGGCAAAAGAAACTATTCAAAATATTTTTGATTTTTTCGATGGTAAACTTGAAGACAGTAAAAAAGTAAAATTATAGATTATTAATCTCTAAATTTGATTTCTTTAAAGTATCAGTAATATATTTGTAACCCTTGATAGCGTATTCAAGTGGATTAGCTTTTTTAGGATCTTGTTCAGCCTCTACCACAAGCCAACCTTGATAATTATTTTTTTTTAGAATATCAAACAGAGGTTTGTAGTCGATACACCCATCGCCAGGTACCGTAAAAGCACCTTCTAAAAAAGCATCCCTAAAACTCAAATCCTCAGAAAGGGCTTTTTTTAATACTTCTTCTCTAATATCTTTGCAGTGTATGTGGATTACTCGTTCTTTAAATTTATTAATTATATTAATTGAGTTTCCCTTAGCAAATAACATATGACCAGTATCTAAAGTTAATTTTACACTATCATCTGTGTTTTCTAGTAATCTATTAGTTTCTTCTTCTGTTTCTATTACTGTACCCATATGATGGTGATAAGCTAAAGGCATACCTTCATCTTCAAGATACTTTGCAAGTTCAGAAATTTTTGTACAATAATCTTTCCATTCTTGGTCCGTCATCTTTGGCCTATTGGAAAGTTTTTTTGTTGGATCACCCTGTATTGAACCAAAAACTTCAGCAAAAACGATACATGGAGCCTCACAATCTTTAAATAATTTCAGTTGGTCTTGAATTAAATTTTTTTCTTTTTCAACAGAATTTTTTCTAAGATTTCCGCTATACCAACCAGAACATAATTTTAAGTTATACTTATCTAACTTTGGTAATAATTCGTTTGATGTTTTTGGGAATTTACCACCTGATTCAATGCCAACATATCCAGCCTTGCTTGCTTCTGACAAACATTGCTCTAAAGGAGTATCTCCACCTAATTCAGGCATGTCATCATTACTCCAAGCAATTGGTGCTATACCTAATTTTACTGACATAAATTTTTTATTTGTTAAGATATATTTAATCATGAGATTAATTAAAGGAAAAAAAATCCAGCTTGGTGTAGTTGGAGGTGGCCCAAAATCCTGGATTGGTCATGTTCACAGAATTTCATCAAGATTTGATAATCAATATGAGATAGTTGCTGGTGTTTTTTCAAGAAATTCAAAACTATCTAAAAGCTTTGGTCAAAGCCTAGGTATCATAAAAGAGAGATGCTATTCAAATTTTAGAGAAATGGCTGAAAGAGAAGCGGAAAGAAAAGATGGTATTAATGTTGTGGCTATAATGACACCTCCTTCAAGTCACCAAATTATTGCTGAAAAATTTATTGATAAAAATATTCATGTAATTTCTGATAAACCATTTGCTGGAAATCTTGCCCAGGCTAAGAAATTATTTAAAAAAATAAAATCAAATAAAAAAATTAAGTATGCTTTGACACATAATTATTCTGCTTATCCTATGGTTAGAGAAGCAAAAGTATTGGTTGAAAAAGGTAAAATTGGAAAAGTTGAATATATAAATGTTGAATATGTTCAGGATTGGTCAGATGGAGAAAATATCACTCAAAAAAATGCAAAGGAAAAGTTTAAATGGAAAATAGATAAAAATATCGTTGGAGCTTCAGCGGTCCTGAATGAAATTGGGTCCCATGCATATCATATGGCAACTTATATATCAGGTTTAAAAGGTGAAACTATTTTTGCAGATATTAAACAAGTTTCAAATAAAGTTAAAATGGACAACAATGCTCAAGTAATGATTAATTTTAATAATGGAGCTAAAGGAATGTTTTGGACAAGTGTGATGGCTAGAGGCGGTGTTTACGGATTACGAATAAGAATATTTGGAACGAAAGGAAGTTTGGAATGGGTTCAAAACGATCCAAACTATTTAAAACTTAATCCATCTAATGGTGCTGTTAAATTTATTGAAAGAGGTTTTTTTAATGCTGAATTGTCTAAAAAATTTTCTAGATTAAAATTTGGACATCCTGAAGGCTATTTAGATGCATTTGCAAATATTTATCGTGAATTTGCAGCTTCTTTGAAAAATAATGTAAAAAAAAGGTATTTTTACCCTAATGAGGACGAAGGACTGGAAACTGCAAAATTTATCGAAGCATGCAAAGTTTCAAATAGAAAAAAAAGATGGGTAAAAATAAAATAAAAACTGCTCTATTAGGCCTTGGTAGAATTGGCCAGATGCATGCTAATAATTTAAGAAAAAATAGTGAATTTGAATTGAAATATGTTTTTGATTTAAATAAAAATCTATCAAACAAAGTTTCAAAAAAATTTAATTCTATTTCTATAAACAATCCAGATATAGCTTTTAAAGATAATGAAATTAGATGTATTTTTATAGCCTCCTCTACTTCTACACATTTAAAATTTATTGAAAAAGGCGCAAAATACAAAAAAGTAATCTTTTGCGAAAAACCACTAGATTTAAATTTAAAAAAAATTAATTCATCATTAACAAAAATTAAGAAACTTAATCCTAAAGTTCAAATAGGCTTTAATAGAAGATATGATCCTGGACATAATTTACTTAAAAAGAATTTATTAAAAAATAAAATAGGCAAACTTGAAAAAATTATTATAACTAGTCGGGACCCTGCTCCTCCTTCATTATCTTATTTAAAAGGTTCTGGAGGTATTTTTAAAGATATGATGATACATGATTTTGATTTGGCAAGGTATTACTTGGGTTCAGATGAATTTATATCAGTATTTGCTACTGGAAGTAACATATCAGACCAAAGATTTAATAAATTAAAAGACTATGAGCTTGCAACAACAGTGCTTAAGTCGAAAAAAGGAGTGCAATGCATTATAACTAATTCAAGACATTGTAGTTTTGGTTATGACCAAAGAGTTGAACTTTTTGGAACAAAAGGAATGATGATATCTGATAATAAAAGAGATACTGAAACTAATCTCTTTTTAAAAAATTCAACAAATAATAAATCCCCGCTCCTTCATTTTTTTATAGAGAGATATGCAGAAGCTTTTAGATTGCAACTATCTGACCTTGCAAACTTTTGCAAAAAAAATATAAAACCTAGAGCTGTTTTTGAGGATGGAAGAAAGTCTATAATGTTAGCAGAAGCTGCACAAAAATCAGTTAAGTCAAAAAAATTTGAAAAATTAAAAATAAATTAGAAATTTTTTATATACTTTGTATTTTTTTATCTCCTGCTTTTTTTACAAAATAAATTCCTAAGACAACAGCACATAAAGCTATTAAAATTTTAGGTGTTACTAACTCGTTAAGGAAAATAAATCCTAAAATAACACCAAAAA
Organism: uncultured Pelagibacteraceae bacterium; assembly: GCA_902594335.1. Taxonomy (GTDB): domain Bacteria; phylum Pseudomonadota; class Alphaproteobacteria; order Pelagibacterales; family Pelagibacteraceae; genus Pelagibacter. The sequence goes on along the minus strand of CACJLY010000001.1, from coordinate 121,604 downwards.
TCGGTATTAGATAAGCGACTTGACTTTGAAAAACTAAGCCATTTTTCTTTAAAATCATAAATCTTAATAACCATGCTATCCCAGTTGGAAAAATACCAAGATAAATTAGAGATAATGTAGACTCAAATGATGGATTTAAATTCCAAGGTTGCTCAATTATTAGTGATATTGGACAAACAATTATAACACCCCAAATAAGAATTGATGCAGTTACATTTTCATTTTTCTTATTACTAATTTTTAATGTTAAAATTCCTCCAATAACATAAAAAGTGGATCCCAAAAGAATCATTAGAGCAGAAAATAAATTTTCACTATTTATAAGTAAATTTTCTGAGAATAAATAAACAATTCCTGAAAAACCTAATACTATTCCGAATATTTTTATAATGTTTATTTTCTCTCCTTCTGCAAAGAAATGTGCAAGTATTGTTGCACTTATAGGTGTAGTTGACATTAAAATTGCTGCTAAGTTACTTTGAACTTTCTGAACCCCGTATGCTATTAGGAAAAAAGGTATAACTAAATTAATGATCCCAATTGCTGCAAACCATTTCCAATCTTTAGAAAACGCCTCAATTTTTATTTTTTTGAAATAACAAATTAATAATAATGGTATCATTCCAAAAAAAATTCTTAGAAAAGCTATTGTTATTGGTCCATAGGAATATGTTGCAATTTTAATATTAAAGAAAGCTGAAGCCCAAAGCAAAGCTAAAAAAGTAAGAATGAAATAATCAGTAGCGTTTGGAGATTTCATTCAATTACGTCTTCTATTGATCCATTTGTTATTTTAATAAGATCATCAAAATTAATTTTAAAAATACAGTTTGGATGTCCTGCTGCTGCATATAAATCCTTAAACCTATTTAAGGATCTATCAACTAATATCTGTAAACTTTTTTTATGACCTATAGGTGAAACTCCTCCTATTGTATATCCAGTTTGTTCTTTCACATCATTAGGTGATGCCATGCTTAAATCTTTACTATTAAAAAAATTTTTTAATTTGTTTAATGAACATCTTTTGTCACCAGAGACCAAACATAAAAAATAATTATCACCATTTTTAAAAAGTAAACTTTTTACAATTGCCCCTACTTCACAATTTAAAGATTTTGCTGCGTCAAGAGCAGTTCTTGCTGTATTTTCTAATTCTTTAACTGATAAAGTTTCATCGAATTCTTTTAATGCTTTTTCAGCTCTTTTAACTGGTTCTTTATTTAATAAACTCAATATTGCAACTTAGGATTGATTGAAAATTTTAATTTTTTAAGGTTAATATACATGTAAAAAAAGCATAAGTGATATCTATTTAATAGGCATTATTTATCTTTTCTTAACTGATAAGAAAATTAAAAAATTATAGGAGATAATATGAGCGCTAAGGACGTACTAAAATTAATGAAGTCTAAGAATATTGAGTTTGTAGATCTTAGATTTACAGACCCAAGGGGAAAACTTCAACATTTAACAATGGATACAACTATTGTAGATGAAGGAATGTTAAATGACGGTGTATTTTTTGATGGATCGTCAATTGCAGGATGGAAAGCAATTAATGAATCTGACATGATATTAAAGCCTGATTTAAGTAGAAAAGTAATAGATCCTTATACATCTCATAATACTTTAATTTTATTTTGTGATATTTTAGATGCTGTTAAGAGAGATCCATATGAGAGAGATCCTAGAGGAATTGCAAAAAAAGCTGAAGCTTATTTAAAGAAAACAGGAATTGGAGATACAGCTTATTTTGGTCCAGAGCCTGAGTTTTTTGTTTTTGACGACGTAAGAATTAAAAACGATATGAATGAAACAAGTTTTTCAATTGATAGTTCAGAAGGTCCTTATAACTCTGGAAAATCTTATGATAATGGAAACATGGGTCATAGACCTGGAGTAAAAGGAGGATATTTTCCTGTGCCACCAGTAGATAGTGCACAAGATATGAGAGGTGAATATCTTAAAGGACTAAGGGATGTTGGGATTACAGTAGAAAAACATCACCATGAAGTTGCTCCAAGTCAACATGAACTTGGAATGTTATTTGGAACTTTGGTTAACCAAGCAGACAACGTTCAGCTATATAAATATGTAGTTCAAATGGTTTCTCACTCTTTTGGAAAAACTGCAACTTTTATGCCTAAGCCAGTTAAAGGAGATAATGGTTCTGGAATGCATACTCACCAATCAATTTGGAAAGGGAAAACTCCGGTATTTTCTGGAAACAAATATGCTGGATTATCTCAAACTGCGCTTTATTATATTGGTGGAGTATTAAAGCATGCAAAAGCAATTAATGCATTTGCTAATGCTACTACAAATAGTTATAAAAGATTAATTCCAGGATTTGAGGCTCCCGTTTTACTTGCATACTCTGCAAGAAATAGATCAGCTTCATGCAGAATTCCAATCACATTAAGCAAAAAAGGTGCAAGATGTGAAATAAGATTCCCAGATGCTTCAGGAAATCCATACTTGACATTTGCTTCTATGCTTATGGCTGGTATTGATGGAATAAAAAATAAAATTGATCCAGGTAAATCGTTCGACAAAGACCTTTACGCTTTATCAGAAAAGCAAGTTAAGAAGGTACCAACTGTTTGCGGTTCGTTAAGAGAAGCAATGGAAGCTTTGGATAAAGATAGAAGTTTCTTAACTAAAGGCAATGTATTTACTGATGATCAAATAGATGCGTATATTGAACTTAAATATGAGGAAATTCACAATTTTGAACATACGCCGCATCCTATTGAATTTGACATGTATTATAGCTGTTAAAAAGCTTAATTATATGGGATTACCTGCAGTAATAGCAGGTATTCCCATATTAGAATTCTAATTTCATTTATTTTTGTTATGAAAAGGTATGACAAAGATCATATCAACATTAAAAAATATTATTGGTTATAATAAGCCTGAAATTAGAAAACCTAAGCGTAGAAAAAATAAAACTTATTCAATGAATAAAAGAGGCCAATATTGGTTTATTTCTTATTACCAATAATTAAACTTTAAAAGACTCTCCGCAACCGCATCTTTCAGTTTCATTAGGGTTATTAAACACAAATTGAGAGGAAAATTGCTCTTTTTTATAATCCATTTCAGTTCCAAAAAGATACATTACAGCTGCTGGGTCAATAAACACTTTTACTCCCTTATCCTCAATAACCTCATCATTAGGATTAATTTCTTTTGTGTATTCCATAATATAAGACATTCCTGCACATCCACCTGATTTTACACCAACTCTAACACCAATAGATCCATTTTCAGCTGAAGACATAATTTCCTTTATCCTGTTTGCTGCTTGATCGCTTAATGATATAACTTGTTTTGTCATAAGTTTAACTCTAATTTTGCTGCTTCTGACATCATAGACTTATCCCATGGTGGTTCCCAAACTAAATCTAAATCTACTTTGTCAACTTCTTCTAATTGCATAATACTATCTTTAACTTCTTTAGGCAAACTTTCAGCTACTGGACAATTTGGAGTGGTAAGTGTCATTTTTACACTAATATTTTTTTTATCTACAGCAATATCATATATTAATCCAAGTTCGTAAATATTTACTGGTATTTCAGGATCGTAAATTTTTTTTATTTCTTCAATTACTTTTTCTTTTAATTCCATAAAGTTACGACTCGGTTTTAGTGATTTCTTTTGAGTTATCCATTGCTGATGTAAGAGTGTGCCACGATAATGTTGCGCACTTAACTCTCATTGGATATTGTTTAACACCAGATAAACACATTAATTTAGTTTTTTCGTCGTCTTTTAAGTATTCTGATTTTAAGTCTGGATTTTCTTTTATCATTCCTAAAAAGTCTTCAACTATCTCTTTAGCCTCGTGTTCATTTTTGCCTTTAATTAAATCTGTCATGATTGAAGCTGATGCCATTGAAATAGCACATCCACGTCCCTCAAATGAAATTTCCTCAACTATTTTTTGTCCATTTAATTTAAGATAAACATGAACATTGTCTCCACATAAAGGGTTATGACCTTTTGCATCTTTATTAAACTCATGTACTTTTCCAAGATTCCTTGGATTTTTTCCATGTTCTAAAATAATTTCTTGATAAAGTTCTTTTAAGTTCATTTTAAATTAAATATTTTTTTACAGTTATTAATAGAGTCATTTAACTTATCTAAGTCATCTTTAGTGTTATAAATTCCAACTGACGCTCTTGCACTAGCAGGTATATTTAATTTGTCATGTAATATTTGACAGCAATGATGACCTGCTCTTATTGCAACTCCGTCTTCATCAAGTATTGTTGCAATATCATGTGGATGAACACCCTCCAATGTGAAGGATAAAACTCCCCCTTTGTTTTTTGGACTTCCAATTAACTTAACAGAATTATTTTTTTGTAAAAGCTCTTGACCATACTCAACTAAATCAGCTTCATGTTTCATTATATTCTCTATACCAATACTCTCCATAAACTTAATTGACTGATCAAATGCAATAACTTGAGCTGTAGCCATGGTACCAGCCTCATATTTATTTGGTAAATCACCGTAAGATATTTTATCTTTCTTGACTTCTCTAATCATTCCACCTCCACCTTGATAGGGTGGCAGTTCTTCTAACCACTTCTTTTTACCATACAAAACACCAAGTCCAGTAGGCCCATACATTTTATGGCATGATATTGCATAAAAATCACAATCTAAGTCTTGCATATCCAATTTAAGATGAGGAGCTCCCTGACAACCATCAATGACAACTATTATTCCCTTTGAGTGGGCAAGATCTGTTATTTCTTTAACAGGCAATATTGCTCCCGTCACGTTAGATAGATGAGTAATGGCAATTACTTTAGTCTTAGAGGTTATTTTTTTTTCAATATCCTCCAGAGAAATATCTCCATCTTCATTTACCTCTGCAAAATTAATTTTTATATTCTTTGATTTTCTCAAGAAATGCCAAGGCACATAATTTGAATGATGCTCAAGCTCTGTAATTAAAATTTCATCGCCTTCGTTCAGATATTTTTGCCCTAGAGTATTAGCTACTAAATTTAAAGCTTCGGTTGCTCCTTTAGTAAAAACTATTTCATTTTTATCCTTAGCATTAATATATTTTTGAACAGACGATCTTGTATTTTCATATAAGTTTGTTGCTGCAACTGCTAAATAATGAACACTTCTTCCAACATTTGAAAATTGCTTAGTATAAAACTCATTTATTTTATCCGCTACTACTTTTGGTTTTTGTGATGAGTTAGCGCTATCTAAATAAACTAAATCATTATTTTGAATTTTTTCATCAAATATTGGAAACTCATCTTTTATATTATCTAGTTTCATTCCTTAATTCCGATCATATTTTTAATTAAATTTTTTACTTCAGGATCTGTAATTTTTTCAACAACATCTAACAGAAAACCATTTATCAAAAGTTCTCTTGATTGTTGATAATTTAATCCTCTAGACATTAAATAAAATATCGAGTCCTCATTAAGACTACCTGATGCAGAACCGTGTGAACATTTAACGTCATCTGCATAAATTTCTAACTCTGGTTTAGCATTGAACTCAGAATCTTTATTTAACAATATTGCTTTACTCAATTGATAACCATCTGTTTTTTGTGCTTTAGGATTAACAAATATTTTCCCTTGATATACTGCTCTAGAACTATCTTCTAAAACGCTTTTTATAAGTTGATAACTTTTTGTATTTTCAGTTAAGTGATTTATGATTGTTCTAATTTCATGAAGTTTATTATTATTTACAGAGAAAATACCATTTACAAAAGCCGACGAATATTCTCCATTTAAGTTACAATTAATTTCATTCTTACAAAAATTTGATCCTGATGATAAAATAAATGTTTCTGAAATACTGTTTTTATCTTGCTCAATATTATTGAATGAATACTTAATATTTTTATTTTCAAACTTATCTACTTTGAAATTTTTTAAAATAGAATTTTCTTTAAGATCAAAGTTATAAAAAATATTGATAAAATTTTTTTCTGAAGTGTCTTTAAATAAATCAATTAATCTTAATGAACTATTTTCATACAATTCAAAATTTAATCTTAAATTAATATTTTTTGACCAAATTTTAGAGTTGGTTGTATGATAGATAATAAGAGGTTTTGTTAATTGGTAACCCTTTTTTACCACTATTTTAAATGACTTGTTAGTAAAAGCGCCATTTAAGTCTGATAAAGAGCTATTATTATTAAATTTATTAATAGTTTCCGACTGATCAATTATTTCTATTTGGTCTTTTTTTTCATAATCAAAATCAATTTTTTCAATTCTACCATTGATAAATACAATTTTGTTGTGCTCTAAACCATCTACAAATGCAGAAGTATCAACTTTATTTGTAGATGTATAGTCACTGTAAAAACTTATCTCTCCAATATTTTTTTTTATTATTTGGTTAAGGTCAGAAAATTTCCAATCTTCTTCTTTTCTGTTTGGAAAACCTTTATTAATAAAATTATCTAAATAAAATTTTTTTATTTCAATATCCTTTTGAGATAAAGTTAAATTTTTTATAGTATTATCAAAATCTTTTTGTAATTGTTCTTTCATCTAATGATAATTTTCATACCCCTTTTTTTCTAATTCCAAAGCTAATTCTGCGCCACCAGATTTTACAATTTTTCCATCCATTAGCACATGGACAAAATCAGGTTTAATATAATCAAGTAATCTTTGGTAATGTGTAATTATTAAAAATGAATTTTTATTATCCCTTAATGTATTAACTCCATCAGCTACAATTCTTAGTGCATCGATATCTAGACCTGAATCTGTTTCATCTAAAATTGATAATTTAGGAGCTAATAATGACATTTGTAAAATTTCATTTTTCTTTTTCTCTCCACCTGAAAAACCAACATTTAGTTGTCTATTTAACTTTTCTTCATCAAATTTAAGTTCTTTAGATTTTTCTTTCACTAATTTTAAAAATTCTATAGCATCTAGCTCTTTCTCACCCCTTGCTTTCCTAACTGCATTTAATGAAGTCTTTAGGAATATATTTGTATTAACACCTGGGATTTCTAATGGATATTGAAAGGCAAGAAAAATACCTTTATGAGCTCTTTCCTCAGTTTCAAGTTCAAATAAATCTTTTTCCTCAAAAAGTACTTCTCCTGAAACTTCATATCCTTTTTTACCTGATAAAATATTTGATAGAGTGCTTTTACCAGATCCATTTGGTCCCATAATAGCATGAACCTCACCAGGATTAATATTTAGAGAAAATTCCTTTAAAATTTCTTTGCTATCAATTTTTGCGTTTAACTTATTTATTTTTAACATTAACCGACACTACCTTCTAAGCTAATACCAACTAGTTTTTGAGCCTCTACGGCAAATTCCATTGGTAATTGTTGTAATACCTCTTTACAAAATCCATTAACAATTAATCCTACTGCCTCTTCAGCACTCAAGCCTCTCTGTTGACAGTAGTGTAGTTGTTCTTCACTAATTTTTGATGTTGTTGCTTCATGAGCAATATTTGATTCTGAATTTTTATTTTTAATATATGGAACTGTATGAGCTCCGCATTTGTTACCCATTAATAAAGAGTCACATTGAGTATAATTATTGGAATTTGTGGCTTTTGATGAAATATCAACTAACCCTCTGTAAGTCATATCTGAGAAACCAGCACTAATACCTTTTGATATTATTTTGCTTTTAGTATTTTTTCCTAAGTGAATCATTTTAGTTCCAGTATCTGCTTTTTGATGGTTATTTGTAATAGCTATAGAGTAAAATTCTCCCACAGAATTATCACCTTTTAAAATACAACTTGGATATTTCCAAGTAATAGCAGAACCAGTTTCGACTTGCGTCCAAGAGATTTTGGAGTTCTTACCTTTACACAATCCACGTTTTGTTACAAAATTATAAATTCCACCTTTTCCATCTTTATCTCCAGGATACCAATTCTGAACTGTAGAATATTTTATCTCCGCATCATCTAATGCAACTAATTCAACATTTGCGGCATGTAACTGATTTTCATCTCGCATTGGAGCAGTACAACCTTCTAAATAACTTACATAGCTTCCCTTATCAGCAACAATTAGTGTTCTTTCAAATTGTCCTGTGTTAGAAGCGTTAATTCTAAAGTATGTTGAAAGCTCCATTGGGCAACGTACACCTTCTGGTATGTAGGCAAATGATCCATCAGTAAAAACCGCAGAATTTAAAGTTGCAAAAAAATGGTCGGTAACTGGTATTACTGAACCTAAATATTTTTTAACTAATTCTGGATGATTTTGTATAGCTTCTGATATTGGACAAAAAATAATCCCTTGTTTTGTAAGTTCTTCTCTAAATGTTGTTGCGACAGAAACAGAGTCAAATACTGCATCAACCGCTATCCCATTAAGTCTTTTTTGCTCTTGTAGTGGTATACCTAATTTTTTATAAGTTTCTAAAAGTTTAGGGTCTAAATCATCTAAATTTTTTGGTTTATCTTTCATACTTTTAGGTGCCGAATAATAATATAAATCTTGGTAATCTATTTTTGGATATTTTGGTTTTTGCCAATCAGGTTCTTTTAACTGTTTAAATCTTTCATATGCTTTTAATCTAAAATTAAGCATCCATTGTGGTTCTTTTTTAATATTAGAGATAAATTTTATGACATCTTCATTTAATCCCTTGGGTGCTCTTGTGTTTTCAATATCAGTTGTAAAACCGTACTTATAATCTTTTAGATTATCAATTTCCTTTTGCCTGTTATCCATTTAAAGTTCTCTTATTAATTAAATCACTTAATGTTTTTTGCTGGAAAAAGTTATTTATATAATCTTCTAGCTCATCCCATAAATCATGCGTAATACATTTAGAAGATTTGCCGTTGCATCCACTCTCTGAATGTTTTTCACATCCAACTGTTTTTACTTTTTCATCGACAGCAATAAATACATCTGAAATTTTTATCTCAGAAGCTTGTTTTGATAATACGTAACCACCTTTATTACCTCTAACGCTTGTAACAATTTGGTTCTTTTTTAATTTAGAAAAAAGCTGTTCTAAGTAAACAAGCGATATACCTTGTCTTAAAGATATGTCTCTTAAAGATACCGGCTCATTTAAATTAAATTTTGCTAGATCTGCTAGAGCCATTACAGCATATCTACCTTTACTTGATAATTTCATATTTCCCGCTATTCTTCGGACTTATATATACCCGACTATTTTAGTCAAGATTAATTGCAATTTAAAAACTTGCATTTTGTCACTCAATTTTGATAGAAAAAACTAAATTTTTTTTGAGATTAATAATCAATGGCATCATCGGACAATAAAATTATAGAAATATTTATACCAGGACCTGCTGGTAGACTTGAAGCTAAATATTTTAAAAGCAAAAAAAACACTTCACCAATTGCACTAGTTTTACATCCTCACCCACAGTATGGCGGAACAATGAATAATAAAGTTGTTGTCGATATTTTTCAAACTTTTGTCGAGAATGATTTTTCAGTTTGTAGAGTAAATTTTAGAGGAGTTGGTAAAAGTGATGGAGAATTCGATAATGGTCAAGGTGAACTCGCTGATGCTGCTGCAGCATTAGATTGGCTAGAAAGAGAAAATTTTGATAATTCGCAATGTTGGATTTCAGGTTTTTCTTTTGGCTCTTTAATTGCAATGCAATTATTAATGAGAAGACCAGAGATAAATAGATTTGTGGTAGTTTCGCCACAACCAAATGTTTATGATTTTACTTTTTTATCACCATGTCCTACCTCTGGTACTATGATATATGGAAAGAAAGATGAACTAGTCCCAGTCGAACATACAAATGACTTGAATAAAAGACTAAGTGAGCAAAAAGGTATTAAAGTAGAATTTGAATCGATCCCTGAAGCAAATCATTTTTTTTCTAAAAATCAAGATGCTTTAATTAAATCATTAAACAAATATATTAAAAAAGAAACAGCTCTCTACTAAATTTTAAGAATTATCTACAACAACACCTCCTGTACAAGGTCTATCACAATTAGTTGTCGATGGAAATGAAATTGGCAAACCTAAAAAAGATCTAATTGCAAGAAAAGCAAATGCTTGGGACTCTATATAATCACCATCAATATTTAGATCATCAATATGAAATATTTTGTTTTCAATTTTACTTTTTAATGAATTAATTAAGAATTTATTTTTCCTACCCCCACCACAGACACAAATATCGTAGTTTCCAATTTTTTTTGACAATAGTTCAGATGTTAAATCTGTAATTGTTGTTGTTCCATTTTCTAAAGACAAACCTTTTGCAAAAGTAATATCAAAATCGTTTGTATCTAGTGATCTTTTAGAGTTGATTTTGCTATAATAAAAATTATCTAGAAATTGGTCAAAAATAAATTTGTCTGTCTTTCCTTTATTAGCAAAATCTCCGTTCTTATCAAATAATTTATTAGAGTTTTTTCTTACCCACATATCAATTAAACAATTTCCTGGACCTATATCCCTGCTAGTAATTTTAAAATCTTTATCAATCTCGGTAATGTTTGCAATACCACCAATATTTAATATTGAAATTGGAATTTTTACATTATTTTCATTGAATAATTCTTTTATTAGAGCAAGGTGATAAATTGGTGTTAAAGGTGCACCTTCTCCACCATTTTTGATATCCTCTTGTCTAAAATCATAAACAACAATTTTTTTAGTCATATTTGATAAATCAATACCAAGTCCAATTTGTTTAGAAATTTTTTCATATGAATTATGATAAATTGTGTGACCATGAAAACCTATTAGGTCAAAATCAATTTCTTTTGATACTTTATTGGCTATCTCAGCATGGAAATTAGTAACTTGTATCTCTAATTGTTCAATATCAGATGAATATTTAAGTAGATCTTGCATTTCTGAAATATTTTCTTTTACTTTATAAATTTTATTTGAGAGGCTTATCGGATAAGGATCAAATCTATTATATTTGATATTAATAATGTCTTTACCATTGGAACTTATAACGGAAGTATCTACACCGTCACCAGATGTTCCACTCATAAACCCGAGTGCAGATAAATTTTTTTCCATTCTTATTTTTTTTTATTAAAATATGTATATTGTAAGATTATAGACCTATGAATAATTTTTTAAAAGAATTTAAAGATAGAGGGTACTTTTATCAATGTACCAATGAATTAGAATTATTAGATTTATTGAACAAAGAAAGTGTTAACGCGTATATTGGATTTGATAGTACAGCTCCTAGTCTTCACGTTGGTAGTTTATTACAAATAATGTGCCTTAGACTTTTACAGAAACATGGGCATAGACCAATCGTTCTTCTGGGTGGAGGAACAACAAGAATAGGAGATCCGTCTGGAAAAGAAGAAACTAGAAAAATACTTTCTGAGAAACAAATAGAGAAGAATATTAATAATATAAAAAAAGTTTTTAAAATATTCCTTAAAACAAACAATCCAAAATTGAAACCAATTTTTGTTAATAACTATAAATGGTTAAGTAAACTTAACTATATAAAATTTTTAAGAGACATAGGTAGACATTTTACAATAAATAAAATGTTATCATTCGATAGTGTGAAATTAAGACTAGAGAGAGAACAATCATTAAGTTACATGGAATTTAACTACATGATTTTACAGGCATATGATTTTTATGAACTTAATAAATCTAATAATTGCGTCCTTCAAATTGGTGGATCAGATCAGTGGGGAAATATAGTAAATGGAGTAGAGCTTATTAAAAGAGAGGCTGGAAATCATGTATATGGTTTAACTACACCGCTCATAACTTTGGCATCTGGCACTAAAATGGGTAAAACTGAAAAAGGGGCGGTATGGCTTAATAAGGAAATGTTATCACCATATGATTATTGGCAATTTTGGCGAAACACTGATGATAGAGATGTATTAAAGTTTTTAAGAATGTTTACTGATTTGACTTTAGATGAAATAAATAATGAAAAACACAAAGATATTAATGAATTGAAAATTTTGCTAGCGAATAATGCGACGATAATGTTACATGGAGAAAAAGAAGCAAAAAAATCTGTAAATCTAGCAAAAAATATATTTCAAGAAAATTCAACTGGTGAAAATCTTCCTGGGATAAAAGTTACTCAAGATATTCTATCAAAAAATATTGTTGAGGTAATTTCATTTGTAAATAAAGATATTTCGAAATCTGAAATAAGAAGATTGATTAAGTCAAATGCTATCAAAATAGATAACAAGAATATAAATGATGAAAAATTTATTATTGATAAAAGTTTGCTCTTAGACAAAGGATATGTAAAATTATCAATTGGAAAGAAAAAACACTTTAAAATTACAAATTAGTCACCTTTAATTTTCTCAAGAGTCCTAGTTATAAATCTTGGGGTTAAAGTTTTTATTGGATTGACTGTACTTTTCAGATTATTTGGTGGTCCCTTTATCTTAAAACTAACGCCAAAAACACCCTCACCAGATTTGCTACCTATTAAAATGTTTCCTAATAAAGGAATTTTTGCTATTGATTTATTTACTGTTGTTGCCGGTACTAAAGTTCCTCTTAAACTTGTTAATCTATCTTTTTCAATATACCCCTCCATCATTATTGAGATGGCGGGACCAATTGCATACATCTCATCAATTTCTGTTAGATTATTTTTTGACTTAAAATCCATTTCAAACTCATCAAATCTTATTCCTTCCCCAGTCAAAAGATCTGCAATTCCCTGCAATGATGCAAGCGTTAGTATTTTTGCCAATACCGGAACTTCTTTAACTTTAAAATTAGTAATTTTGAGATTTGATCTTGAGTTATTTTCAATTTTCGTTGAATTTAATTTTAATTCACCTTCTTCAAAACCTTTAATAAACTTGAAGTTATTTACAAATGGTTTTGGTTTTTCAATGAATATGTTTGTAATTTTTTCATTTTTAATCGTTGTTCTGTAAGAATAAGAGAATTTTTTTTCGTTTTCTAAAATAGCATTAACTTTAGCTAAAAATAACTTATTATCCTTTATATCAAACTTTCCATCAATTTTTTCAAGATATGAATTTTTTTCTAAATATATTTTATTAAGACTTAATATTACTGAGGTATTAATATTATCAAAAAAACTGGAAAATTTATTTTTTTTATTATTCTTCAATAATGTTTCAAGTAACTCTTCTCCATCAAATTGGTATCCAATCAAATCGTAATTATCAAATTTTTTTTTAATTTTAAAATTATTTAAAATCTCTTTATTGTTTGAATAATTTACGTCAATTTCATCTACACTCTTTATTTTAAAATCATTTGAGATATTTAGATTTTTAAATGAAATAAAGTTTTTATTTTCAGTAAAGTTTATTTTTTCTAAGTTTAAACTATTTTTTGATTTTTTTATTAAAATTTCTAGTTTGGAAGTTATACCATTTTTTTTTATATAATTAGTATCAGTTATATTCAAAGCACAATTGTCTAAATTAAATAAAGAATATAGTTCAAAATTATTTTTATTACCTTTAAATTTAATAAAAAAATTATCTGTTTGATTTTTTAATGAATATTTTCCATCTAATTTTAAATTAATTATATCTTTTGAATAATCCAGTGATATGTTTGGTTTCTTAATAACTAGTTTATTTTCATAATTTTCTACGTATTTTTTTATAAAATTTGATTTATAATTAATATTTAAATTATCTAAAATTAAATCAGATTTTATAGCAAGCTTTTCTATGTTTAATTTATCATCAATAGAAAAATGAATTAAAGAATTAGTGTCTAGTTTTATGTTTTGATTTCTTACAAAGTCTTCTTGAAAATAAAAATATTTTTTCAACTTCTTTGTATTTATCTTATTATTTTTACCTTTTAAAAGGATTTCCACATTTGAAAATTTAGGATCACTCTTGTTTAATTTTAAATTGATAATATTATCATCTGACTCACTATTATTTTCATCCAACAATGCGTAATTACTTTTTAAGTCTAATTTTAATAGTTTGTCTCCAAAAGTTAATTTAGTTTTAATATTCTTTAAATATAAAATATCTTGGATTTTTTTATTAAATTGTAATTGATCTAAATCAATTGTTGAGTTTAGAAGGAAATTTTTTAATTTACTATTTTGAACTTCAAATGTAAATTTATTATCTGTTTCGATATTTACATTTCCCTCAGATAGTAGATTGGGATCTAATTCAAAAAGATTTAAAAAAATTTTAGGATCTACAAATGTTTTTTTATTTATAATATTTCCATTTATCGTGATATTTTGATTTTTTTTACTCTTTAAATTTAATTCTAAATTATTATTTTTATGATCATTACTTAATTTCAAGTTATCAGAAAAAGCAAAATTTGAGACTAAATCTGCATTAAATTCGTTATTTTGGTAATTAGAATTAATTGTACCTTTTTTGAGAAAAATTAAATTTTGAAACTCATTACTAAAATATACTTCATCAAAATTTATAACAGAATCAATTTTTAAATTTTTTAATTTGTATTTTTTAAGACTAAATGAAAAAAGATTTTTACTTTTAAGTGGAATATCTACATTAGATAAAAAATCTTGTTTAATGTTTGCCAAATTAAATATTATATTTGGGTTTATCGGTGCTTTATCATTTTCAATATCTCCATTGATATAATATATCCCTGATTGTTCATTTGTAATTTCAATACTTTTTGATAACAAATTCAAATCCTGATATCTAAAATTTAGATTAGAAATTTTTGTTAGTTTATCTTTTGCTTCAAAATTAAAATTAATATTATCAAGGCTACTATTGCCAACTAAATTAAATTTTGCATCTTTAATATTTCCAGAGATCGTATAAGAGTCAATTTTGTCTTCAATGAAATTGAATTCAGTATTTATTTTAAATTTAATCAGTCCTTTTTTTATCTGGCTATAAAGTATAAATCTTGAAAAATCGTAATCTATTGAATTTAACAATGAGGTAAAATTTTTTATAGAATTTTCTGAAGTTTCTATTTTTATATTTTTAATTGAGTTTTCTTTTTTAATAAACTTAAGGGCATTTAAATTAATATCTATATTTAAAATTTTTAAAGAGTTACTGTCAGAAAGCAAAATTGCATTTTCTGTGTTTATATTTATTGAAGCTTGAGTTAGATTTAGCTTTATAAAAACATCTTCAAGTTTAAGAGTTAAGTTAGAATTATAATCTTTAACCTTTTTATTTATGAAAGTATTAAAATTATTAGTTTTAATTCCATAATTGCTTAAATAAATTATAGAAACTAATAAAATTGTTAAAGTTGCTGAAGTTATAATTAATATTATTTTACGCATTTATTTTATATAAAGAGTTTTCTAAAAAATCATCAATTTCACCATCCAAAACTTTATCAGGATTTGAGTTTTCATAATTTGTTCTGTTATCTTTAACCATTCTATAAGGGTGTAAAACATATGATCTTATTTGATGACCCCAGCCAATTTCTGACTTAGAACTCTCAATATTTTCGCTCTCTTTCTTTCTTTTTTGAATTTCATGCTCATATAGCCTTGCTTTAAGCATATTCATACAAGTCTCCTTATTCTTGTGTTGAGATCTTTCATTTTGACATTGAACAACAATTTTACTAGGAAGGTGTGTTATTCTTACAGCACTATCAGTTGTGTTAACATGTTGTCCTCCTGCTCCGCTTGATCTGTAAGTATCTATTCTTAAATCTTTTTCTAATATTTCGATATCTATATCTTCACTAATTACTGGAAAAACCCAAACGCTCGCGAAGCTCGTATGTCTCCTAGCTCCTGAGTCAAAAGGCGATATTCTTACTAAACGATGAATGCCAGATTCCGATTTTAAAAAACCATATATATATTCTCCAGAAATTTTAATTACAGATGATTTTATACCTGCTTCATCACCCTTGTGTTCACTAATTAATTCTACTTTATGACTTCGATCAGCTGCCCATTTCATGTACATTCTTCTAAGCATTTCAGCCCAATCTTGACTTTCTGTGCCGCCAGCACCTGCATGAAATTCTAAATAACTATCCAATGTGTCATTTTCATTAGATAAGAAACATTTAATTTCTAGTTTTTTAAATTCTGTTTTTAAGTTAGCAAATTTATCTAGTGACTCTTTAATGAGTTGTTTGTCATTTTCATCATTTGCCAATTTGAAAATATCGTATAATTCATTAATCTCGTCCTCAGACTGTTTGTGAGAAGTTAATAAACTATCATAACCCTTTTTTTCTTTTAATATTTTTTCAGCTTTTTTTCTATCATCCCAAAATTTTGGGTCTTCTATAAGATTGTTAAGTTTGTTTCTTTTTGACTCAATTTTTTGCGTTTCAAAGAAACTCCTTGATTCTTTGATTGATTTTAACAACTTCAGATTTAAATTTTTCGATTTCTTGTTCCATTAATAAAATTTTAAAATATTTTTTTTTAAATTATCAGAATTATATTTATCATTACTAATAAATATCTGATTTTCAATTTTTTCTTTCTTAAAAGACTCAATGATAGTTTTTTTTGACCCAAAATCAGCTTTTTTTCCGGTATCAGCATCAATTACCATCATTTTAATACCTTTGGCAATTTTGAAAGGTCTGGCCTCATAATTGTTTACTGCATTTTTTATGAACTCTTTAAATATTGGTAATGCTGTTTTAGAACCTGTTTCATATTTTCCCAATCTTTTTGGATTATCATGCCCAACATAAACTCCAACAACTAGATTAGATGTAAATCCGATAAACCAGGTATCGGTATTTTTATTAGTTGTTCCTGTTTTTCCTGCAAGTTGTAAATTTAAATCACGCAGTCTTTTTCCAGTACCTCTTTGAATAGCTCCCTCTAATATTGAAGTCATCTGATATGCAGTTTGTGGAGAAAAGATTTGCTTAAAGTTACTTTTTATTATCGGTATACTATTTCCCTCAAATGAAATTACATCACAATTTTCACAAAATCTTTTTTCGTTATTAAAAATTGTATTTCCCTCGCTATCCTGAATTCTATCAATTATGATTGGTGTTACCAATTTTCCACCATTTACAAATGAACAGTAAGCAGTCGTAATATTAATTAATGTAGTTTCTGCCGATCCTAGTGAGACTGATAATAGTTCATCAGGATTATCATAGATATTAAGTTTTTTTGAAAAGTTTATAATCTTGTCTATTCCCAATTCTTGTGAAATCCTCACCGTCATCAAGTTTCTAGACTTCTCGACTCCAGTTCTTAAGGTAGAAAGACCATAAAATTTTTTTCCATAATTTTCAGGTTTCCACATTTTAAGATCTTGTCCTTGATCAAGAACAATGGGAGCATCTAGGATTAGAGATGATGGAGTATAGTTATTTTCTAATGCAAGAGCATATATGAAAGGTTTAAAAGCAGATCCAGGCTGTCTCTTTGCTTGTGACACTCTATTAAATTCACTTTTTTTAAAACTAAAACCCCCTGACATCGCTAATACTCTTCCACTGTATGGATCCATAACAACAATTCCACCATTTACGTTTGGTAACTGTCTTAAACTAAATATTCCATCAGTAATTTTTTCTACATAAATTAGATCATTAATTTTAAATATTTGCTCAAAATTTTTCCTTGTCCAATTTATATCTTCATAGCTTATAATACCATTTTCATTATTTGACGTCTTAATTACGGTCTCGAATTTGTCTATTCTTTTTACAATTGCTATTTCCCAACCTATTGTTTTTTCTAAATTAAACTTATCTAAATTTTTATTCCAATCTTTATCATTCCTATTATCTAAAGGTCCCCGCCATCCTTTTCTCTTATCAAATTCAATTAATCCTTTTCTTAATGATCCTGAGGCTAAATTCTGAAGCTCTAAATTAATTGGGCTTTTTATATTAAATCCCTGTTTGTGAACTTTATCATATCCATAATTCTGAATTACTTTTTTTCTTATATCTTCTACAAAATATCTTGTATCTTCTAAAAAAATTCTTTTTCTCTTTTTTAAAATAATTTCTGAATTAATTAATTTTTCATACTTTTCTTTAGAAATATAATTATTCTCATAGAGATTTTTAATTACTAAATCTCTTCTATACTTTGCTAATTCTTTATTTCTATATGGGTTATACTTGCTAGGCGCTTTAGGTAATGACGCAAGTAAAGCAGATTCAGAATAATTTAATTCTCTAATTGGTTTATCAAAATATCTTAGGCTAGCAGATGCTATACCGTAAGAACCCTCACCTAAATAAATTTGGTTCAAATAAAGTTCTAATATTCTCTCTTTAGATAAAGCTCTTTCAATTCTAAAAGCTAAAATAGCTTCTTTTATTTTTCTATCTAAACTTACTTCATTTGATAAAAGAAAATTTTTTGCCACCTGTTGAGTAATAGTGGAAGCTCCTTCAAGTCTGTTTGATCGTAATAAATTAAAAATATTATTTTTAATTGCTCTAATTACACCTTTGGCATCAACTCCTGGGTGTTTAAAAAAATTTTTATCTTCTGACGATAAAAACGAATTGATTATTTTTTGAGGAATTGCATTGTAAGGAACAAATATTCTTTTTTCAGAAGAAAAATCACTGATTAAGACTCCATTTCCAGAGTATACTTTACTGGATACTGGAGGTTTGTAATTTTTTAAAAAAGTGTAATCTGGTAACTTATTTGAATAAGTCCACAAGACTGAGAAGATTGATATAAATCCTACTAAGGAAAATAGTGTTAAAACTACCAGGAATTTTTTTATTATTTTACTCATTTTAGTTTAAATTATTGTTTGAATTTGTTAAAGTTATGGCACCGAATTTTATAAAACTAATATAATGAAATTAAATCAAAATTTATGTCCAAAAATTTATACATCGATGCATCGCATCCAAATGAAACTAGAGTTGTTCTCAAAAAAAATAATCATATTGAAGACTATGAATATGAAAGTGTAAACAATACTTTAATAAAAAATAATATTTATTTAGGAAAAGTAAGTAGAGTAGAACCATCGCTTCAGGCAGCATTTGTTGACTTTGGAAGAGAAAGACATGGGTTTTTATCATTTAATGATATTCAATCTGATTATTATCAACTACCTCAGAGTGATTTAGAAAAAATTAAAGAGGAGGAGAAAAAAGTAAGAGAGGAGTTATCCAAAGAAAGTGAAAACAACGAAAACCAAATTTTAGATGGCAATGAAGAAATAAAAATAAATGATCCAGTTGAGAAACTAGAGGATGAAAATAAAGAAGCTAAAACCAATAAAAAATTTCCTTCAAAGAGATATAAAATTCAAGAGGTAATAAAACCGAACCAAGTAATATTAGTACAAGTTTTAAAAGATGAAAGAGGTTTTAAAGGTGCAGCACTTAGTACATTTATTAGTGTTGCAGGAAAATATATTGTTCTAATGCCTAATACAGCTAAAGGTGGAGGTATTTCAAGAAAAATATTTAATCCAAGTGATAGAAAAAAGATAAGAAAAATTTTAAATGAAATTGAGATACCAAAAGAGATGGGAATTATAGTTAGAACCGCTGGATCGAATAAAACTAAAAATGAGATAGATGGTGATCTTAAGAGTTTAATTACTGTATGGAACTCAATTAAAGATAGTGCGTTAAATTCAATTGCTCCATCATTAATTCACCAGGAAAGTGATATTATCAAAAGAAGTATAAGAGATATGTATGATGATGAAACGCTGAGCATTATAGTCGAGGGTAACGAGGGGTATCAAAAGGCTAAAAATTACATGAAACTTATGATGCCAAAACAATTAAAAAAAGTAAAAAAATTTAGAGAAAAAATTCCATTATTCTTTAAAGAAAATATAGAGAAAAAACTTTATGAAATTTTTAAATCAGAGGTAAAACTTAGTTCAGGTGGCTATCTTGTTATAAATCCAACTGAGGCTTTGGTCTCAATAGACATTAATTCTGGTAAGTCAATAAAACAAAAAAATGTTGAAAGCACTGCATTGGATACTAACCTTGAAGCAGCCGAGGAGATTGCTAGACAAATTAAAATCAGAGATTTATCTGGTTTAATAATAATTGATTTTATAGATATGCTTAGTTTTAATAACCGTAAACAAGTAGAAAGAAGATTGAAAGAAAGATGTAGAAATGACAGAGCAAGAATTCAAATAGGAAGAATTAGTAATTTTGGGTTACTTGAGATGTCAAGACAAAGATTAAGAGAAAGTAATATAAAATGGGCCATTAAATTAACTAACGAAACTTTAGCCTTAAAAGTAATTAAATTAATTGAAATAAAAATATTTGAAACAAGTGCAAAAATAGTAGATGTCAATATCAATGATAAAATTCTTAGTTATATCAAAGAGTATTTTACCGAGGATTTAAATTTTTTTAAGAAGAAAAATAAGATCAAAATTAACCTGATGATTAATGAAGGATTAGGTTTTCAAGATTACATTTTAGAGTTTAAATCAAAATCAGGCAAAATATTAGAGAAAGTTGAAAAAATTGAGCTTATACAAAAAATTGTCGAACCAAAAGCTGAAAAAAATCTAGAGTCAACTAATGATAAAAAATCAAATTTTAAAAGAAAAAAATTTAAAAAACGAAAAAATTTTAAAAAAAAAAATTAAATTAATCCTTTTTTTGTCGTCGATGGAGATCCTTGAAAATTAGGAGTAATCCGTCCTGAAAGAAAAGATTTTCTTCCAGATATTACTGCATATTTCATCGCCTCTGCCATTTGAAAAGGTTTTTTAGCTTTTGCTATTGCAGTATTAATTAGTACAGCATCACAGCCCATCTCCATAGCCTCAACTGCATCTGAGGCCTGCCCTATTCCAGCATCAATTATTAAAGGAATTTTTGTTTGATGTCTTAAAATTTTTATATTTGTTTTATTTAAAATTCCTAAACCAGAACCAATTGGCGCTGCAAGAGGCATAATAGCAGAAGCGCCAGAATTTTCTAATCTCTTACACATTAGAGGGTCGTCATTACAATAAACCATTACTTTAAAACCCTCTTTAGTTAAAATTTCAGTAGATTTTAGGGTTTCAATCATGTCTGGGAATAAATTTTTTTTATCTCCTAAAACCTCCAATTTTACTATTTTCCAACCTCCTATTTCTCTAGCAAGTCTTAATGTTCTTAATGCATCTTTAGATGTAAAACATCCGGCAGTATTGGGTAAGTACATAATTTTTTTAGGATCAATATAATCCATTAATAGAGGTTTAGATCTATCTAGTATATTAACTCTTCTTACAGCAACTGTTACAATTTCAGCACCTGAAATTTTAATAGCATTTGCACACTCTTTCATGCTTTTATATTTTCCAGTGCCAACAATAAGTCTAGATTTGAATTTTTTATTTGCAATTTTTAAAATATCTGATTTCACTAGCCACCACCTATAAAATGAACTATTTCTATTTTATCTTTATTTTTTAAAAAAATTTTGTTTAATTTTTTTTTATCAACTATTTCTTCATTTAATTCTATTGCTATTTTATTAATAGGAGTTTTTAACTTTTCAATAAGATTTTTTAAAGAAAATTTTAGATTTACAGTCAAAAGCTTGCCATTAACTACTATTTTTATTTTATTTTTTTTATTCATATATTATAAAGTTTTAATGAGTAAATTATTAATAATTAATGGTCCTAATCTTAATCTATTAGGTGAAAGAGAACAAACTCAATATGGTAACAAAGACTATAAATATTTAGAAGAAATTTGTTTAAAAAGGGCGAAAGATTTGAATATCGATGTTGAGATAAAACAATCAAATGTCGAAGGAGATATTGTAAATATTATTCAAGATGCTCGTAAAACACATGATGGAATTATAATAAATGCTGCTGGATATAGTCATTCATCGGTTGCTATAAGAGATGCTTTAGATATTTTTAAAAAACCTATTATAGAACTTCATATATCAAATATTTATAAGAGAGAGGATTTCAGGCATAAGTCGCTTATTAGTGCAGTTGTTACTGGTATAATTTGTGGATTAGGTATAAATGGCTATATTTTAGCCATAAACTCTATGCATGAAATCTTAACAAATGAAAATTAATAAAAATATTATTAAAGAATTAAATGATTATTTAGAAGAATTTAATCTCACTGAAATAGAATATACTGAAAAAGATATTAAGGTTAAAGTTTCAAAATCTAGAATATCAAAAAATACAGAACCTTTAGCGCCTACAAATGAGGTAATGACCATAAAAGATGAAGTTTCAATTGATAACTCTAAAAAAATTGCCTCACCTATAATTGGAACTGCTTACCTTGCTCCAGAACCGGGTGGCAAAAAATTTATTGAGATAGGTCAAAAAATTAAAAAAGGAGATACAATCATGATTGTTGAAGCAATGAAAACTATGAATCATGTGCCCAGCCCACTAGATGGAGTTGTAAAAGAAATTACTGTTGAAGATGGCCAACCTGTTGAGTTTGGTCAAACTATAGCAACTATAAATTAAATAAATGTTCAAAAAAATACTTATAGCTAATAGAGGAGAAATAGCTGTACGTATAATTAGAGCCTGTAAAGAGTGGGGTATTGCGACTGTAGCTATTCACTCAGATGTGGATAGAGAAAGTATGCATGTTAGATTAGCTGATGAAAGTATTTGTGTAGGTCCTCATCAACCAACATTTAGTTATTTAAATATTCCTGCGATTATGTCTGCAATTGAACTGACTGGTTCTGAAGCTGTCCATCCTGGTTATGGTTTTTTATCTGAAAATTTTGAGTTTGCAAAAATATTAGAGGAGAATGATATTAAATTTATAGGTCCTTCATCAAACTTAATAAAAATGATGGGAGATAAAATTGAAGCTAAAAAAGTTGCAAAGGAATATGGACTTCCAGTAATTGAAGGCTCTGAAGGTGGTATTAAAGATATGAACGAAGCAAAAAAAATATGTGAAAAGATAGGATTTCCAGTTTTAATAAAGGCCTCAGGTGGTGGAGGTGGAAAAGGAATGAAAATTGTTAATAAGCAAGAAGAATTTAAAGATCTATTTTTAACAGCTAAACAAGAAGCAAAAAAATTTTTTGGAAATGATGAGGTTTATATTGAAAAATTCTTTCAAAATCCGAGACATATTGAGGTTCAGGTTTTATCGGGTAAGAATAGAACTGTTCATTTACATGAGAGAGATTGTTCAGTTCAGCGAAGGCATCAAAAACTAATAGAAGAAACTCCTAGTCCAGTTTTAGATGATAATATTAGAAAAGATCTTTTTGAGAAGACTGTTAGTATGGTTAGTAAAATTGGTTATGAAGGTGCTGGAACAGTTGAATTTATATATGAAGATGGAAAATTTTATTTTTTAGAGATGAATACAAGAGTTCAAGTTGAGCATCCAGTAACAGAGATGGTTACAGGAATTGACATCATAAAAGAGCAAATATGGATAGCTTTTTCGGGTGATACAGCTTTGAAACAAAGCGATATAAACCCAAGAGGTCATGCAATAGAGTGCCGAATTAATGCTGAGGATCCAAGTAACAATTTTCAACCTTCACCAGGCAAAATAGGTATGTGTCATCAACCATCTGGCTTTAGGACAAGAGTTGATGGATCTATCTACCAAGGATATAAAATTACACCCTATTACGACAGTATGGTTTGTAAAGTGATAACACATGGTAGAAACAGAGAAGAGGCAATTCAAAGAATGTTAAGATCCCTTGATGAGTTTGTAATCGATGGAATAACAACTACAATAAAACTACATAAAGTTTTACTTAATAGCAAAAAATTTATCAAATCTGACTTCAATGTAAGCTGGTTAGATAAAGAAAAAGTTATTTAACTGTAACATTTTTTTAACCAAACATCATAAACCGGATGATCGAATGGTCTAATCGATGGACTTGATGCAAATGTCCAATCATTAAAAATAAATACTCTATCATTATTATTCATTGTATTATCCTTTACTTGCATATAAGCCATGACTTCTGGGTCATCATCAAATTCTGAATTATAACATTTTAAAACTTTTATATTTAAATTTTGAAAAGAAAATTCTTCTCCAACTTTAATTTTTATACTTGTATTTTTTGAACTTACCTTATCAAGAACACTTAACTCCGCGGTTGTTTCACTTTTTGGCAGGGGCTTGGCATTTATGTTATTTGACATAATAATAAATAAAACTGTTGCTAATAAAAAATTAACTTTTCCAGCTTTTATATTTTTTTTTAACAACATTATTATATTTTTTTGGATGATATGAATTTTCTGATCCTGTTTGATTAGATAAATGTTCTTTCTGCCAATCATACTTTTTTAAATTATGGTCATTTTCAATTTTATTATTCATGTAATGCATCCATGAATACCATTCATTAGGTATTTTGGATGCCTCAACTTCACCATTATAAATGACCCATCTTCTTCCTGATTTACTTTCATAATATTTATTTCCATTTTTATCTTCACCTACTAGTTTTCCTGAAAAAAATATTTGTAATCTTGTTCCAAATGTCTGATGATTCCACCAGGTAAAAATTTGTTTTAATACTGTCAACATAAAAATTTTTTTTATTTTTCAATTTAAAATTGTAAAAATTAAGTTAGACTAAAATTTTAAATTTCTATATACATTATATCTTTAAGATTCAATTTTATAAATAAATAAGGAAATTAAATGGCAAAATATTTAGTAGAGACTTACTATACTTGTAGTTTCAAAGTAAGTCATTATCTTGATGATATAGATGAAAAAAATATACAAAATATAGAGAAAAGAGATGATGGAAAATTTGAAATACTAGATGTAAAACTAGATAACAGAAAAACTAAAAATTTAGAAAAAATTGAAAAAAACAACATAAATGTTGTTGAAAAAGAACTGTCTCAACCTGAGCAAAAAAATAGTCTTAAAATTAATCAAGAAATGTTAACTAAAAATATTAAAGATAATAATAGCAGAAGATTTAGTATGCCAGATAGAAGAAAGGGATATATACAAAAGGCATCAATTGGAAATCATAAAGTATACCTACATACAGGTGAGTATGAGGATGGTAAAATAGGTGAAATATTTATAGATACTAGTAAAGAAGGTGAACTAGTAAAAGCAACAATGAACAACTTTGCAATAGCAGTTTCTCTTGGATTGCAATACGGGGTGCCATTGGATGAGTTTGTAAATGCCTTTGTAGATACTAAATTTGAACCATCAGGAAAAGTATTTGGTAATGATAGAATATTAAGTGCATCATCAATTCTAGATTATATATTTAGAGAATTAGCAATATCATATCTAAACAGAGAAGATCTTGCTCATACTCCCTCTATCGGAGGATCTGAAAACTTGGATGAAACTGTAGCAGACGAAAATAGCGAAGATAAAACTCAATTTTTAAAATTAGTAAAAGACATAACAAGTAAAGGTTTCGTAAGAAGCAATTATAAAAAAAAATTAGTAGATTTATCAGATATAAAAATAAATCTTAAAGGGAAGAAATAATTATTTTTTCTTTTTAATAGTTAAATTTAACTCTTTTAATTGATCATCTGAGATTTCAGATGGTGCATTCATCATCAAATCTTGTGCATTTTGGTTCATTGGGAACATGGTAACTTCTCTAATGTTTTTTTCATTTGCTAAAAGCATAACAATTCTATCAATCCCTGGGGCTATTCCTCCATGAGGTGGTGCTCCATAACTTAAGGCATTTATCATTCCACTAAATTTATTATTAATGTCATTTTTTGAATAACCAGCAGTTTCAAATAATTTATACATTAATTCAGGAACATGGTTTCTTATAGCCCCTGATGATAGCTCAATACCATTACAAACAATATCATATTGATAGGCTTTAATATTTAAAGGATTAGAAAGGTCTAGTTTATTTATTTCTCCTTGTGGCATAGAAAACGGATTATGACTAAATTTAATTTTTTTTGTTGTTTCATCAATCTCATACATAGGATAATCAACAATCCAACAAAATGAAAATGTTTCGTTATCAATTAAATCTAAATCCTCAGCTATTTTGTTTCTCGCAACACTTAATATTTTTTCTACATCATCTTTTTTTCCACAAGAAAGAAAAATAGTATCTCCGATATTTGCTTTTGTTTGATTAATAATTTCCATCAATGAAGTTTCTGAAAAAAATTTTCCAATTGGACCTTTCGCACTGACATTATCTTCTTTTTCTAACGTAAAATATGCAAGACCAGAAGAACCTTGATCTTTTGCCCATTTATCAATTCCATCAAAGAAACTTCTAGGTTTATCCTTTGTATTTTTGGTAATTAACGCTCTAACAATTGAGCCTTTTTTAATTAATTTCTTAAATATTTCAAATTTTACATCCTCTCTCTTAAAAATATTTGTTAAATCTGTAATTTCTAACGGATTTCTTAAATCGGGCTTGTCTGATCCATATTTAAGCATTGCATCTTCAAAGGTAATCCTTGGAAACTTTTCATGAAGGATTTTTTTGTTACTAAATGTTTTAAATAATTTTAAAAATAAAGTTTCTATCACATCAAAAACATCTTCTTGTTCAACAAAAGACATTTCAACATCTAATTGATAAAATTCTCCAGGACTTCTATCTGCTCTTGCATCCTCATCTCTGAAACATGGTGCTATTTGAAAATATTTGTCAAACCCTGAAACCATTATGAGTTGCTTAAATTGTTGGGGTGCTTGTGGTAAAGCATAAAATTTCCCAGGATTTAATCTACTTGGAACAAGAAAATCTCTTGCGCCTTCAGGACTAGAAGAAGTTAATATGGGGGTTTGAAATTCTAAAAAACCAAGTTTTTGCATCTCATTTCTAATAAATGAGATTACTTTTGATCTTAAGATAATATTTTGATGTATTTTTTTTCTTCTTAAATCTAAAAATCTATACTTGAGTCTTATTTCCTCAGCATATTCTTGATCTGAAAAAACTGGCATTGGTAATTCTTTAGTTTCGCCAAGAATATTAATATTATTGATTTTGACTTCTATTTCGCCAGTAGAAATATTTTTATTTATTGTTTCTTTTGATCTCTCAATAACTATTCCCGTAATTTTAATTACTGTTTCCAAAGAAATTTTTTCAATTTTCTTAAATATTTCATTACTTTTGTCTATAACACATTGAGTAATTCCAAAATTATCTCTTAAATCTATAAATAAAAGATTTCCATGGTCTCTTTTTTTGTTAATCCAACCAGATAAAGAAATTTCCTTTTCTTTATGTAACTTAGTTAATTCCCCGCAAGTATGAGTTCTATATTTATTCAATTTACAAAATCTCTTTTATGGTTTTTAAATTAATTGGTTTTTTTTTTTTTAAACTTAATTCGTCAATCTTATATATAAATTCATCAATTTTTCTATAAGATCTATCAATTCTACTAATTATGAAATTTATTATTTTTTTTTCAATTTTAATCTGGCGATCAGAAAAATTCTTTAAAATTATAGCAAAAAGTAATTCATCATCTGGATTTTCAATTAAGGCGTAAAGACAATTCTTTGATCTTGAGGTTAAATCAGGTAGTTTATAATTAATTTCATTAATCGGTCTTAATGAATTTATCAACAAATACTTACTGTCCTGATCTATTAGGTTAAAAATTGAATAAAGTATTTCTTCCTGATTACATTCTTCAAAATCATCAATAATTATACTTTCATGTAATTTAATACTTTTAAAAATTGAATTATTGATCTCATTTCCTTTGACTAAAAATGCTTTAGATTTTAACTTAAAGATATTTGCTAGGTGACTTTTTCCAGAGAATTTTTCACCCGAAATATTTAATATTTTTTTATCCCAGTCAGGCCATCTATTTATCAAATTAAATGCGTTAGAATTACTTTTTGATAAATAAAAATCATGTTCATTAAAATTAGTTTTATAATCAAAGTCTAGAAGTAATTGATTTAATTCACTCATTTTATTTTCCAGTTGCTTGAGGATGTGTCAATACTAATATCGTAAGATAAAATATCTTTTAAAAATCTTTTTGGACTACTGCTGTAATTAACTTTATATATGATTATTTTACTATCAAACTTTTCAATATTATAGCTATTTACAAAATCTAAATTAACCAAAGCATTTTCTAATTTCAAAGATTTTTCTGTATTATTTGACTCTACTGATAATCGGATTGGAACAGATGTAGATGGACTCATTTTATTTATAGATTTCCAATTATCTTCATATTTGTTTTTTATATTTAGTATCATTGAATTTAAATCTGTTTGATCTTCTATATTTTTATCTATAAAACTTTTACTTAATATTTCAAACTTATCGTCAAAATTAATTTTTGAATAAAATTTAATATTATTTTTTCTTTTAAAAATTATCATTATTATAAAATTTTCTGAATAATATTTTTTTAATATTTTTTTGAAATTGTAATTTTCAATATTTTGTAAGTTATTTTTTATAATTAAATAATCTTCTACATCCTCGTTTGGCATGATATAAGTAATTTGAAAATAATTTTTTTCAATACTTTGCCAATTTTTTGCAAAAGTGTTTTCGCTTAAATAATTAAAATTATTCGTTTCTAAATCAACTAGAACTGGTATTAATAAAACATCTATTTTTTTTGGTAATGAAATAGTTATATTTTTAGCATCTAAGAATTTAATTAACTTTTTTTTATTAAATTCTACCTCCATAATATTTTTATATTTTTGATTTATAAATTTTTCATCCAATATTGAAAAGTTTTCGATTAATTTCTTAATATCGTTAATTGACGTATTTCTGATTTTATCAAGATCTTTTCTCTCAAGTATCATTTGAGAGATATTTTCAAATGCTTTTTTAAAGCCTCTGTCCATAACTTTAAGTTTATTAAAATTAAGATTATATTTTTCCTCAACTTCAATTTTTGAAACAACAAAAGTTTTAGCAAGTACCTTTTTTGTGGAAAACTCTATAAAATTAAAGGTTAAAAATATAAAAAATATATATAAACAATTTGATATATTTTTTTTTAAAAAATACATAACTTTGTTATATGGCATCAAATAAATTAACATACAGTAAGAGTGGAGTTAATATTCCAAAAGCAGATAGTTTTGTTAAGTTCATAAGTTCACTGGCAAGAAAATCAAGCAAAAGTGGTGATTTTAAGAATATTGGAGGCTTTGGAGCAATCTCTCCGATACCTAGACAACTAAAAGACCCTCACATTGTTACTAGCACTGATGGAGTTGGAACAAAAATTGAGATTGCAAATGATCTAAATAAATTTGATACAATTGGAATAGATCTTGTTGCGATGTGTGTAAATGATTTGGTCGTTCAAGGAGCAAAACCTTATTTATTCTTAGACTACATTTCTATTAGCAAAATTAATTTGAAAAAATTAAAACATTTAGTTAAAGGAATTGTTAAGGGATGTGATATCGCTGGTTGCAAATTAGTTGGTGGCGAAACTGCTGAAATGCCAGGAACGTATACCAAAGGGAAATTTGATATAGCAGGTTTTGCTGTTGGTCTTGTTGAAAAGAAAAAAATACTTAATAAAAAAATTAGAAATAATGATCTTATTTTAGCTGTACCTTCTAATGGACTTCACTCTAACGGTTATTCCTTAGTGAGATATCTCTTAAAAAAAAAAAAAATAAATTTTAAAACAAGCAAATTTCTCAAAGATGAATTAATTAGACCAACTAAAATTTATGTAAAAGAATTATCTCTTATTAATGAAAAAAATTTAATAAATGGATGTGCAAACATAACTGGCGGAGGTCTATTGGATAATATTCAAAGAATAATACCAAAAAATTTATGTGCAGAAATAGATTTAAATAGAGTTAAAACATTAAAAATTTTTAGATGGCTATATAAAACAGGTATAAGTGAGAAAGAAATGTTAAAGACCTTTAATTGTGGTGTAGGTTTTTGTTTAGTGACAAATCCTAAAAATTTAAATTTAGTAAGTAAATTTTTTGGAAAAAAATTTAAACCTTATATAATTGGAAAAATAGTTAAAAATTCAAAAAAAGTAAAATTAAGTGGAAAAATATCCTGGTAAAAAAAATACCGCCGTCTTTATTAGTGGTAGAGGTAGTAACTTAAAATCCTTAATAAAACACTCAAAAAAAAAGAATTCTTTAATTAAAATTATATTAGTTATTTCAAACAATCCAGAAGCTGAGGGACTAAAATATGCATCTAGATCTAAAATAAAAATTTATGGAAATAAAAATAAATCAAATTTTGAAAATAAATCACTTAAGTTGCTAAAGAAATATAATATAGATTTAATTTGTTTGGCTGGATTTATGAAAATCTTGTCAGGTAATTTTATAAAAAAATTTTCTAAACCAATATTAAATATTCATCCGTCACTTTTGCCAAAGTATAAAGGATTAAATACAAATGAGAGAGCAATAAAAAATAAGGACAGATTTGCAGGAGCATCAATTCATAAAGTAACAGAAAAATTAGATTCAGGTAAAGTTATTTTACAAAAGAAGGTGAAAATTCTAAAATCAGATAATGTAGGAAGTTTAGAAAAAAAAGTGCTAAAAATTGAACATGAAATTTACCCAAAAGCTATTGATAAGTTTTTAACTAATCTTTAAAAAAAAAATCTAACTCTATCTTAGCATTTTCAATACTATCTGATCCATGAACAGAATTTTTATCAATTGAAATACCATATTTTTTTCGAAGCGTTCCTTCTTCTGCGTCTTTAGGGTTAGTCGCTCCCATCAATTTTCTATTTTCAAGAACAGCATTATCTTTTTGAAGACTCATTACAACAATTGGTCCAGAAGATAAGTAAGCACACAAATCATTATAAAATGGTTTAAACTCATGAACTTTATAAAACTTTTCAGCTTCTTCTTTAGAAATATGAATTTTTTTTTCCTTTAAAATTTCAAATCCATTATTTTTAAATTCATTTTTAATCTGATCTTGCAAATTTCTTTCAACAGCATCTGGCTTAATTATTGATAATGTTTGTTCAATATTACTCATAATTCTCCTCAATAAATTTGTTTAATAATCTAACACCATATCCAGTTGCGCCGCCAGAATTCAATGCTCCAGCATATTTAGAAAAAGCCATTCCAGCAATATCTAAATGGGCCCAAGGTGTTTTATTAATTATAAATCTTTGTAAAAATTGAGCTG
The DNA here is from genome assembly GCA_902594335.1 of uncultured Pelagibacteraceae bacterium. Taxonomy (GTDB): domain Bacteria; phylum Pseudomonadota; class Alphaproteobacteria; order Pelagibacterales; family Pelagibacteraceae; genus Pelagibacter. The sequence continues at coordinate 90,512 of CACJLY010000001.1, read as the reverse complement.
CAGTTGTTGATCCAGCTCCTCCAACATAATTAATATTTTGCATATCAGCATTATTTGAATTCATTAATTTGTTATAATTCTCATGAAGTGGCATTTCCCATACTTTTTCTTCTACATGCTCTCCAGCATCAAAAAGTTGTTTAGATAATTTTTTATTATTTGACCAAAGCCCAGCATATTCAGATCCAAGCGCAACAATTATTGCTCCAGTTAATGTTGCTAAGTCAATAATTAGACTTGGCCTAAATTTCTCTTCAGTATATGTAAGTGCATCTGCTAAAACTAGTCTCCCTTCAGCATCTGTATTTAAAACTTCGATTGTTTGTCCGCTGTAAGATTTTACAATATCTCCAGGTCTTTGTGCATTGGCTCCTGGCATATTTTCAACTAATCCAACGACTCCAACTGCATTAATTTTAGATTTCCTTAAAGCTAGAGTTTTCATAAGACCAACTACAGTCGCTGAACCCGCCATATCATATGTCATATCTTCCATAAATTTTGCAGGTTTGAGTGAAATTCCACCAGTATCAAAACAAACACCTTTTCCAACGAAGGCTAAAGGTTTTGATTTATTTTTATTTCCATTCCACTCTATTGTTACCATATAAGAACCTCTGATACTTCCTTGTCCGACACCGAGCAATGCATTAAAACCTAATTTTTTTAATCTCTTTTGGTCATATACAGTTACTTTTAATCCAAACTTTCTTAATTTAACAATTCTCTTTGCGTATTCATCTGGGTGCAAAATATTACCAGGTTCAGAAACTAAATCTCTAGTAAGAAAAACCCCTTCCAAAAGAGCATTTAATTTGTTTCTTAATAAATTTTTTTGTTTGGTGTTTCTGCCAACAACACTTAAATTTATATTAACATTTTTTTTCTTATCTGTTTTGTAAAGATTAAAATTATATGACTTAAGTTGTGCTCCATGAAGAAACTTTTCTAATTGTACATTAGTAAAAGAATTATTTTCTACATTTATAAATGAATTTTCTTTTTTATTTTCCTTTAAAAAAACAAATAATTTAGAACCAATTTTTTCAAAATCTAAGGAAACTTTTGAATTAGTGCAATTTACGAATACATAGCTTTTGTTGTTGTAATCTTTTATAAGAAAATTCCCCTCAGAAAAAAGTTTATTATTGAAAACTGATTTTGCTAATAGTTTAATCTCTTTACTTTTTATAACTTTTTGAGTTAGGAGAATAATCTCGTTATCCTTTGCGATTTTTGGGACTTTATTTACAAAATTTAAATTTAGTTTCATTTTTTTGAAATTTTTACTAGATAATGTTGTATATTTATTAAAACAATAATTTCAATGAATAAATTAATATTTCGTAAATTTTCACTAGATATAGTAAATTTTTTTTTAATTGCCTCTTTTAATATTACTTTTATTGTATGGATAATACAGGCTGTAAACTTTCTAGATTTGGTATCAGACGACGGGCATAGTTTAAATGTTTATTTTTATTATGTTTCATTAACTTTGCCAAAAATATTTAGCAAAACTATAGTTTTTGTATTTTTTATCTCTATTTTCTATGTAATTAATAAATACAATAATACAAATGAATTAATTGTTTTTTGGAATAATGGTATTAAAAAAATCGAATTTATAAATTTTATTTTAAAATTTTCACTTTTATTTTTAGTTTTACAGTTAATTTTAAATTTATTTGTAGTTCCAAAATCACAGAGCCTTGGCAGAAATTTTATTAAAGAGTCAAATATAGACTTTTTACCAAATTTAATTTCAGAAAAAAAATTTATAAATGTAGTGAAAAATTTAACTATATTCGTTGAAAAGTATCATAAAGATGGAAAGCTTGAAAAAATTTATATTAATGAAAAAATAGATCCTTATAAATCAAAAATTATTGTTTCAGAAAGTGGCAGAATAATTAGGATTAATAAGAAATATTTTCTCAGACTTTTTAATGGTGGAATTACTAATATAAATAAAGGTAGTACCTATACTCTTAAGTTTTCTGAAACTGACTATGACCTATCAGAATTTTCTACAAAAACAGTTACGGACTCAAAGATTCAAGAATTAGATTCAATGACAATGTTCATGTGTATTAAAAATATTTTTTTAACCAAGAAATTAAATAAAGATGAAATAATTAAGAAGCCAGAAAATGAAACTTGTCATTTAAGGACGGTAAAATCTATAGGTGAAGAACTCTACAAAAGATTTATATTACCATTTTATACTCTTATTATTTCTCTTGTAGGTGCAAGTCTTGTGATTGAACCAAAATCTAGATACCTAACAAAATTTCATAAACTTAATATATTCTTAATAGGAATTGGAATCATTATTTTATCACAATTGAGTCTAAAATTTTTCTTAGACTCCATTAATTTAGCTTACCTGATATTGCTTATGCCTTTTATTTTAATTCTATTCTTTTATTTTTTTTTATTACTTTTTACCAAATTTAGATTAAATTTTTTATGATGCTTAAACAATATGAAAATTACTTAACAAAACTTTTTTTGAAGAATATTTTAATAATTCTAATAGTATTTATTTTTTTAAGTTTTTTTTTAAATATTTTTGAAGAAATTAAGTATTTTGAGAATAAAGAAAATGAAATTTATTATCCAATTGTATTGACTATTTTAAATATACCATCGATAATTTTTGAAATTCTTCCTTTTATTTTTTTGTTAGGTGTTATGTTTTTTTTTATAAGTCTTTATGAAAATGAAGAAATAGAATTACTTAGATCTAATGGGATTAATAACTTAAAAATAACAATGATAATTTCAATAGTTTCATTGGTAACTGGAATATTGCTTATCGTCATCTATTACTCATTTTCAGCTAATCTTAAAAGTCTGTATTTAAACATAAAGTACAAATATTCGAATACAGGTGATCATTTAGCTGTTGTAAATGAAGATGGTTTATGGATGAAGGAAATAAGTGAAAATGGAAATAGAATATTTATTATAAATGCCAGAAATTATAGGGTTGATAATTTACAAAATTTAAAAATAACTGAATTAGATAACAATTATAAACTAATAAATACGATTGTATCTGAAAATGCAGATATTACAGAAAAAAAATGGGTTCTGACGAATGTAAAAATTTTTTCAGAAGATAAAAAAACTCAAAATTTAAATATCTACCGCTATGCATCTTCATTTGATGGTGAAATTATTTCGAATTTATATTCAAATTTAAATTCATTAAATATTCTTCAACTTATTGAATTGAGAGAAAACTATAAATCCATAGGATATTCTGCTACTGATGTTAAATTACACCTAAATAAAATTTATAGTACGCCATTCTATCTTACATTGACTACAATAATTGGAGCATTACTTATGTTTAAATTAAGTTTTATAAAGTCAAGATTTTTTTTGATTGTTATTGGTGTGTTGGTTTCTGTCATTTTTTATTATATTAATTATTTCTCAATTTTATTTGGAAAAAATGAAACACTGCCAGTTGAAGCATCTATATGGTTGCCACAAATACTTATTTTTCTTATTTGTGCATTAGGGTTAACAAGATTAAATGAAAATTAAATCTCTTATATACTATATATTGCTTGTTTTGGTATTTTCTAACTCAAGTTTAAAAGGTGAAACAATATTTTTTGACTCTAATAACATTAAGATTGAAGAGAGTGGAAATATGGTTTTTGCAACAAAAGGTAAAGCAAAAATACCCTCAAGTAATTTAATAATTGAAGGTGAAAAATTTATATATGACAAAAAAAATTCTGAATTAATAATTCTTGATGATGTAAAATATTATGATGTCGAAAATAATATTTATATTGAAAGTCAAAAAATTATTTATAATGAGATTGAAAATATAATTCTCTCAAAAAGTGAAACATATATTCTGAGTGAAGAAATTTATGAAATAAACTCGTTTGATGTTTTATATAATAGAAATATCAAAAAAATATTAAGTAAAGAATTTACAACTGTTAACGATAATGATGATAATAAATTTTTGTTTAATAGTGGGTTAGTTTTAGATTTAATTAAAAAAATAGTATCGTCAAATGAAGTAATCGTAACAGATAAAAATAACAATAACTATTTTTTTGAAAATTCTAAAATTAATCTTACAATGAATGAGATTGTTGGCAAAGAGATTAAAATAGAGTTTGAAAATTCTTTTTTTGGTAATGAGGATAATGATCCTATTTTAAAAGGAAAAAGTATAACCTCAAATAACGAAAACTCTAAAATTTATAAGTCAGTATTCAGTACTTGTAATAAAGAAAATAAAAATTGTAGAGGCTGGGAGCTTGAAAGCCAAGTATTTAATCATGATAAAATAAAGAAATTATTTGAATATGAAAAATCGTGGCTTAAAGTTTTCGGTAAAAAAGTGTTTTATGTACCTTATTTCAACCACCCGGACCCATCTGTAAAAAGAAAATCTGGTTTTTTAACTCCTTTTTACAAAGGTTCAAATAATTTAGGAGCATCCGTTAGCATTCCTTATTTTTATAATTTATCAAATTCGAATGATTTAACTTTTAAACCAAGATTTTACATAGATAATGATTTTATTTTACACACTGAATACAGAGAAGCTTTTAAAAATTCTAATTTAATTGCTGATTTCAGTTTTAATAACGACGAAAATAATACGAATAGCCATCTATTTGCTGAATTAAATGGTAATTTTGATGAAATAACTAAATATGAAATTAATATTCAAAATGTCAGTAATGATAACTACTTAAAAATTCATGACATTAAAGATTACACAAAAATAATTGAGAGCGATAGTTATCTTAAATCTTACATAGAATTTGATAGAGACATTGATGAAGATACTAATTTAATAAACTCTTTTATAATATATGAGGATTTATCAAAAGCAGATAGTGACAAATACCAATTTGTATTTCCAAACTTTAATTTTTCAAAAAGAATAGATATTGATGAGGATTATAACGGTATATTTAATTTTTCATCATCTGGATTTCAAAAATTTTATGACACAAATAAGCATGAAGTATTAATAAATAATGATTTTAATTTTAATTCACTTGATTTTATATCTTCAGAAGGATTAGTAACTGATTACAATTTTTATTTGAAAAATTATAATACCTATTCAAAAAATTCCTCAATATATGAAAACAAAAATGACCATGAGATATTTGGAACATTTTTAGTTAGGTCAGAACTTCCAATGAAGAAAAATTTAAATGATGGTACCAATTTTATAAAGCCAATAGCTCAATTTAGATTCAGCCCTTCAAATGGAAAAAATATTTCAGATACGGAAGGAAAGATACACTACGATAATATTTTTTCTTCTAATAGAATAGGAAGATCTGATATGGTTGAACGAGGAAAATCTCTAACATTGGGAATTGAATACGAAAAACAAAACTTTAATAATGACAAAATGATTGGCATCAGTTTAGGAAATATTTTTAAAGATAAAAAAGATTTAAGTTTACCAAAAAAATCTAAATTGGGCCAGACCAGGTCTGATATTGTTGGAGATATTTATTACAAAATTGATAACAAAATTGAATTTAACTATAATTTTTCATATGATAGAGATTTAAACTTTTCAAATTATGATGCAATAACAGCAAAATTTGGTGGAAATAAATTTGTTACAACTTTTGATTATATTACTGAAAACCATGACTTTGGTAATACTGAGACTATAAAAAATAATACAGTTTTTAAGATGAATGACGAGAATTCTTTGCAGTTTAATACAACGAAAGATTTAAAGGACGACTTTACACAATTTTACAAATTGTCCTATGAATATGAAACAGATTGTTTATTAGCCTCTTTTCAATACCAAAAGAAATTTTTTAGAAACGGAAGTCTTGTACCAGATGAAAGCTTATATTTCCTAATAAAATTTATTCCTTTTGCTGAATTGAGAGGTTCAGCTAACACAATATTTGAAATGAAAAAAGATGAGTAAATTAAAAATATTTATATTTCTAATTGTTTTGCTTAACTTTAATAAATATTCAAACGCAAATCTGATTAATATTAAAGTCAAAGTTCAAGATGAGATCATTACTAATTTAGATATACAAAATGAAAAAAGATATTTATTTTTTTTGAATCCTAAATTAAAAGAATTAAAACCATCAAAATCATATAGTATAGCTAAAGAATCACTAATCACAGAAACAATTAAAAAAAAAGAAATTGAAAAATTTTATGATTTTAATAAAAAAAATAATTTAATAAATACTATTGAAAATAATTTACTTTTAAAAAAAAATATTAAAAACAGAGATGAACTGAAAGAAATTTTAGAAAATAAAGAGATAAATTATGAAGAAGTAAAAAAAAAACTACTTATCGAAACACTATGGAACAAACTTGTTTATGAAAAATATGTAAAAAATGTAATTATTAATAAAGAAGATTTAAGGAAAAAAATATTAATACAATTTAATAATAAACAAAAGAAGTTTGATTATAATTTGTCAGAAATTGTCATAAGTGAAAGCATAAATAAAAATTTTAAAAAAAAATTTTCAATTATAAATAAAAGTTTAAAAGAAATTGGGTTTGAAAATACAGCAAATATTCATAGTATTTCAAATACGTCGAATAATGGAGGTTTAATAGGCTGGGTAAATGAATTACAGATTTCTACTCAAATAAATTCACAGATTAAAAATTTAAAGATAAATGAAATAAGTAAACCAATAAAGATTGCTAATGGTTATATCTTGATAAAAGTTAATGATAAAAAAGAAGTTAAAAATAATATTAATATTAATGATCAGCTAGAAAAAGTGATCATTAGAGAAACAAATAGACAGCTTAATAGTTTTTCAATGATATTTTATAAAAGATTAAAAAAAAACATAGAAATATATGAGTACTAAAATTATCCTGGTTGTACTCGGAGAGCCTTACTCAACATTTACAGAGATACTGATGAAATATTTCAATTCTGACAACTTTAAAAAGAGTAAAAAAAAAATTATTTTGATTGGAAGCTACAAATTATTTAAAAATCAAATGAAGGTCTTAAAATTCAGAATAAAAATTAACATTATTAAAGATTTGAATAGTTCTAAATATGAATTAGTAAATATGATTAACGTAGATTATAGATTTAAAACAATTTTTGCTAAAATTTCAAATCATTCAAACAGATATATTGAAGAATGTTTTAATTTAAGTTTAAAGTTAATTAAAGAAAATAAAATCCATGCGTTAATAAATGGCCCAGTATCAAAAAAACATTTTTTAAAAAAAAAATTTCCAGGAATTACAGAGTACATAGCTAAAAAAACAAACTCTAAACAGCCGGTGATGTTAATATATAATAAAGATCTAGCAGTTTCCCCTTTGACAACTCATGTACCAATTAAAAAAGTTGCTAGCTTTATTAAAAAAAAGGAAATCATAAATAATATAATAAAAATTGATAATTTTTATAAATCGAGACTTAAAAAAATTCCGAATATTGCAGTACTTGGACTAAACCCTCATTGTGAAACTAACGATAAAGTAAGCGAGGAAAAAAGAGAGATCATCCCTGCAATAAATTTTTTAAAAAAAAAAAATTTTTTAGTAACAGGTCCAATTCCTGCTGATACATTTTTTTTAGATAAAAATATTAAAAAGTATGATGTCGTGATTGGCATGTATCACGATCAAGTACTTTCACCTATTAAAACATTATTTAAATTTAAAGCTATAAATATAACTATTGGATTGCCTTTCATAAAAATTACTCCTGATCATGGACCAAATCATGAAATGGTAGGAACAAATAAATCTGACGCATCTTCAATTTTTTATGCTTTAAATTTTTTAAATAAATTAAGATGAATCTTTTTCCAAAAAAAAGTTTAGGTCAAAATTTTTTAATTGATAAAGAAATTATAAATTTGATTGTTGAAACTGGAAATGTGAAAAAAAATGATTTAGTGATTGAAGTTGGTCCTGGTAAAGGAAATTTAACAGAAAAAATTTTGGAAAAATCACCAAAAGAACTTATAGTCATTGAAAAAGATTTAAGATTTACAGAATATTTAAATAGTAGATTTGGTGAAAGAATAAGAATAATTCGTGAAGACATGATGAAATACTCTTTCGATAATTTTAGAAAAAAAAACATCATTGTGTTTGGAAATCTGCCATACAATATTTCAACTCAAATACTAGTTAAATGGATAAAAATGAAGAACTTAAATAATTTTTGTAAAAAATTTATTCTTATGTTTCAAAAAGAAGTTGCTGAAAGGATAATTGCAAATGTAAATACAAAAAATTATGGAAGAATTTCTATATTATCAAATTGGAAATTTAATATAGAAAAAATTGTAGATATATATCCAAGTAGTTTTAAGCCAAAACCAAAAGTAGATAGCACGTTGTTAGTTTTTACTCCAAAGAATGAATTTTATAACTTAAAGAATTCAAAAAATTTAGAATATATAACAAACATTTTTTTTAGTCAAAAACGTAAGATGATAAAAAAACCTTTAAAATTTTTATTTAAAAATTTTGAAGATATATCAAAAAAGTTATCATTGGATTTAAATTCAAGACCTCAAAATCTAGATAACCTAACATACTATAAAATTTGTGATATATACGAAACTTTAATTAATTAAATTTTGAATATGATCTTTTACAAATTTTTTATTAATTTTTAAAATATTTTTTTCATTTTTTTTATTTATAAAATTAATTATTTGTTTATAACATTTTTCAATTTTGTCATTAATAACAGTGAAGTCATAATCTTTCCAATGCATTACATCAGTCTTAAATTGTTTCATTCTTTCTAGAGCTATTTTTTTATCCTTTTGATCTCTTTTTAACAATCTATTGAATAGTTCTTTTTTAGAAGGAGGAAGAATAAATATTGTGATTATTTTATACTTCAATTTTTTTTTTTTTATTTGTTTGGTTCCTTGCCAATCTATATCAAATATAATATTTTCACCTTTATTCAATTTATCAATAACTGTTTTTTTATATGACCCATAATAATTTTTAAAAACTTTAGCATATTCTAAAAGTTTTTTATTTTTTATCAGTTTTTTAAATTTTTCATTATTAACAAAATAATAGTCTTTACCGTTTTTTTCTTTTGCTCTTGGTTTTCTTGTGGTGTGTGAAATTGAGATGCTAAATTTATTTCTTTTTGAAATTTTTTTTACTAAGGTTGTTTTTCCAGCGCCTGAAGGGGACGATATTATAACTATTACCCCAGCTTTTTTTTCGGCCATTTAAGTAAAAAATTAGTTAGCTTTATTTTCTATAAATTTTACTGCATCTCCAACAGTTAAAATTTTTTCAGCATCACTGTCTGATATTTCAGATCCAAATTCTTCCTCGAAAGCCATGACTAATTCGACTGTATCTAAACTATCAGCTCCAAGATCATCAATAAAGCTTGATTCTTCATTCACTTTTGACTCGTCTATACCTAAATGATCTGCAACTATTTTTTTAACTTTGCTTGAAATATCTTCTGACATTTTGTTCCTTTAAGTTATTTTGTTAATAAATATTTTATTTATTTTGTCAACTAAAATACATTCCTCCATTAACATGTATAGTCTCACCTGTTATATAATCTGCTAGATTGGATGATAAAAATGCAATTGTATTAGCAACATCGTCTGGATTTCCAAATTTATTTAAGGATATTCTGGATTTTAGTAATTCTGTATGCTCTTCAGTTATTTTATTCGTCATATTAGATATTATAAAACCTGGGGATACACAATTTACTGTAATATTTTTTTTTCCATATTCTAAAGCCATACTTTTTGACATTGCAATTATTCCTGCCTTAGACGCCGCATAATTTGCCTGACCTATATTCCCAGAGTGTCCCACTACGGATGTTACGTTAATTATTTTACCATTTCTATATTTCAACATTTTTTTTATTACATTTTTTGTAATTAAAAATGTTGAAGTAAGGTTTAAATCAATAACTTTTTTCCACTCTTCATCTTTCATTCTAATTGATAGATTATCTAATGTAATACCAGCATTATTCACTAATACATCAATTTTGTTTGATAAAACTTTGTTACAATCTTCAACGAACTGTTCTATTTTTTTATGATCAGCCATGTCAAATTTTAAAACACTTATACTTTTATACTTATCTTGTATTTTATTTAAATTTTCCTCGTTCGTACCTGTAGCCAAAATTCTTGCTCCTCCCTCAATTAATTTATTCAATATTGAATTACCAATAACGCCAGTCGCCCCAGTCAAAATTACATTTAAATCTTTTAAATTAATCATATATTTTTAAGATCATCTATATTGTTTACTTGAATTAATTCTAAATTTCTATCAATTCTTTTTACAAGACCAGACAATACCTTGCCAGGACCAATTTCAATAAACTTTTTACTTCCAAGGTTTATCATATTTATAATACTTTCTCGCCAACGAACCGGTTTTTCTATTTGATCTATTAGAAGATTTTTAATTCTATCTGGATTGTCTGATGGTACAGCGGTTACATTTGAAACTATCTTATTTTGTGGAACTAAAAAATTTATCTCTTCTATCTTTTTACTCATTATTTCAGTAGCAGGTTTCATTAATCTACAGTGAAATGGTGCAGAAACTGGTAATTTAATATTTCTGATATTAAGTTTCTTAAGTTCGTCTATAAAATTATCTAGATCGTTTATTTTTCCACTTATTACTATTTGTCCAATTGAATTATCGTTAGCTAAAAAACACTCAAATTTGCTTTTATTATTTTTAAGTATCTCTTCAATTTTACTAGTGTCTACTCCCAACACAGCAACCATTCCACCTTGCTTTTTTGGAACTGCATTTTGCATTGCGTTTCCTCTTATTTTTAAAAGTTTTATTGTTTCATTAAAATTTATAACATTTGAGCAGGCTAAAGCTGAATATTCTCCCAGTGAATGTCCAGCAAAAAAATTTGCAGTAGTAATATCAAATGATGTTTCTTTTTTTATTACATTAAAAATTGCATAACTTACCAAAAAAATAGCTGGCTGAGTATTTTCTGTTTCATCAAGTATTTCTTTTGGTCCTTCAAAAATTAGTTTACTTAGCGAAAGACTCAGAGTATCGTCAGCCTCTTTAAAAAGATCCTTTATATAGTCAAAATTATCATATAGGTCTTTCGCCATTCCAACTGATTGTGAACCTTGGCCAGGAAATAAAACAGAAAACATAGAAAATATAAGTAAAAACCTTATTTTTTATATTGTAATTAAAAAATTATAATAGTATATCCTCTCTTTTTTAAAAGAATTATTATGAACTTATATGAGCATACGATTATAGCAAGACAAGACGTAAGCCCAGCACAATTAAAGCAGCTTGAGGAGAAATACTCTAAAATTGTTGAAAAGCTTGAGGGTGATATTGTTAAACTAGAAAATTGGGGACTAATGAACCTTTCATATTTAATAAAAAAAAATAAAAAAGGAAATTATATACATTTTAAAATCAAAGGTGATGGAAGTATAATCTCTGAATTGGAAAAAAATGAAAAAATAGATAAAAATTTACTCAGATATTTAACTGTTAAAGTCAATAAATTTGACTTGAAAACAGATTACTTTAAAAAAAACAATGAAAAAGATTTCGTAAATAAATAAATAATGAAAAGGAAAAATAATAAAAAAAAACCTAGGCAAAGTAACTTTGCTAAGTTAAGTATTTTTCAAAATCAAAAATACAAATTTAAAAAAAAATGTCCTTTATCAGGTAAAGGAGCTCCTGTTGTCGATTATAAGAATATTAAATTATTAAAGAGGTATATTTCTGAAAATGGAAAAATTTTACCATCAAGAATAACATCAGTTAGTCAAAAAAAACAAAGAGAATTATCCCTGTCAATTAAAAGAGCACGAAATTTAGCATTACTATAAAATGAAAGTTATATTATTAGAAAATGTAAGAAAAGTTGGATCAATTGGAGAAATAATTGATGTTAAAAGAGGATTTGCAAGGAATTATCTTATATCTAAAAAAAAAGCTTTATTTGCATCTAATGAAAATATTAAAGAAGTAGAAAAAATTAAGCAAGATTTAAACAAAAAGGATCAAGATAAAAAAAAAGAAGCTAAATTAATTCACGAAAAAATAAAAAATAAGCAATATGAGATTAGGAAGTTAAGCACTGAAAATAAAGAGCTTTATGGCTCTGTTAAACCTACTGAAATATCAAAAGTATTAGAGGAAAATGAACAAGTTAAAATTAATCCTTCATTGATACAACCTTCAAAAGAAATCAAATCAATTGGTAATTTTGAGGTTTTAATTAATTTACATTCTGAAGTTCAAACACAGATTGTAATTAAGACAATAGCCCAAGAAGAATTAAAATAATTATACATAATTCTCCCCAGCACAACTAAAGATTTGTTTTTAATTCTTATTTCTGTATTTTAAATTGTGTCTCGACCACTAAATTTAGTTAAAACAAAATTTGATGAGCTTCCTAATAATGTAGAGGCTGAACAGTCAGTAATTGGTTCAATATTGCTTGCTAATGAAACATTTGATGAAATTAGTTTATTAATTAAGAGTGAAAATTTTTATGATCCAATGCACCAAAAAATATTTGGTGCTATTGAAAAGTTAATTTCTAAAGGAATGCTGGCAAATCCGATCACTTTAAAAAATCATTTTGAAAATGAAAATGATGAATTAAATATTCCTGAATATCTTGTTAAAATTACAAAATTTTCTACTTCCTCAAGACAAAGTATTGAATACTCTAAACTTATTTATGATTTGTATGTAAAAAGAGAACTTATTAAAATTTCAGACAATATAATTGATACAGCCAAGCTTAATGATTTGAATAATGATGGAAAACATATAATTGAGAGTTTTGAAAAATCTTTATTTGATTTGGCCGAAGGAGGATCTTTCAGCTCTTCACTTATTAAATTTGATGAAGCAATGCAACAAACTATTGAAATGGCTTCCAATGCTTATAAAAATGAGGAAGGTATTGTAGGCGTCCCAACTGGACTAAGAGATTTAGACGATAGACTGGGGGGTATGCATAAATCTGATTTAATTATAATTGCTGGTAGACCATCGATGGGTAAAACGGCGTTAGCTACAAACATTGCATTTCATGCTGCAAAAAATATTCAAGATAAAGGTGAAAAATCTTGTATAGCTTTTTTTTCTTTAGAAATGTCCTCAGAACAATTATCAACAAGAATTCTTGCTGAACAATCTAGAATAAAATCTAATGATATTAGAAGAGGAAAAATTTCTGATGAACAATTTGATAAGTTTATAGAGACTTCAAAAAATATAGCAGAGCTTCCACTGTATATTGATGAAACACCAGCGATAACTATTGCAGCACTTAGTAATAGAGCCAGAAGAATTAAAAGAGTCCATGGACTGGACATGGTCGTAATTGATTATATTCAATTGATGAGAGGAACAAATTTTAAGGATGGACGTGTTCAAGAAATTTCTGAGATAACTCAAGGACTGAAAGCCATTGCTAAAGAGTTATCAGTTCCTGTTTTGGCACTTTCTCAATTATCTAGGGCAGTTGAGCAAAGAGATGACAAAAAACCTTTACTTTCAGATCTAAGAGAGTCTGGATCAATAGAGCAAGATGCTGATGTTGTCATGTTTGTCTTCAGAGAGTCATACTATTTAAAAAATAAAGAGCCAAGACCTGCAACTGTTGAACATGCTGAATGGCAGGCAAAAATGAATGAAATATCACATTTAGCTGAACTACTCATACTTAAACAAAGACATGGGCCAACTGGTACAATAATGCTTGAATTTGAGGAAATGTTTACCAAATTTAAAGATATTCAAAATAATTAATATAAATTATAAAAGCTAATATTCAATGTTAGCTAATTTTTATCAAAAAAATATTATAGAAAAACCTAGGCTAGTTTTTTCGATCTTAGTGTTAATATTAATTACCTCTTTTTACTTTTCTAAAGATTTTCGCTTAGATGCAAGTTCAGAAACATTATTACTAGAAAATGATCCAGATCTTAAATATTTAAACGAAATAAATGATAGATATGGTGCTAAGGAATTTCTAGTGCTCACCTATTCCCCAGATAGTAAAATGAATTCGCAGGACACAATTAAAAATCTATCTGAATTAAAAAAAGAGTTGAAATCACTAAACTGGGTTCATAATGTTGTTACACTTTTAGATATTCCTTTATTAGAAGCAACAGATGATAGTTTAATTGAACGTATTCAAAATTTTAAAACGTTAATAAGTAAGAATATAGATAAAGACCGAGGATTTAATGAAATCTTAAACAGTCCAGTATTTAGAAACTTTGTGATTAGTGAGGACGGAAAAACAAGTGGTATCATTGTATATATAAAACCAAATAAAGCAGATAAAGATATAAAGACCAATAAAGAATTAGAGGTTTATAAAGATAAAATTAAAAAAGAGCGACATCAAAATATCTTAGAAATTAGAAAAGTAATAAAAAATCATAATCAAAGTACACAGATTTATCTTGGGGGAATTCCAATGATAGCAGATGATATGATGACTTTTATTAAAAATGATATTATTACGTTTGGAATTGGGGTATTGCTTTTTATCATCTTAACACTTTGGTATGTGTTCAAAAAAATAATTTGGATAATAATTCCGATCAGTAGCTGTTTCTTTTCGGTTGTATTTATGATGGGTTTTCTGGGTTTGGTTGGGTGGAAAGTAACAGTAATTTCATCAAACTTTATCGCATTAATGTTAATTCTTACAATGGCAATGAATATTCATATGAGTACTAGGTTTTTGCAATTAAACAAACAGTTTCCAAGAAAGAAAAAATTTGAAATTTTAATTTTGACAACAAGAAAAATGATTTGGCCAATATTTTATACTGTCTTAACAACGATATGTGCTTTTATGTCGTTAATTTTTAGTGACATAAAACCAATTATAGATTTTGGATGGATGATGACTTTTGGACTAATAACCTCGCTAACAATTACATTCACACTTCTTCCTACGTTGTTAAGTTTTGTCCAAAACTCAAATGTTCGATTAACTGAGGAAAAAGAATCAAAAATAACAAGATATCTAGGAATATTATCAATTAAAAATAAAAATTACATATTTGGTTTAACTGGGATTATTATATTTTTAAGCATTTTTGGTATCTCAAAATTAGAAGTTGAAAATAGTTTCATCAATTATTTTGACAAAAATACAGAGATTTATAAAGGCATGAAGTTAATAGATGAAAAGCTGGGTGGAACAACTCCGTTAGAAGTAATTTTAAAATTTCCAAAAGATGAAGATGAAGAAACAGATAGTGAAAATGATTGGGGTGATGAAGATGAAAATGACAATAAATATTGGTTTACAAAAGATAAAATTAATAAAATAACTCGAGTTCACAATTATTTAGATAGTATTGATGCTGTTGGTAAAGTTCTATCCTTTTCATCAATAATTGAAGTTGCAACAAAATTAAATAATAATAAACCGCTTGGAACGTTGGAAATGGGAGTTCTGTATACTAAAATTCCAGATAATATTAAAAAAGAAATAGTAGACCCATATATATCTATCAAAGAATCTGAAGCTCGAATAAGTTTAAGAATAAAAGACTCTTTAGATGGATTGAGAAGAAATGATCTGATTAATCAAATTAATTTTGATTTAGAAAATAAATTAAAAATCAGTAAAGATGAATTTAAACTTGGCGGTGTACTTATATTGTTCAATAATTTACTTCAAAGTTTATTTAAATCCCAAATCTTAACTCTTGGTTTTGTGATGGTTGGAATATTTTTTATGTTTTTAATTCTTTTTAGAAATATTAAAATTTCACTAATTGGTGTAATACCAAATTTTATTGCAGCTTTTTTTATTCTGGGAATAATTGGTTTGGCCGGCATCCCTCTAGATATGATGACAATTACAATTGCCGCTATCACAATTGGTATTGCTGTAGATAATAGCATTCATTATATTTATAGGTTTAGGGAAGAATTGAATAAAATAAAAGATTATAATAAAACGCTTAAATATTGCCATTCGACAGTAGGAGTGGCGATACTAAATACATCTATAACAATTGTATTTGGGTTTTCTATTTTGGTTTTATCTAATTTTATACCAACTATATATTTTGGTGTCTTTACTGGGTTAGCAATGCTATTTGCAATGATATCAGTTTTAACATTATTGCCATCTTTACTTTTAGTACTTAAACCTTTTAAGATTAAATAATTAATGGAAGTTGTAAAAGATTTTTTTACTGAACTATATACCTTTGATATTGTTTATTTAGTTTTCACAGCACTATCCTTGATTACATGTACAAAAAAAGGTTTTTTATTGAGTATTTTGTCAGCCTCTAAATGGCTTTTAGCTTATGTTGTTACTCTATTTCTATTTCCAAAAGTAAAGCCATATTTTGAGGATATAATTGATAGCGAATATGTCCTTGATCTAGCAGTTGGTATAGGATTATTCATAATAATTATTTTTTTAATTTTATTAATAAACAAAGGAATTAATAGAGCAGTCACTTACTCTGGATTAGGAAATCTAGATAGAATCTTTGGTTTCTTTTTTGGATTTATTAGGGCTTACGTTATAGTTGTATGTATTTATACAACTATAAACATCATCTATAACCACAAAAAATGGCCAATTAATTTAGATGATGCTTTTACATACGCATGGGTTGAAAAAGGCAGTAACTATCTTATAAAAGAATTTCCTGATAAAAAAGAATATGAAGAAACTAAAGAAAAAGTTCAAGATATATAATCCTAAAATTAAGGAAGAGTGTGCAGTATTTGGAATAAGCAATTCCACTGATGCCTCTACCCTTACCGCTTTAGGTCTTCATGCCCTTCAACATAGAGGGCAAGAAGGCTGCGGTATTGTTTCATACGATGGAGAAAAATATCATTCAGAAAAAAGATTCGGGTTAGTTGGAGATAACTTTAACGATGAAAAAGTTTTAAAAAAACTTCCTGGAAAATATGCAATTGGTCATAATCGCTACTCAACGACAGGTGGAACTGCTTTAAGGAATGTGCAACCTTTTTTTGCTGATACCAATGCAGGTGGTATTGGTGTTGCACATAATGGTAATCTTACAAATGCTATAACTTTAAGGAATAAATTAGTTCAGGATGGTGCTATATTTTATACAACATCTGATACTGAAACCATTGTTCAATTAATTGCTAAATCAAAAAGAGTAAAAACGATAGATAAAATCATAGATGCTATATTTCAAATTCAAGGTGGTTATGCACTTGTAATGATGACACAAAATACTCTAATAGGTGTAAGAGATCCGTACGGAATTAGACCATTAGTAATTGGTAAATTGAAAAACTCATATGTATTTGCCTCTGAAACATGTGCGTTTGATATTATAGGAGCAAAATTTGTAAGAGAAGTTGAAAATGGAGAAATTGTTTATATTGAAAATGATGAGTTAAAGAGTATTAAACCATTTCCACCAAAAAAGATTAGACCTTGCGTATTTGAATATATTTATTTCTCTAGGCCAGATAGTATTTTAAACGGCAAAACTGCATATGAATATAGAAAAAACTTTGGCTTACAGTTAGCAAAAGAGGATGAAATAGAGGCAGATCTAGTTGTACCTGTTCCAGACTCCGGGAACGCTGCAGCATTAGGATATGCTGAGGAAAAAGATCTAAAATTTGATTTAGGTTTAATTAGAAACCATTATGTTGGAAGGACTTTTATTGAACCATCTCAACAAATTAGAAGTTTAGGAGTTAAGTTAAAATTAAATCCAAATATTTCTGTGATTAAAGATAAAAGAATAATTCTAGTTGATGACTCACTTGTTAGAGGCACTACATCGTCAAAAATAGTGAAGATGTTATACGATTCTGGAGCAAAAGAAGTTCATGTGAGAATAGCAAGCCCCGAAATTAAATTTCCTGATTTTTATGGTGTTGATACACCAACAAAAAAAGAACTTTTAGCAGCAAACAAATCCACAGCTGAAATATGTGAATTTATTAAGGCAAAATCACTAAAATTCTTAAGTTTGAATGGTTTATATTTAGGAATGGGATTTGAAAAAAGAAATGAAAATTATCCTCAATTAACTGATCACCACTTCACAGGTGAATACCCCGTGAAGATAATTGATGAGCTAGGTGAAGATAAAGTAACCCAACTTTCCTTATTGAGTACTGCATCGAATAATTAATATGAAAAAAGTAAGTTTTACAGAAATGAAGTATGGTACTAAAGATGACTATCAACTTTTGGAAAAGTTAGAAAGTCAGTATGAAAGAAAAACTGCAGATAGAATTTTAAATTATTTAGCTTCACAAACTACTACACTTGAAGGCTATCAGATAACAAGATTAGAACATTCATTACAAGCAGCAACAAGAGCATATAAAAATGGTGAAAACGAAGAAATGGTCGTAGCCACATTATTACACGATCTTGGAGATGAATTAGCTCCAATGAATCATTCGCAGTATGCTGCTTCTGTGATTAAACCTTATGTTTCAGAAAAAACTTATTGGATTATTTTACACCATGGTCTATTTCAAACTTACTATTCTGCAGAGCACTTAGGTGGAGATAAGAACGCAAGAGAAAAATTTAAGAATGCAGAACATTATCAAGCAACAATAGATTTTTGTGAAAACTATGACCAGGCTTCTTTTGATCCAAATTATAAGTCAATGACTTTAAAAGAATTTGAACCAATGGTCAGGAATATTTTTTCAAGAAAACCTTACTACCATCATTAAATTGTCTAATATTTTAAAAAACGAAAAAAGTCCTTATCTTCAACAACATAAAGATAATCCAGTTGATTGGTTTCCTTGGAATAAGGATACTTTAAATAAAGCAAAGAAACAAAAAAAGCCTATATTTTTAAGCGTTGGATATGCAAGTTGTCATTGGTGTCATGTTATGGCACATGAAAGTTTTGAAAATGATGAAACCGCTAAACTGATGAACGAAAAGTTTATAAATATTAAAGTTGATAGAGAGGAAAGACCTGATTTAGATTATGTCTTTCAAAAAAGCTTATCAATATTAACTGGGGCGCAAGGTGGATGGCCATTATCAATGTTTTTAGATGAAAATGGCGTTCCTTTTACTGGTGGCACTTACTTTCCACCAAAGGAAATTCAAGGAAGGCCTGACTTTAAAAAAGTCTTAAATAACGTGCATAATGTATACAATGAAAATAGAGAGAAAATTTTAGCTCAAGCACCTCAAGTTAAAGAAATATTCTCAAAAATTAATCAAAGATCTGCGGTTTTAAATCAACCTTTGGAACCATTTGTTGAAAAAATTATTAATTATTTAGATGAAAATAATGGAAGTTTCAAAGGAGCCCCAAAGTTCCCTCAATTTTATTTGTTTGATGCAATGTTTTACTTTTATTTAAAAACAAAAAATAAAAATTATTTTAAACCTGTTGAAATTTTACTTAATAATCTTTGTACAAAGGGTATTTATGACCAGCTAGAAGGAGGAATTTCAAGATATGCTGTTGATGAAAAATGGATAATTCCTCACTTTGAAAAAATGCTTTATGACAATGTTCAATTCATTGACCTCTTAACTAAATTTTATCAAAATACAAAAAATGCTTATTTTAAAAATAAACTTTTACAAACAATTAAATACTTTAATAACGAATTCAAAAATGCTGAAGGGTTGTATGGTTCTGCATATGATGCGGATAGCGAAGGTGTTGAAGGAAAATATTATGTTTGGTCATATGAAGAATTAAAAAATCTTTTAAAAGAAGACATTAAATTACTAGAAAATAAGTACGAAATTTCGGAGAGCGGTAATTTTGAAGGTAATAACATTTTGATGGAAAAAAATTTAATACCTGATGAAGATAAAAATAACCTAGACCAAATAAAAAATAAATTACTTAATATTAGAAGAAAAAGAATAAAACCATTTTTTGATGATAAATCGCAAACTGATTTAAATGCATATATGCTCCAAGTTCTTCTCAAAACCTCAGTAAATTTAGAAAACGAAGATTTAAAAAGTAAGACGATAGAAACAATTGAAATACTAAATAAAAAATTAAATCAAAAAATTATTCATTGTTACGAAAATAAAGAAATAGAAACTTTTCTTGAGGACTATGTATATTATGCTCTACTAATGATAACACTTTATGAGGTTAATGCTGATATAAAAGCTTTAGAAAAATCAATTAAAATAATGAATGATACTTGGGAATTATTCTTTAATAAAGATACTCAATTGTTCCAGAAAAATATTATTAAAGATAATGATCTATTTGCGAGTCCTCTAGACTTAAATGATAGCAACATTCCAAATGGTAATAGTGTTTATCTATTAATTTCAAACAAATTATATTCAATTACAAATGATAAAAAATGGTCTGAAAGAAATGAAGTGCTTAAAAAATCATTCCACCAAGTTTTAAACTCTTATTATTCACAGATGTTTAGCTTTATTAAAACCCTTGATATTTGCGATAATAGCTTATCATTCACATTTCATGGAACATCTCAATCTATTAAAGAAATGCAGCTTTATTTACAAAAAGAATATTTAGGGGTTGCAACATTTGTTTACCAATTAAATAATGATACAAAACCTAGTGTTATTATATGTAAAAACAAAACTTGTTCTAACAAATTAACTAACATAAGCGAAGCTGTTGAATATCTAAGTAAAAGTGATTAAATCATTAATATGAATAAAGGTAACATAATAGAACATTTTAAATCAGGAATTAAGGGGCCCACAAATTCCAAAATAGGCGTAGAGCACGAAAAATTTCTTTTCTATAAGAAGAAGAATAAAAGAATTAATTATTCTACAATTAAAGAGATTTTCAAAATGTTATATGAATTTGGTTGGAAACCATCCTATGAAGGTGAAAATGTAATAGCGTTAAACAAAGATAATAAGAGTATAACTTTAGAGCCAGGTAATCAAATTGAGCTTGCAGGCGCTCAATTAACTAATATTCATGAAGTTTGCTCTGAAGCTAATAATTATTTATTTGAACTTAAACAAGTTGTTGAAAAATTAGATTTAAAAATAGTAAGTGCTGGATTTGATCCAATATCTGAATTGTCTGAAATCCCAAACAATCCCAAAAAAAGATATGAAGTAATGACAAAGGATATGCCTAAAGGTGGGTCACTAAGTTTAGATATGATGTATAGAACATCTGGGACACAGCTAAATCTAGACTATACTTCTGAAAATGATTTTATAAAAAAATTTAAATTAGCTAACAGTTTAGTTCCATTAAGTATTGCACTTTTTGCAAACTCATCAATTGTTGAGAAAAAAGATAGTAAATATTTATCATATCGATCAAAAGTATGGCAAGAAACATCAAGGGGTGGCCTTCCAGAAATTTTTTTAGAAAATGTTGATTTTGAAAAATATGCAGATTTTGTAATGGATTATCCAATACTGTTTATAAAAAAAGATGATAAATATTTATCTGGTAAAAATTATAAATTTTCTGATTTTATGAATGGTAACATTCAAGAAATAAATAAATCTTTACCAAGTGTTGATGATCTTAGTTTGCATTTAAGTACAATATTTACAGAAAATAGATTGAAACAATATATTGAATTAAGATCTATGGATACTTGTGGTTGGAACTGTATCTGCGCTGGTCCTGCTTTTTTTACTGGTCTTTTATATGGTAATTTAGACGAAGCATTAGAATTTATTTCAAAATGGAAAAAGGAAGATTTATTGAAGGCTTACAAAGATGCACCTATGAAAGGGCTTGATACAATTTTAATGGGTAAAGATATGATTTATTGGATATCTAACTTGTTAAAAATTGCTAAGAAAGGCTTAGAAAAGAGAGATTTCATTGGAAAAAGCGGTACAAACGAAACTAAATACTTGGAACATCTAAACAAGATTATCAATAATAAAGAAACAGTCGCCAGTCATGTTATAAATAAATTCTCTAAATTTCAAAATTTAGAAGATTTATATGACAAATAAAATAATAGGCATACAAGGCGATAAATTAGATAAAATAAATATATCTTCTGATACATCAATATTTTTAGCGCATGAAGCTCAGAAATTTGGATATAAAATATTTTATTATACTCCTTCAAACTTATCCATCATCAAAAATAAAACATATGCAAATGGTGTATTTGTTAAATTTAACTATGAGAGCAAAAAATTTTATAAGATTTATAAAAAACAAAAAATTGATGTTGAAAATCTTAAATTTATTTTAATTAGACAAGACCCTCCTTTTAATTCAGAATATTTAATAACTACTCTTATTTTAGATAGCTTAAAAAAAGTAAGAGTAATAAATAATCCAACTGCTATCAGAAATGTATCAGAAAAATTGTATTCAAAACATTTTATCAAATTTATGCCTAATACTTTATTTTCAAATAATATAGAAGAAATTAGAAAGTTTTATAAACAAAATAAAAGTATTATTATGAAACCTATTAACGGATATGGAGGTAATCAAATTCATCTAATACAAAATAAGTTTAATAAAAAACTTATTACAAATTTTTTAAATAAAAATGGCCATTCAATGTTTCAAAAATTTTTAAAAAATATTTCTAAAGGAGATAAAAGAGTTTTTATTATTAATGGTAAAGTGTGTGGTGCAATTTCAAGAGTTCCTAAAAAAGGTTCATATTTGAGTAATATGAGCAAGGGGGCTGTGCCTAAGCTGACCGAACTTACAAAAAAAGAAATAAAAATTTCAAAACTTATTGGCAAAAAATTAAAGAAAGATAATATTTATTTTGCTGGAATTGACTTCATAGATCAGAAATTGAATGGGGATATAAATGTTACGTCCCCTACTGGATTAAAAACATACTATGACCTGTCTAAAATCAATCTTGCTAAGATATTTTGGAAAGGTTTAAGAGCTTGAATAAATTATCAGATCAAAAGAAAGGCTCTCTACTAGCCTTCGTTGCTGTGATGTTCATTACACCTGATTCATTACTTATCAGGCTTTCAGACATAGAAACATGGGGAATGCTTTTTTATAGAGGAGCCATACCTTTCTTTATAGTCTTACTTGGACTACTATTATTTTATAGGCAAAATTTTATTAATGCTTTTTTTAAAGTTGGTACAGTTGGTATATTTTACGCAATTAGCTTTTCTATTTGCAACATCACTTTCATTGTATCAATTCAAAATACTAACGTAGCCAATACTTTAATTATGATTGCTTTAGCCCCAATGCTTTCTGCAATACTTGGGGCAATATTCTTAAAAGAAATGCCTAGTAAAGGGACTTGGATCGCCATTTTCATTACATTTCTAGCGGCTTTATTTATTTTTTATGACTCGCTTCAAGTCGGTAATCTTTTTGGGAATATAATGGGATTTGTTACAGCTGCAGGATTAGCTGTAAATGCAGTTCTTATTAGATATGCTAAAGACAGAGATCTTTTGCCTTCTGCTGTAATGGGTAAATTAGGAGTTGCAGTATTTGCCTTCTTTTTTGTTGAAAACTTTAATTTAATTGGAACAGATCAAATTTACATACCGATAATGTGCATTATTTGTGTAGCCCTACCTTTTGTTTTGGTAACGATCGCACCAAGATTCATACCAGCAGAAGAAGTAAATCTATTTTTCTTATTAGAAACAATAATAGGTCCAATTTGGGTTTGGTTAGTTGTTAAAGAGCAACCAACTTTGGAGACGATCATTGGAGGTGCCGTGATCATAATCACTTTAGGCATCCACTCATTTATTAAACTAAGAGAGCCTGAAAAAATTATTAATTAATTTCTTGATTTACTATCAAATCATCCATAGATAGCGCATTTATGGAAAAGATACTTAAAAATTCCTGGGCATTATTCACAGGTATGGGTCTAATTATGATAGCTCATGGCTTTCAAGTTTCTTTACTTGGAGTAAGGGCTGTTCATGAAAGTTTCAGCTTAACAGCAACTGGGTTTATGTTGTCAGGATATTTTGTAGGCTATTTTATAGGAGCAAAAACTGTTCCGATTTTAGTTTCAAGAGTTGGTCATATAAGAGTATTTGCCGCTTTTGCATCAATTGCTTCTATCGTTGTTTTAGTACACTCTATAATTGTCAATCCATTTACTTGGTTTTTATTAAGAATCGCTTCAGGTTTCTCAATGGTATGTTTATATACTATTGCAGAAAGCTGGCTAAACGACCGAGCAAGCAATAAAAACAGAGGAAGTGTTTTATCAATTTATATGATTGTTCTTTACGGATCTATGGCGATTGGAATGTTTTTTTTAAACTTCAGTAAGCCAGAAAATTTTCAGCCATTTATACTTGTTTCTTTATTCATGTCCCTGTCACTTGTTCCAATATTATTAACTAAGAAAAAACCACCAAAGTTTAAAAAAATTATAGGTATGAAAATTAAAGAACTTTATGAATCATCTCCATTTGGAATGGTAAGTGCACTTTTATGTGGAATTTGTCACTCTGCAATGTTTGCTTTAATTGCTGTTTATGCAGCGTCAATGAATTTTAGTATTTTTGAAATTTCTTTTGTAACATTTTTAATTGCTATTTCTGGTGCTGTTTCACAATGGCCGATTGGTAAGCTATCAGACATTTATGACAGAAGAACAGTCACAGTATATTCTACTTTTGCTTCGGCTTTCTTTGCGTTATGTGCAATTTTTTCAGTGGGTACTATGCATTTACCTGATGGTTTAGCGAGCTCAAAGTTTTGGTTTTATATTTTTACAGGTTTGTATGCTTTCTTTAGTCTTCCAATGTTTGCATTAATATTTGCTCACACTAATGATTTTATAGCTAAAGAAAAATTTGTAGCTGCAGGTGCTGGTTTACAATTTACCTTTGGGATGGGGGCAATTAGTGGACCTTTTTTATGTTCTATGTTTATGGATTTAATTGGAGAGAATGGTTATTTTATATTTCTAATTATATTTCACTGTTTAATAGGAGCATATGGAGTTTACAGAATGAAAGTCAGAGAGGTTGTTGAAAACCCTGACTCTCAATTCACACCACTTCCTACAACAATTACACCTATTGGCTTAGAACTTAATCCAGCAACAGAACCCATTGAAGACCCGATAAAACCAGTAGGAACTGAAGAAACAGTTATTGTAGAGAATAACCCTTCCCAATAATTAAAATCTTATTTAAAATTTTTAATCTGCTAAAATAGTTTATGACTAAAACTATAAATCTTGGAGTATTGGGTATTGATCATGGTCATATCTTTGACATGCTTGATGAGATGCTTAAAGAGGGATGTAGTTGTAATTATTTTTGGACTGAAGGTTCTCCGTTAACTTTAGATGAATTTAGCAAAAAATATCCTCAAATTAAAAGAGCAGATAATAAAAGTGATATTTTAAATGATGGTACAATTGATATGATTTTAATTTCATCCATTCCTAAAGATAGGGCAAATCTATCTATAGACGCAATGAGAGCTGGAAAAGATGTCATGGTCGATAAGCCAGGATGTACAACCCTTGAGCAACTTAATAATCTAAAACAAACTGTTAAAGATACTGCAAAAATTTGGTCAATTAATTTTTCAGAAAGATTTCATGTAGCTGCTGTTGCAAAAGCAGAAGAGTTAGTTGCTGAAGGTAAAATTGGTAAAGTTAAACAAACAATTGGCACTGGTCCTCACAGACAAGGTAATTATGAAAGACCTGATTGGTTTTATGATCGTGAAAGTTATGGTGGAATAATAACAGATATAGGCTCACATCAAATTCATCAATTTTTAGTATTTACAAATTCAAATGAAGCTAAAGTGAATCATGCGTTAGTTGAAAATACTACTAAGAAAGAATTCGATGGTTTTCAAGATTTCGGGGAAGTTAATCTTACTGGAAATGGTGGTCATGGATATGTTCGTTTAGATTGGTTTACTCCTGATGCACTTCCTACTTGGGGAGATGGAAGGTTATTTATACTGGGTGATAAAGGTTTTATTGAAATTAGAAAATACACAGACCTAGCTAAATCTGAAAAAGGAAATCAACTATTTTTGGCAAATAATAATGAAGTTAAACATATTGACTGTTTGAATAAAAAACTCCCCTACTTTGCTAATTTAATTAAAGATGTTTTAAATAGAACTGATACTGCTTGTTCGCAAGAACTTACTTACTTATCAATGGAACTAGCAATTAAAGCTCAAGAATTAGCTGAAAAAAAATGAAAAAATATCAGGTAGCAATAATAGGAACTAATATAGGAGCTAAGCATTTTGAAGATTTTCAAAAAGTAGCAGACCGATTTAATGTTCATACATTGTGTGGTTTAACAAGAGATGCAATAGATAAAATATTGGCGTCAAATAATGATACTAAAATATCATTAAACTTTGATGAAGTATTAAAAGTAAAGGAAATAGATATAATTGATATTTGTCTCCCGCCCCATTTACATTTTTCTGCATGCAAAAAATCTCTTGAAGCTGGAAAGCATGTAATTTGTGAAAAACCATTGGTTTCAAGTCTTAAAGAAATTGATGAGCTAGAAAATATCAGCAAAGAAACAGGAAAGATAATCTGTCCTGTATTCCAATATAGGTATGGATTAGGATTTTCTAAATTTAAGGCACTAATAAAGTCAGGACTTGCTGGAAAACCTTTAATCGCCTCATTGGAGACTCATTGGAATAGAGGAAAAGATTATTATTCAAAACCTTGGAGAGGTACTTGGGACGGTGAGCAAGGTGGGGCAATATTAAGTCATGCTATACACATTCATGACTTGGTGAGTATGATACTAGGCCCAGTTTCGAATGTATTTGCAAAATTAACAACAAGAGTAAATGATATTGAGGTCGAAGACTGTGCCTCTTTATCAATTGAGATGGAAGATGGAACATTGGTCACTAGCTCAATCACCCTTGGTGCAGCAAATGATACCAGTAGACTAAAATTCTGTTTTGATGGACTGACAGTAGAATCGGGAGCATCTCCAGATAAACCTTATAATCCAGCTGACGATGAGTGGGTATTTTTACCAAGAGCTCCTATTTCACAAAGTCAAATTGATGAAGTATTGTCAAAAGTCGAAAAACCTAAATCATGGTACGCAGGAATGTTTAATGAAATAGCCAACAAACTTGATGGAAAAGTTAGTGATGAAGTAACTTTATTGGATGCTAGAAAATCTTTAGAATTTGTAACAGCTGTTTACAGTTCATCAAGACAAAACAAAAGTATCAAACTTCCAATTACCAATGATAATCCTTTGTACAGTTCCTGGTTACCAAAATAAATCAATAACCTAAATTAGGATCCACTTGATTATTCAAATCTTTTTTCTCAATAAATAGTTTTAAATTCTTGAAAAACTTTTCTAAAACCATCTCGATATAATTTCCTTTGCTATCTGAAGATATATGGGGTGTAATTACTAAATTTGGAGTATCCCAAAATTTAGAATTTCTGTTTATGGGTTCTTCTGAAAAAACATCTAAAATAGCTCCAGCAATTTCATTTTTTTTTAATTTTTTTCTTAGATGCTCATAATCCATTACAGATTGACGACCAATATTAACAATTCCACAGGTAGTTTTAAGAAGATCTAATCTTTTTTTATTTATTAATCCTTTTGTTTCGTTTGTTTCTGGAACAGCTAAATAAAGAAAATCAGCCTCAGGTAAGACTTCATCAATCCTATCAAATGTTATTACTTTTGAACAACCTTCAACTGCTCTACCCCTTCTATTAACTCCAATAACTTTTGCTCCTAGTGAGCTGATATGTTTAATCATTGACCCACCTAATGATCCAGTGCCTACCACTACAATTTTTTTACTATCAATTGGATTACTTAATAAAGTTATAAATTCTTTTTTTTTTTGATTAGTAATTATTCTTGTCATATGGTTTTGAAGCATCAAAACACTCATTAATCCAAATTCACCTGCTTTTTTTGAATGTATTCCACTACTATTTGTTAAAATTAAATCTTTTGTAAGCCAATTAAATGGATAAAGATGATTAACACCCGCTGACACAATATGTATCCATTTTAAATTTGGTGCAATTTTTCTTAAATTATTTGTTGGAAAATTCCATGTAAGCAAAATATCTGCATCTTTCATTGAAGATTTCCAATTATCATCATCCCAATCAACTATGTATGAAATCTTATGTTTTATCTTTGGGTGTTTATTGAGAAAATTCTCAAATAATTCTTTTGGAACACTACTATTTTTTTCACCTTCTAAATCACAAGGCAAAGAACCCTTTTTCCAGTGATTATTTCTTATATGGATTTTAATTTTACCTTTGGACATTTAAAATTAAAATATACTAAAATTTTAAAAATTATAACAATGATTAAAGAAGTTTGTTCTCATAAAAAAATGTAATATTGTATAGTATATTAAAATTATGCCTTCATTTGATATAATAAGTAAAATTAATTATCAAGAATTTGACAATGCTCTTTCAAATTGTTTAAGAGAAATTGCGAACCGATATGATTTTAAGGGACTTAATATTTCAATTGAAAGAAAAGATAAAATAATAACTACAATAGCGCCTGATGAATTAAAATTAAAACAAGTAAGTGAATTGTTACAAGTTCATCTTATAAGAAGAAAAGTAGATCCAAGAGTAATAATTATTAAAAATTCTGAAGGTGCAGCTGGTGGAACCATTAGACAAGTCAGTGAATTAGCAGAAGGCATTAGTCAAGAAAATGCTAAGAAGATTATTGCTGATGTAAAAAAACTAAAACTTAAAATCCAAATTAAAATTCAAGGAGAAGAATTAAGAGCGCAAGGAAAAAAAAGAGATGATCTTCAAGAAGCAATATCTGCAATAGAAGCTATAGATATAGGGCTTCCAATTGAATTTATAAACTTTAGAGATTAACTCAATTTAAAGTTTGTAGGCTAGATATTGTAATTGAGTAAAATGTCTCTATATATCCACAAATCACATGTCTACTAATCAAATATCTATTAACAATCTTTCAAAAGCTTACGACAACGGATTTGAAGCTTTAAAAAAAGTTAACTTAGAAATAAAAAAAGGAGAGATTATAGCTTTACTCGGACCAAATGGTGCTGGTAAGACAACCTTAATCAGTATTATATGTGGTATTGTTACACCTTCGTCTGGAAAAGTAACTGTTGAAAATTTTGATATTATTGAAGATTATCGAGAGACACGTTCAAAAATTGGATTAGTCCCTCAAGAGTTAACATTAGAATTATTTGAAACTGTTTTTAACAATGTCTCATATTCAAGAGGGTTAAACGGTAAAAAACCTAACCCAAAACATATAGAAAAAATTTTAAAAGATTTAAGTATGTGGGATAAAAAAGACCTAAGATTAAGACAACTATCTGGTGGAATGAAGAGAAGAGTTTTAATTGCAAAAGCTTTATCTCATGAACCTTCAATATTATTTTTAGACGAACCAACAGCAGGAGTTGATGTCGAGTTGAGAAGAGATATGTGGAAAGTAGTTGAAGATTTAAGAAAAACTGGTGTAACTATTATTCTAACCACCCATTATATTGAAGAAGCAGAAGCAATAGCAGATAGAGTGGCAGTTATTAATCAAGGGGAAATAATTGTTATTGATGAAACAAAAGAATTATTAAAAAAGATGGGTCAGAAAAAGTTAAGTGTAAATCTTCAAAGTGAAATTACTGAAATTCCTGATAGTTTAGGTAAATATAATTTAGAAATAGGCAAAGATAACCAAACAGTAGAATACACTTATGATGTCAATTCAGAAAGTACTGGGATAACTAACTTACTTAAAGATTTAAAAGATGCAGGTTTAAAGCTACAGGATTTAAAAACTGAACAAACTACTTTAGAGAAGATATTTGTTAATTTAGTAAAGGAGAATAATGAAATTTAATTATTATGCATTTAGGGCCATGTATCTTCATGAAATGGATCGTTTTAAAAGAACTTTGTTGCAATCTCTTTTTTCACCAGTGCTTTCAACCTCTTTATACTTTATCGTTTTTGGTTCAGTGATAGGGGGTTATGTGGAGAATATTGATGGTATCAGTTATGGATCTTTTATTGTTCCGGGTTTATTAATGCTTACGTTGCTTACCCAATCAATTAGTAACACTTCCTTTGGTATTTTTTTTCCAAAATTTAACGGTACCATGTATGAAATTTTAGCAGCTCCGATTTCTACATTTGAAATTGTCCTTGCATTCGTTGGAGCAGGTGCAACTAAAACTTTATTAGTAGGTGTAGTAATTTTTATTACAGCAACTTTTTTTGTAGAAGTTCAAGTGATGTATCCATTACTAATGGTTTTTTTATTAGTTCTTGTGGCTTTTACCTTTGCTTTATTTGGTTTTTTAATTGGCTTGATGAGTTCTAACTTTGAACAAATGTCAATTATTCCAACATTAGTTGTTACACCCATGGTTTTCTTGGGGGGAAGTTTATATTCTTTAGATATGTTACCAGAGTTCTGGCAAACCGTTACTTACTTTAATCCGGTAGTATATTTGATTAATGGTTTAAGATATGCGTTCTATGGGGTTTCTGATTTCAACATTTGGATCAGCATTAGCTCAATGGTATTTTTTTTAATAATTTGTGTAACAATCGTGTCTGTTTTACTCAAAAAAGGTTATAAAATTAAATCCTAGATACTTACATGATTGAAATTATTTTAGGTATATTCGTTATTGTTGTTGTAGGTTTTTATTTATTTAGACCTACTTCCAAACAAGAAGAGAAAGACTTCAAGTCTAAAAATAATTGGCGAGGTGGATTTTAAATGAAAAAACTTTTAGGGATAATAGTTCTTAGTTTGTTAGTTTATAGCAATGCTAATGCAAACCTTCTTGGGTTTGAAATGTGAGTTATATAACTCTTTTTGTCATTTCTTTTTTAGCAGCTACTATTTTACCCTTATCATCAGAGATTACGCTTGCAGGACTTATGGCTGTTCAATCTTATAACAATTTCATATTACTGCTTGTAGCAAGCTTGGGCAACATACTTGGTTCATCTTTTAATTGGTTTTTGGGAATTTATTCTAGAAAATTTGAGTCCAAAAAATGGTTTCCATTTAATCAAAAGCAAATGAAGCGATCTTCCAAATGGTTTTTGAAGTATGGTAAATGGTCTTTATTGTTTGCTTGGTTGCCTATAGTTGGAGATCCACTAACTTTTGTTGCGGGTACTATGCGAATTCGTTTCTTAGATTTTTTAGTCCTGGTTGCTATAGGGAAAGTGGCACGTTATCTTGTGGTTATTGCAGTGACAAATTGGTCTTTAAACCTATTTTAAAATCGTTCATGTGCATTTAAATATAATTGTAATTAAACTGTTACAAATTTTTCATCTTATTTAGATAACTTTTCAGATAATCAAAAAAGGAATATATAATGATAAAACTTATCTTAGCAGGCCTTCTGGCTTCGACCGCATTTGTTAGCACAGTAAATGCAGATTTTAAAGAAATTGGGAAATTTGGAACACCAGCAAATAACCCTAGTGCAGAAGAAACATCAGCAGAAATAATTGCGGCAACTGCAGATGGTATGAAACTGGTATATAGCGATAGCCCAGCAAACGCATTAGGAATGATTGATATTACTGATCCAGCAAATCCGAAACCATTAGGTTCAATGGATTTGGGTGGTGAACCAACTAGTGTTGCAATCAAAAATGGACAAGCATTTGTAGGTATTAATACTTCTCCAAACTATGTAGAACCAAGTGGTCACTTATTAGTTGTTGATCTTGCCTCAGGGAAAGAAGTTGCAAAAGTTGAATTAGGCGGACAACCAGACTCGGTTGCAGTTAGTCCAGATGGAACTTTTGTGGCAGTAGCTATTGAAAATGAGCGTAACGAAGATATCAATGATGAAAAAATTCCACAACTTCCAGGAGGTTTTGTGGCAATTGTTAATTTATCAGATAACAGTGTTACTAAAGCGGACCTAGTTGGTTTTTCAACTATTGCTCCTAACGATCCAGAGCCTGAGTTTGTTGATATCAATAATTTAGGTGAAATAGTTGTTACTATGCAAGAGAATAACTGGATGGCGGTTATCGATCGAAATGGAAAAGTAATTTCAGAATTTGATGCAGGATTAGTAACACTTGTAGGTATCGATAATAAAAAAGATGGTAAACTAAACATGGCTGACAGTATTGAAAATGTTAGAAGAGAGCCAGATGCAGTTAAATGGATTGGCAATGATCATTTTGCAACCGCAAATGAAGGTGACTATAAACATGAAGCACCAGGTCAAGCAAAACGTGGTGGTAGTCGTGGATGGACAATCTTCAATAAAAATGGTTCGGTGGTATACGAGTCAGGTTCGTCATATGAAAGAGCACTTGCTTCAGCAGGTTACTGGCCAGAAAAACGTGCAGAGAAAAAAGGTGTAGAACCAGAGTCAGTTGAAGTAGCAATATATGGTGATACACGTTATATCTTTGTTGGTGCTGAAAGAGCAAATGCTATCGGCGTTTATAAAGCAAACGATTTGAAAAACCCAGAATTAGTTGCTATTTTACCAACAGGTATTGGACCAGAAGGTTTGGTTGCTATTCCACAACGGAACTTGTTTATAAGTGCTAACGAAGTTGATAAAGAAAAATCAGTTACAATTTATAGCTTAGATTAATAACTAAATTAAGCCTGTGGGGGCGTTAGCCCCCACCATAAACTTTCATGTAAAGTTTTAAAAAAATCTCGACACACTCACGACACACTTCGAAACAAAAAAGAGAGGGAAAGCAATGCCGACACTACAAAACATTTTTATGGCAAAGTTCCAAAATAGATAAATCAAATAGCCATTTTTTAAGCAATTAGACTCGTGGTTCAGGATTTAGTAGTCTTGGATCATGAAAAAAATAATCTTTATCGTATTAATATTTTTTTTAATACCCTTTAAATCAAATGCAGATTATCGAATGGCTTATCACAAATGGTTGTTAGATAATAATCAGTCTCAATTTTTAAATAAAGAAAATAAATTAAAAAAGTGGCTTCTAAATAAAAAGAATCCTGGTAAAAGATTTAAATGGGGTAGTAATCCAAGCTTGGAGAAATTACATTACCAAGTTTTTCATTTTAATAAACAACACAACGGTAATCGTAAACATTTTATTAATGGTTCAAATAACACTTACAAATTTAAAATAAATTTAAAAGAAGATAAGAAAAAATTAATAAAAAGTATTGATAAGGAGATGCAAAAAACTGGATTATTAAGTTATTTATTATTTGAAAATGATGAAATTGTAATAGACAAAAAATCTCCAAAAAATAGATTAGGTTTATTGTTTGATGATGACACTAAATGGACATCTGCTTCTATAGGTAAAAGTTTTACATCTTATGTTGTTGGTCAAGCTATATGTGATGGTTACATTGAAAATATTGATGTAAAATTGAACGATTGGCCTTTACTTAAAGACACTTTGTATGAAAATGTAAAATTAATTGATCTTCTAAATATGGCTGCAGGTGACCAGAAATATGTAAAAAAAGATTTAGTCAATACAAAACCAAAAAATGCAAATAAAAATTCTTTAAAGTATCATATGGAAAATTATTTTAAGGAATCTAAACCTGACAAAAATAAGTATAATTATAGTAATATTGTTGCAAATATACTTATTAACTATGTATGGTTTAAGTCTAATGGTGATTTTCAAAAAATTACCGACAAAGTTTTTAAAGAAAAAGCTAGAATTGAAGACAGTATATATTTTTTAAAAATAAGTTATGGAAAAACTCATGGGATGAAAGATGGAAAAAGATATAAATACGCAGTAAACGATGAAGATGGTCCATTAAGATATTCAATGGAATTAAATAGATATGACTTTTTAAGAGTAGCAAAAGCAATGTTAGACGATTGGAAAAATGATACTTGTGTAGGTAAATATCTTAAAACTATTCATGAAAGAAGAATTTCAAAAAACAATCAGAATTATGACAATAAAATTAAAACAGCTTCAAACTATGGAGGATCTTATGGTGGACAATTCCATTTCGATATTAGAGGGTTTAAAAATAAAAATATTTTTGCTTTAGTTGGTGCCTACGGACAATCTATTCTAATTGATATGGATAATTCAAAAATAGTTTCAATCAATGCAGTACATATGAATTACAATTGGAAAAAAATAGCTTTAGGAGCTTTAAAATAGATAAAAAAACTTCTATCGATCCTGGTTATAAGTTATAGGATTTTATAGGATAACTTGTAGAAAACTTGTAGCAAAAGAGATGAAACAAAAAATGGGACAGTTTGAATAAAGAAAACGCAAGTAAACTGTGGAAAATCATGCAGGAAGCTGGCGATTATTTACAAGGACAACTTCCAGACCATCCTAATCATCCTAAAGGCAGAAATCCTTATGCTCATGTAGCAATTTGCGTAAAGAGTAAATTTAATGCAAGTTATAAAGATATTGAGGATGAAAAATTTGATGAAATAGTAAATTATATACATTTCCTTAAAGAAAATCCTAGCTAAATTAAGATTTAATTATATTTAAAAATGATTCTACATCAGCTGGATCAGTATTCCAGGCAGCTACTAATCTAACAGCTTTATCTTCCCACTCATCATCGTTAATTTTGTAACCATGTAAATTAAATTGATCAATTATATTTTTTGGTATTTTAACAAAAACCTCATTTGCATCTGTTGGGTAAGCTAATTCAATATTTTTATGTTTCAGTAAGCCTTGGCTTAATTTTTTTCCCATGGAATTTGCATGCTTTGCATTTTTTAACCAAACTTCATCCGAAATATAAGCATCTAATTGAGCTGATACAAAACGCATCTTTGATAGTAAATGCCCTGCTCTTTTCATTAAAAAGGCTAAATTTCCAACTAACTCTGGTTTAAAAAAAATAATGGCTTCTGCTGCTAGGCATCCATTTTTAGTTGCTCCAAATGACAGTACATCAATTCCAGACTTCCACGTCATTTCTGCTGGAGTACAGTTTAATGAAACTAATGCATTTGCAAATCTTGCCCCATCCATATGAATATTTAGATCATGTTTATGAGTAACCTCTGATATTTCATTTATTTCATCTAAATTGTAAGCAACACCTGTTTCACATAATTGGGTAATACTTACTGATGAAGGTTGAGTATGATGTACCACACCTTTTCCAGAGATATTATTATCTAGTTCTTCAGCTATAATTTTTCCATTATTACCATTTAGATTTACCAACTTTGCACCTCCAGTATAAAATTCGGGAGCTCCACATTCATCTACATTTATATGGGAAAGTCTATGGCAATAGATATTTCCAAAAGAAGGAGTCATCGTTGATAAAGCTAAAGCATTAGCTGCTGTTCCTGATGCTGTTGGAAATACTATAACTTCTTTTTCAAATATTTCTGAAAATTTGTTTTGTAAGTTTTTCGACAGCTCATCATTACCATATGGAGTTTTGTCATCCTCATTAGCTTTAAGAAGTGCATTTAAGACTTCTGGACATGCACCTGTAACGTTATCAGAAGCAAATTTTACTCTTTCTCTTTTTGTTTTTATCTGATTCACAATTACTGCTTTGGAAAATAATCTTTTAATTCACCTTCTCTATAAACATCTGCTGTACAACAATGTAATCCACCTCCAAATGCATAAGCGTCTCTAAGCTCAACAGGAACAACCTCCATGCCTAATTTATCTAGTTGTTCTGCTTGGTATACTTCACTTTTTTCTACACATACAGTTTTAGGATCTAAAACTAAAACATTCATTGATAACCATGTTGAAGAGTAACATAATGGCGGAGGTTCATTGTGTGCAGGTTGAGCGCTATCAATAATTTCCCAACCGTTATTTTCAAATAATTTTCTTTGCTCTTTAGGAAGCCTTCTTTGAGGATTATTAATTATTAAACCCTCTTTGATAGGTGTAAAAGTTGCATCTATATGAATTGGATAAGGGTCGCCTGGAAAATTAACAGCATGAACCCTGTGATCTTTATAATGTCTTTTTAACCAATCAATTCCTTTTAAATTTGTCGTAAAACCATGTTGTACTACTAAATCTTTACCAAATCTTAGAACGTCAGCAGCGTCAAATAACGGCTCCTCTTCAGTGGTTACAAAATATTTATTTTCTGTCCATTCCAGTCTTTTTTGAATTCCTATTTTATCTGATAAGTAATCTTCTCTGTAATCCTCATCTGTTAATCTTGGTTTAGGAGCAGATTCATGTCTCATATTTGGATCTGAATTATAATATTGTTTTAAAAGTGGTCGGTAACATAGATATTCAAACCATCGGCAACGATAACTCATCGTAGCCTCTAAAATTTCATTACCTACAGTTAACAAAACATCTCTCGGTGGCATGCATCCAAACATCGTCTCCGCTTGCCAATCAGGTGTAGATGTTTTTTGATTAAAATCAATTGGATCTGGTCTATCAACTTTAATCCCTCTTTTTTTTAATATATTTGAGAAATTATCTAAAAGCTGATTTGCTTTATCTACGGTATCTTTAGTTCTTGGACCAAATTTTCCTCTCATATCGCTGTCTTCTGGAACTTTGGCATCTAATGCTGGCTCAGGGGCAGGTATACAAGTGCCATCTGCTTTACCTACTATTACATGTTTCAATGGATCCCATTCATTCCAACTATTGACAATTACTTTTTCATTATTCATTTTAATTTAAACCTATAAATCTTCTATTAGACTGCATAATGAGGCTGTAGTAAAAAATTGACATAAAAATAAAAAATCCACCAATAATAGTATTCGTAGATGGGACTTCATTAATTCCCATCCATGGTAACCAAACCCAGAATATTCCACCGATTACCTCAGTTAGTGAGAGTAAAGTTAAATCAGCTGCTGGAATATTTTTTGATCCAATTGAATATAAAATCAAACCCATACATACTAGAGTTCCATGAGTAGCAAATAAGGCTTCATTTTTTCCAGTAGATAAAAAATTAGCATCGTTCGACATCAGCATTACAGCAGAAAATATGAAACAAAATAATCCCGCAAAGGCTACAGTAGTAAATTTTGGTGTTTCTTTTCTCCATCTAAGTGAAACAGAAAAAATTGAGAAACCTAATGCAGAAATAAGTCCAAACACAAGCCCTGGCAATGAATTTTTACCAGAATTGTCAAAAGCCATTATACATATACCCGCTGCTGCAACTACAATCGCAATCCATACTGTTAATGAAATTTTTTCTTTTAAGAATAAGAACCCTAATAAGGCTGTTATAAATGGCATTGCTGCAAGACAAAGTAAAGTGATAGCTGCTGTCGTATTAGTAATTGACCATATAAATGTTATCATTGCAGTGCCAAGTCCAATTCCTCCAATTAGACCCGATATACCCACTTTAAAATAATTTTTATAAAACTCTTTTCCTTCCTCAAGGAACAAATACATATTAAGTAAAAGAAAAATAACTATTCCTCTTGTAAATAAATATTGCCAAGGAACTGTTTCTGGCTGATCAATGTGCCTTACAACATATGGACCAAATGACCAAAAAATACCAGCAATTAATACGATTGGGATGGCTACTTTAGGATTTTTTAAATTTAGCATGTGCTATTTTTTTATTTAAGAAGTATGAAAATGTAAATATAAATTTGTATAATAACAATCAAATAAATACTCAAATTAATGGATATTAATATTTTAAAAATAGCTTCTGATACCAAAAACAATAAACATATTAATAACTGCACTCATTCGATGAAATATAAAAGTCAAATTTGTGGTGATGAGATTGAAATTTTTTTAATTATTAAAGACAATTTTATAAAAGATTTCTCTTATCAATCTCAATCTTGCATATATTGCAATGCATCTGCAAATTTAGCTACAAAAAATTTTAAGAAAAAAAGTAAAGATAAAATTAAAAATTTTTTAAAATTGTTGGATAAGTTTAATGATAAAGAAAATATTTCATTTCCAAATGAATGGAAAGAGTTTAAAAAAATCTTTGATAAAAAAAATTATGCAAGAAAAGAATGTTTAACGCTTCCAATAAAAGCTTTAAAAAAAGTAATACAATAAATGAACAAAGATAAAATTATAAGATCCCTTTTAGCGTTGATTTTTACAACTATAACAATTGGTGTTCTCACTTTATTAACTTATAAAACTAATTTTGGACTTTTTTTAATTGCATCATTTGGATCTTCAATGGTTCTTTTATATGGTTACCCAGAAAGTCCATTTGCGAAACCTAAAAATATATTATTTGGTCATCTAGTAACTTCAACAATTGGAATTCTATTTTATAATTTTATCCCATTGCCAGTTTATATATCAATACCTTTAGCGGTAGGTCTTGGTGTTGGATTGATGATTTTACTAGATGTAACCCACCCCCCAGCTGGAGGAAATCCTATTATAGTCATACTGGGCTCAGTATCGTTTGACTATTTGTTCTCTCCAATATTAACTGGATGTTTGATTATAATAGCCTTTGGAATTATTCTGAATAAATTCGTTGCTAAAAAGAAATACCCCTAATCAACTACTATTCGTTTGATTGATGTTCTAATTTTATGCTACACTTTCTTAAGAAAATATCTATAGAGAGATTTTAAAACATAAATATTAGGAGAAAAAATGAAAGTACTTTGCGTATTATATGATGATCCAAAAGGTGGGATGCCTAAAAGCTATCCATTGTCAGATCTTCCAAAACTTGAAAAATATCCAGATGGGATGACACTACCAAGTCCAAAAGGTAGAGATTTTACGCCTGGAGAACTATTAGGATGTGTGTCTGGTGAATTAGGATTAAGAAAATTTTTAGAGAGTAACGGTCATGAGTTAGTTGTAACAAATAGTAAAGATGGAGATGGATGTGAAGCTGACAAACATATCGTTGATGCTGATATAGTTATTTCTCAACCATTCTTTCCATATTATTTAACAAAAGAAAGAATTGAAAAAGCAAAAAATTTAAAAATTGCAATCACAGCAGGAATTGGTTCAGACCATGTAGATTTACAGGCAGCAATGGATCATAAAATTGATGTTGTAGAAGTAACATTTTGTAATTCAAGATCAGTTGCTGAGCACATAGTAATGATGATTGTTTCAATGGTAAGAGATTATCACAACCAACACCGAATTGTTAATGAAGGTGGATGGAATATTGCTGATGCAGTTCAAAGGTCTTACGATGTTGAAGGAATGCACATTGGAACAGTTGCGGCTGGAAGAATTGGTTTAGATGCATTAAGAAAAATGAAACCATTTGATGTACATCTTCATTATTTTGATAGACATAGATTACCTGAATCAGTTGAAAAAGAGTTAAATCTTACTTTTCATGAAACTGTAGA
The DNA here is from genome assembly GCA_902594335.1 of uncultured Pelagibacteraceae bacterium. Classification (GTDB taxonomy): domain Bacteria; phylum Pseudomonadota; class Alphaproteobacteria; order Pelagibacterales; family Pelagibacteraceae; genus Pelagibacter. The sequence continues at coordinate 51,153 of CACJLY010000001.1, read as the reverse complement.
ATCTATGGTTAAAGTATGTGATGTTGTTACAATTAACTGTCCTCTTCATCCTGAAACAGAAAATTTATTTGATGATGAAATGATATCTAAAATGAAAAAAGGTGCATATATTGTAAATACAGCAAGAGGTAAAATTTGTAATAGAGATGCAATTGCTAAAGCTTTAGAAAGTGGTCAACTAAGTGGATATGCAGGAGACGTGTGGTTTCCTCAGCCAGCTCCAAACGATCATGTATGGAGAACAATGCCAAACCATGGAATGACACCTCATACTTCTGGAACTTCACTATCTGCTCAAGCTAGATATGCTGATGGTGTTAGAGAAATACTTGAGTGCTTTTTTGATGGTACTGAAATGAGAGATCAATATTTAATTGTCAAAGATGGACAGTTAGCAGGAATGGGTGCTCACTCTTACAGTAAAGGAAGCGCTACAGGCGGTTCTGAAGAAGCGGCAAAATATCAAAAAAAATAGAGTTTTAAATACAAAACATTAAAGGTAAGCTATCATTAATCTAGATAGCTACCTTTAATGAAAAAACTTTTATCAATAATTTTCTTTCTAATTTCTTCAACCAGCTTTGCTAATTCACCAAATTTTGAAAAAGCCTATTTTGCTGGAGGATGCTTTTGGTGTATGGAAGAATCTTTTGAAAATATTCTTGGTGTCTCAAAAGTTATCTCTGGCTATTCAGGTGGCACTACAGAAAATCCAACTTATAAAGAAGTTACATATGGAAACACAGGCCATTTTGAGGTTATTGAAGTCATATATATTCCAGAAGTAGTTAGCTATGAAAAACTCTTAGAAGAATTCTGGGTAAACATTGATCCATTTGATGCTGTAGGACAATTTTGTGACAAGGGATATAGTTATAGATCAGTGGCATTTTATCAAAATGATAAGCAAAAAAACTTAATAGAAAATAGTATTAAGGAAATAGAGAAAAAATTCAAAAAAAAAGTAGTAACTTATGTAAGAAAATTTGATAAATTTTATATTGCTGAGGCTGTTCATCAAGATTATTACCAAATAAATTTTCTTAATTACTTAAGATATAAAAAAGGATGTAGACGCGAAGCAATATTAAATAGTATTTGGGGGTCTTAAAATGTCTGTGGTTAGTAAATACGTATCTTTAAAAAATTATATTCCAACCGGCTTACCAAAAGAGACAGATTTTGAAATAAAATCAAAAGAAATTTCAATTAATGATGAAAAAAATATTTTAGTGTCAAATTCATGGATATCAGTTGATCCATACATGCGTGCAAGAATGACTGAGAGAAAAAATTATAAACCACCATTTAAAATCGGTGAGGAAATGGAAGGGTATGCAATTGGTAAAGTAGAACTCTCAAATGATAAAGATTTTAGTGTTGGAGATTTAGTATTTAGTAGTCTTGGTATGAGAGATAAATTTGTTTGTAGTTCTGATGAACTAAAGAAACTAAAACCAATTGATATGCCTGTACAGTCGTACTTAGGTCCACTTGGAATGACAGGGCATACAGCTTACATTGGACTTTTCAAACATGGAGAATTGAAATCTGGGCAAACTATATTAGTCTCTTCTGCTGGAGGTAGTGTTGGATCTACAGTTTGCCAAATTGCAAAAAATCTTGGTTGTAAAGTTATTGCAAGCACAGGGTCTGATGAAAAAGTTGATTGGTTAAAAAATGAATTAAAAGTTGATCATGCTTTTAATTATAAGAAAGTAGAAAACCTTGTCTTACATTTCAAGGAAATTTGTCCTGATGGTTTTGATCTTTATTTTGATAATGTTGGTGGAGACTTTTTAGAGTCTGCTATTTTCCAAATGAAAACATATGGTCGTATTGTGATTTGTGGAAGAATTTCACAGATGAATGCAACAAATCCAGGATCTGGTTTAAAAAATATGGCTTATGTTTTAGTAAAAAGACTCACAATTAAAGGATTTCTTATTTTTGATCACGATAATGAAAGAGAGCCATTTGAAACTGAAATGTCAAAATGGTTGGCGGATGGTAAAATAAAATTTAAAGAAACTATCTACGAAGGAATAGAGAATGCTCCAAAGTCATTTATTGATTTATTAAACGGTAAAAATATAGGCAAAATGCTTGTCAAAATTTAGTTTAGAAATTTTGTGACTTAAAATCCTCAATAAATGATTAAAACATTTCCTTTACTATTTATATTGCTATGGTCATCTGCATTCATCTCAGGTGATATTATAGTTCAGAATGCATCACCTTTTGCAGCACTTGCCTTTAGATTTGGAATTGTAACTATAGGTTTCTTCTTATTCGCATTACTTAAAAAAGAGATAATTTTTACAAAATTTAAATATATATTAGAAAGTATAACTACCGGTGTATTGTTTCATGGATTATACCTTGGTGGTTGTTGGTATGCTTTTCATGTAGGAGTTCCTGCAAGTGTTGTAGCATTAATTGTTACTCTTCAACCAATATTAACTAATTTATTATCAGGACCAATCTATAAAGAGGTAATAGGATGGAAGCAGTGGGTTGGTATTGTGTTTGGTTTTGTAGGCTCGTTGCTAGTACTTGGAGTAGATTTTGGAGATGAGTTTCCTAAAGATGGATTATTAACTTGTTTTATTGCCCTTGCTGCAATCACTACAGGAACCTTGTGGCAAAAAAAACTAAGCGGCAATGTACCTTTATCAGTTAATAATGGATTTCAAGCTTTTGGGGGCTGTTCTTTTAATTTAATTTTAATATCAATATTTGAAACTCCCTATATAAATTTTACAACAGGATTTTTATTAGGAATGACACATCAGATTATTCTAGTGTCGTTTGGAGCCTTTACAATTTTAATGTTTTTAATAAAAGCAGGTTCAGTAAGTAAAACTTCAACATTATTTTTTCTTGTCCCTCCTACAACAGCTGTAATGGCTTATTTATTTTTAGGAGAAAAATTATCCAATGTTGATATAGCAGGGTTTATACTTGCAACAATTGGTGTTTATATTGCTACTAGAAAGTAAGTGAAAATTTTAAATTTTATAAAAAAATTTTATCGGCCTTTTGTGATAACTTATCTTTTTTTTTCGATTGGCATAAGTTTTTATCCATCCTTTGAATTTTATTCGTTTAAAGGACAACTATTGATATTAGCTGTATCTATATTTAATGGAATACTAGGAGTTTATATTAAAAAATTATAAAACGTAAGGTTCTGGTCTAGCATTACTTTTTAAAACTCTTTCTACATCAAAAACACTTATATCTATTGATTGATAGCTACCTGTTGTAATCAGTTCAGTTAAAGCTCTTCCAATACCTGGTGCCTGCATTAAACCTCTTCCAGTAAAACCAGAAGCCAAATAAACGTTGTCATATTTTGGATGTTTGCCAACGACTGCGTTGTTATCAAGTTTATTACAATCATAAAATCCTGCCCAACCACCGGTTAATTTTAGTTCTTCAAAGGCTGGAACTCTTTTTGCCAGAGCAGGCCAAACTAATTCTTCAAAATCATTCCATGCGGGTTCTAAATCTTTCGCATCAAATACAGATATAGGTGAACCTGCTAAGAATTCTTTACCCTCTGGTCTCCAATATACACCTGTTGTTAAATCTCCAGTTAGTGGCATATCAGGAAAATGTTTTGGGCATTTAACTCGAAATACAGTGTGCTTTTGTGGTTCAACTGGAATATCTGATAACAATTCTTTAGTCCAGCATCCTGCTGCCGAAATGATAGTTTTTGCGTTTATCTCAGACAAATTTTTAACCTCACCTTTAAGAAACTCTGCACCTAACTCAATTGCTTTACTTTTTAAAGCACTATGAAACATAAAAGGATCAATCCAACCTTCACTTTTATTGTCAGTATATGTAGCTGTTTCTATACCTTCGTTATTTATATATGGAAAAATTTTATTTAATTCTGAACCTTTAATATTTTTTGTACCAGCATCGCATTCTCTATGATTTTCCAAAGCTTTATATTGTTCTTCTGCATGTTCTGGTCCAAACATTAAAAGGTATCCATTTGGAACCATGCTTGCTGTTGGGTTTGGATTTTTTTTTGTTTTTAATAATTCTGGTATTTTAAAAATGAATTCTCTAGCAAATTTACCTAAAAGTATGTTTTCTTTTTGAAAAAATTGTCTTCTAAATCCACCTAAAGATAATGGAAATGATGCAGTTTTATAGGTAGGATCTCTCTCTATTACCTTAACTTTTCTACCTTCCATGGATAAAAAATAGGCAGTTGCAGCTCCTATAATACCCCCACCAACTATGACGACATCATCCATAAACTTTAATATATACTATTTTCTTTGCATTAACCACAAAGCATCTTGACTTAAAAAATAAATTTTTCCATTCGTCGGATGAACCTTAATATCTCTTATTCTTCCAATTTTATTTTTAAAAATAACCTCTTCTTTTACATTTGATAAATCATCAAATATCAATTTCCTCAAAGACTTATCTTTTAACGAGGTGATTAAAGCATGACTATTCCACTCATTAAATTCTTCACCTTTATAAATAGTTATTGCGCTAGTTGCTATTGAGGGCACCCAATATTGAATAGCTTTTGTAAATCCAGGTTTCCATTTTGGGCCAATTGGAATTCCAGAATAATTGGTTCCTCCCCATCCTAAAATTTTCCATCCATAATTTTCACCTTTTTTAACTTCTCCGAACCAATCTCCACCTTTTGCCCCATGATTACTCATGTAAACTTTTCCATCAAATTCAGAAAGTGCCATCCCTTGAGGATTTCTAATTCCAATTTGATAAATCTCTGGCAACCAATCTACCATTCCCTCAAACTTTGGATTATCTTTTGGTATACTTCCATCTAAATGAATTCTTATAATACTACCTGGATGCTTTGAGGCGTCTTGTGCAATCATACCTTGTCCTCTCTCACCCGCAGAAGCAAATATAAAATTATCTTTGATAACTAATCTTGATCCAAAATGATAACCAGAGTCTATTGGGGGATTTGCTTGAAAAATATTTTTAAAGTTTAATTGTTTCTTATTAAATTCTGCCCTTGCAATAGAAGTGCTAGTTTTATATCCACCTCTATCTTCAGTATATGAAATCCAAATATTATTGTCTTTATGAATAATATCTAATAATCCTCCTTGACCATGGACAACAAAGTTAAGTTGATGACTAATTTCTTGAACTTCTCTAGATAAAATATTTACAACTTTTATTTTGCCACTTTTTTCTGTAACTACTATTTCATTACTATTAATAAAAGAGGATCCCCAAGGTGAATCTAGGTTAACCAATTTTTCTAATTTAAAGTTTTGTGAGTATGAATTTGAGTTAAATACGAATAAAAAAAGTATAATGAATATTATTTTTTTCACTTTATGAAAGTTTTGATCTTCCACCGTCAACAGCTATTATTTGACCTGTTACCCAAGAACTCTCTTCAGTAAGTAAAAATTTTGCTAAAGCTGCTCCATCTTTGCCCTCTCCTAATCTTTTGAGTGGATGGGCTTTAGCTATACCTTGAGCGATTGCTGTATTTTTTAACATTGGTTGAGCTATCTTAGAATTAGTTAAACTTAGAGCAACACTATTAACTCTTATGTTTGGAGCAAATTCTGCCGCCAATGAAACTGTTAATCCCTCAATCGCGGCTTTAGTAGATGCAATTATTGAATGGTTTGTAAAACCTCTTTGTGCTGCAACAGTTGAAAATAAAACAATTGATCCTTTATTTTGTTTAAGATTATCTTGATATCCTTTGATTAATTCTACCGCAGAATAAAAATTAAGTTTCATACATTTATGAAAATCTGTCTCATTTGCCATTTTTAATGGCTTCAGATCTATAGATCCAACGCAATAAGCTACACCTTTAATTTCTGATAAGTCTGATTTAATTGTATCCACGAATCCTTCGTGTAATACATCTGCTACTGTATAAGAAGAGTTCAATTTCTCAGCTAAATTTTTAAGTTGGCTTTCATCTCTCCCAACCAAATGGATTTCTTTACCAGAAGAATACATTTGTTCTGCTAAATTAGATCCGATAGAACCTGTCGCACCGACAATTAGATATTTTTCTGACATAAAATAATTAATGAAATTATTTTTTATACTTGGAAATCAACTATTTCCATTAAAAAACCTCGACCGCTTCAAAAAAGACCACCTGTTTTTTATGTCAGAAGACTACGAATTATGTACATATGAAAGACACCATAAATTAAAAATACTGCTATTTTTGTCTTCAATGAGATCCTATGCAGACAAATTGAGGGAAAATAAATTTAAGCTAAATTACTCAAAAATTGATTCTGCTGATTTTAAAAAAGATTATACGAAAAAATTAGAAAAAATATTAAAGGTAAACAATGTAAAAGAAATAACTAGTTTTGAAATAGAGGATAAATTTTTTGAAACAAAAATAAATAATTTTTTAAAAAAACAAAATATTCAGTGGAATATAATTCGATCTCCAATGTTTTTAGATAGTCGAGAAGATTTTAAAAAATATTTAACTAAAACAAAAAAACCCTTTATGGCTAAGTATTATAAAGAAAAGCGTGAAAGATTAAATATTTTGTTGAATAAAGATGGCACACCAGAGGGAGGAAAATGGAGTTTTGATGAAGATAATAGAAAAAAACTACCAAAAAATATATTAATACCTAAATTTCCGGAAATTAAAGAAACTAAACATACAAAAATTTTAAAACCAATTATTGAAAAATTATTTAGTAAACATCCGGGTGATACCAAAAAATTTTGGTTTGCAACTGAATATAAAGATATTTTAAAATTATTAGATTTTTTTATTAAAGATAAGTTAAATTTATTTGGTGATTATGAGGATGCGGTTGATCAAAACAATAATATTTTATTTCACAGTGCGCTTAGTCCATATTTAAATCTAGGTTTAATAACGCCAGATATAATCATTCAAAAAATAATGACTTATCACCACAGTAAAGGAGTGAGACTAAATTCTTTAGAAGGTTATATAAGACAAATAATTGGTTGGAGAGAGTTTATGAGAGGAATATATCAAAATTTTAGTAAAGAAATGGAAAATGGAAATTTCTTTAAACATAATAGAAAAATGAAAATTACATTTTATGATGGTAGCACTGGTCTGGATCCTTTGGATCATGCAATTAAAAATGCTGACAAATTTGGTTGGTCGCACCACATTGAAAGATTAATGATATTATCAAATATTATGAATTTATGCGAAGTTGAACCAAAATTAGTTTATAAATGGTTCATGGAGATGTTTGTGGACTCATCTGATTGGGTTATGGTCCCAAATGTTTATGGCATGGGTTTATTTAGCGATGGTGGAATTTTTGCAACTAAACCTTATATCTGTGGATCAAGTTATTTTATGAAGATGATGGATTTTAAGAGAGGTGATTGGTGTAATGTTATGGATGGTCTTTACTGGCGTTTCATAGATAGAAATAGAAAGTTTTTTTTAAAAAATCCAAGACTCTCTATGATGGTAAGAATTTTTGATAAAATGAAAGAAGATAGAAAAAAATTAATATTATCAGAGGCTAACAAATTTATTAAATATAATACTTATGGGAATTAAAGTTTATTTTAACGATTCTTGCAATATTTGTAGAATGGAAATTAATCACTATAAAAAAATTGCAAATAGTGATTTGGAGTGGATAGATATTACAAATAATGATGAGGCTATAAAAATAACATCTAAGTCACAAAAAGAGTTACTCAGAAGATTGCATGTAATAAATGATGGTGAAGTTATTGGAGGAGCCAAAGCGTTTATTATAATTTGGTCAAAAATTCCAAAATATAAAATCCTATCTAAAATTTTTTCAATTAAACCATTATTTATTATTTTTCATTATTTGTATGAAATTGCTGCATTTTTCTTATTTTTAAAAAACAGAAAACAATTAAATGAAAAAACAAAACTTACCAACTAAAGTATGCAAAGTATGTAATAAGCCTTTTGCATGGAGAAAAAAGTGGAAACTTAATTGGGATAAAGTTAAATATTGTTCAAAAAGGTGTGCCTCAAGTAATTAATTACTGCGTCTTGCTTTTTCTAGGATCTTTAAGAGATTTTAAAATTTTTGATAATCCAGTAATCTTTAAACTATAGTAAATTACATAAATTAAAGTTAATCCTAAAGCCATTGTAGATAGAAACACAAAGATGGCTGTTAAAATTTTTTCTTGGAACCAATTCTCTACTCCTGAATTAGAATAGTAAAGAACATTCCAAAACGCGACGAAAATTAGCTCATATACGATTATAATTTTGAACATACTGTTGATATAGTTCTCAATATAATTAATACTATTCAATTCTTGTCGCATGTCGACAGAAATTTATGTAATAAAACAATGAAAAATTGATGAAAAAAGTAATTTGGATAACTGGCGGAAGCAGCGGAATAGGAAAAGCAGTTGCATTAAAGTTTGCAAATAAAGGATGGCAGGTAATCATATCATCAAGACGTGAAGAAGTTTTAAAAGATATTTCAGATAATAATGAAAATATTGATTATTTGAAATTAGATATCGTTGATTATGAAGCATGTAATTCAGTTTTTAAAACTATTGTGGAGAAATATAATAAAGTTGATATTTGTTTTTTTTCTACTGCAATTTATGAGCCTGAAAAAGAGAAGGATTTTGATCTTCAAAATATAATTGATGTTACAAATGTAAATTATATTGGAACCATAAATTGTATTAAAGCTGTTGAAAAATATTACAAAGAAAAAAGGCAAGGAGTCATATCTATTGTATCTTCTACTGCAGGATACAGAGGATTGCCAAATTCAACTGCCTATGGGCCAGCAAAAGCTGCTCTAATTAATTTAGCAGAAAGTTTATATCTTGATTTTCAAAGATATGATGTTCGCGTTTGTCTGGTCAGTCCCGGGTTTATCAAAACAAGACTAACAGATAAAAACACTTTTAAAATGCCATTTTTAAAATCTACACAATATGCAGCTGAACAGATTTATGATGGATTAGTAAATAAAAATACATTTGAAATAGCTTTTCCAAGAAGTTTATTTTTAATACTAAAATTTTTTAAGATTTTGCCAAATGGGATCTACTTATATTTGATAAGAAAAATGACGAAGCTTCAAAAAAAATAAATTTAATCTTTAACAAACATTACAGTTAATTCGGCAACTTTAATACCAAACTTAGTCATTGTTGCTCTATTAATTGCTACTCTTTCATCTTGCATAAAGATCCAATCATCAAAAGTTATTTTCATTTCTCTTCCTTTTACAGGAACTAAAAGTACATATTCAAACTTAAATGCAGGACCATAAGAAAAACCCTTTGCAGTTCCAACTACATCTCCAGCAGTACCTTCATAGTTATGTTCATCAATTTTATTGATTGTCCATTGCCTATTTTGAATTTCTCCATCGTTCCAAACAAATTTTTCGTCAAGTATTAATTGTTTTCCATCCCACTTTCCATCTAGGTCTGCAGAAAATTGTCTTGTCACTTTACCTGATCTATTTTGTAAAATTCCCCATGCTTTTACATTTCCAGATAAATACTCTTCTATTATTAATCTAGGCTTTTGGTTTTTGAAATCTTCTGGTTTCATTGCTTGGTTTGATGAACAACTTGTAATCAATACTGAGAATATTATCAATAATAAATATTTTATTTTCATAGTATTACTTATTTTTGAAGAGCAAATTGGATTAAGTCTATATTTTTAGATTTAAAACCTGCTTCACAATAAGATAAATAAAAATTCCACATTCTTTTAAAAGTATTGTCAAAGCCTTGGGATGAAATTTGTTCCCATTTTTCTAAGAACTCTTCTCTCCAAATATTTAGTGTATTTGAGTAATGATCGCCATAAGAAGTGCAATTCTCGAATTTAAGTCCAGATTGGTTTGCTAGATTTACTAACTCATCTTTACTAGGTAAAAAACCACCAGGAAAAATATATTTTTGGATAAAATCAGTTTTACTTTTATATCTATCATAGATGGAGTCATCTATAGTAATTGATTGTATAGCTGCTGTTCCTCCATCGACTAAGTTTTCATTAATAGTATTAAAATAGTTTTTTAAATAACTCTGCCCTACTGCTTCTATCATTTCTATAGAAGCTATTGAATTATAATTATTTTTAACATCTCTAAAATCTAACATTTGTATATTTATTTTCTCATTCAATCCTTCTTTGTGAATTCTTTCTTTTGAATATTCATATTGTTTTTTAGAGATTGTTATACAATCTAATTTTATGTCATAATTTTTTCCAATATATTCTGCAAATCCTCCCCACCCACAACCAATCTCAAGCATCTTATCGCCTGATTTAGGCTTAACAAGTCTCGAAAGTTTTTTATATTTATTTAACTGAGCTTTTTCCAAATCATTACTATCGTCAAAAATTGCACTTGAATAAGTTAGGGTTTTATCAAGCCATAATGAGAAAAATTCATTACCTAAATCGTAATGCTTTCTGATGTTTTCTTTACTCCTAGATTTATTATTTTTAATAAACAAACCTTTGATTTTATTAAATATCGAAAGATCGAAAGAGCCAGAAAATTTATGAACTATTTTTATATTTTTTGCCGCTAGCTCTATAAGGTTAGTTAAATTATTTGTTTCAAAATAATTATCCATATATGCTTCCGCTAGACCTACACTTCCATCTTTAATAATTTTAAAAGTTAACCCTGGTTTATTTATTTTGAGATCAGCATTTAATCTTTCATTACTATTTCCGAAGGTATATTCTTTTCCATCATGGTTTGTTATTTTTAAATTCCCATGTTTAATAAATTTTAGTGAGTTAAAGACAATTTTGTCTGATAATTTATTCAAATTCACTTTTTTCAACCGAACTATTATTTTTAATATTTATTTTTTTTTTAATAAACTTTATTCCTTTTAACCATAGTTTAAATGCCTCATAGTGGATTGCGACAATAACTTTAAATGTCATCAAGGGGTGAAAAATATAGGAAACGAATAGATTTTTATTACTAAATTCTTTTGCAGTACCGTCTTGAGATGCGAATAAAAGTTTACCATCATTATCAGATTGGTCAATTATAACTGATATTTTGTCTGAGGGCTTATTTACTCTAAATTTGTAATTACACTCCATATCTATGAAGGGTGATACATGAAATTTTTTTACACAACTATTTCTTAAAGTTTCATTATCTTCAGCTTTGAAAATGTATGTGTGTTGTTCACCAAAAGTATTTTTAACCTCATAAAATATAGAGATTATTTTATCGTACTTATCATATATAAAAAAAACACTTAGAGGATTAAATACGTAACCTAATATTCTTGGATAGCAGAATAATTTGATTTTAACCTCTCTATTGTCGATACCAATATTTTCTAGTTTTTTTTTTACCCAGTTTTTTAACGAGGAGCCATCTCTGTCTCCATGATCTTTGTCAAAAAAACTAATGATATTGAATTTATTGTATGAAAATAACTTAATTTTATTATCAATTTCATTTAGATCATCTAGGTCTATCAATAATGAAAAAACCCTATATTTAAAATAATGATTTTTAGGTTTAAATCGTCTGTGTATTACTTTTCCTACGTATATCTTAGAGCTTTTAAGCATTTATATACTTAATCATATCTATTGATGATTTTATACCATCTTCATGAAATCCATATCCAAAATAACTACCACAAAATAAAATATTATTTTTATTTTGAATTAGGTGAAGATCTTTCTGGCTATTGATTGCATTTTGATCAAAGTAAGGGTGTGTAAATATAACTTTTCGGATTATTTTATCTTCGGGTATCTCTAAATAGGGATTTAATGTTAAAAAAATATTTTTATTTATATTCAAATTTTGTAATAAGTTTAACCAATAAGTAATTGAATTTTTTTCACTATTCTCAGACTCGATCGAGGAATTCCATGAACACCAAGCACTTTTATTATTTGGCATATAACTTATATCTTCATGGACTATAGCCTCATTTGTTTTATATTTAAAATTACTTAAGATCTTATTTTCTATTTCTTCAGGATTTTCAATTAAAGAGAGAGCTTGATTAGCATGAGTGGCCAATACGACTTTATCGTAAGTAAAATATTCATTTTTATCTCCATAATAAACCTGTACTCCCGATCCAATTCTTTTAATTTTATTAATATTGTAATTTTTATAATATTCACCACTGATTTTACCTAGAATTTTATTTACATATGTTCTACTTCTTTTGGAAACTGTGAACCATTGTGGTCGATCTTTTAATTTGAATAATCCATGATTTTGAAAAAATTTAAAAAAAAATTTTAATGGCATTTGTTTTGCTTCGTAAGGGGGCATTGACCATATAGCTGATACCATAGGAATAATATGGAATTTGATAAAATAATCTGACAATTTTAAATTGTCTAAATAACTGCCTAAAGTAATATTTTCGTTAATTGGATCTTGGTTTTCACTTTGTTTATAAAAACTAATTATAGTAAAAAACATCTTCAGAAATTTTATATTTAACAAGTTTGATTTGTTGCTAAAAATTCCAGAAAGACCTTTTCCGCAATATTCTATATTTGAGTCTCTTACAGATACTGAGAATGACATATTGCTTTTTTCGATAGCAATATCATTTTCTTGAAAAAAATTTATTAAATTTGGATATGTTTTTTCATTAAATACAATAAAGCCTATATCAACAGGGACTATATTATCTCCAACATTAACATCAATAGTATGAGAATGACCTCCAAAATGGTCTTCTTTCTCAAATAGATCTACTTTATATTTTTTAGATAAACTATACGCTGCACTTAGACCTGATATACCAGAGCCTATAATAGCCAATTTCATTATTGAGGATTATATTTATTTTCTTTTGTAAGGGATGAGACAAATTGTAGAAAAACTGCAAAAATTATAATGCTTCCTCCTATTAATACGTAGAATGAAGGATTTTCATTTACAAATAGCCAAGCCCAAAGAGGACCAAGTATTGCCTCTGTAAGCATTATTATGCCAACCATAGCTGATAGAGTTTTTCTCGCACCAATTGTTATTAAAATAAAGCCAAGTCCTATTTGAAATGTCCCAGACAAAAATGCCAAAAACATATCATTTATTGATATAGAAATTTTTGTTGAAGCTAAAAAACCTATTATCATTGCAACTATTCCTGCAACTAATTGTAAGGGTACCATATCCACATGAGGATATCTTCTTACAATTAAAATTAGAGTTGCAAAGGTAATTGGCATAACAAATGCAACAATATTTCCAGACATTTGTCCACTTGATAGAGTATTTCCTAGCATTAAAATTAATCCAGAAATTGCTAAAATAATAGAAGCTAAAGTAATTTTTGAAATTTTTTCTTTCAAAAAAAAATATCCAAATATCGCTAAGAAAATTGTTTGTGTTTGTATTATGAAATTTGTATTTGCAACAGTAGTATTGTACATAGCGTAAACGTAACTGCTAAATCCAATACCCAATATAATTCCACCAATTAAGCCAGGAATTCCCGATACATAAATTTTTTTAAATACCTCTCCTTTGTAAGTTACAATTAAAAAAATAGTTACAATAATTATAAAAAAAACCTGTCTCCAAAATAAGATTTGCCATAAAGTTGATCCTTCAAATGATTTGACAATCAACCCACCGAAACTAAGACAAAATGCGCCAAAAAAGATTAATAATGGACCTGGTAGCTTTGAAATAAAATTCATTTAATATTGGAAATCAAATTTTGAGTTTCCATCTCATACAACTTAAAAATAGTTTCTGCATCTTTTAAATTAATTTCTTTAAATTTAATTTTTGATCCTGGAGGTATTTGTACTAGTTTGTCATAATCAGCACTTATTACAACTCCAATCTTAGGATAACCTCCTATGGTTCCATGATCAGAGAGCATAATTATTGGATCCCCATCTGCAGTAATTTGGATAACACCCTTCACTAAACCTTCTGACTTTATATTTGTGTTTTTAATATTATTAATCTTAGGTCCTTTAAGTCTTATTCCCATACGGTCACTTAATTTCGTTACATTAAATTCATTACTAAAAAATGAATCTATTGCATCCTTTGAAAAATAATCAAAATGGGGTCCTTTTATTATTCTAATATTTTCAATTTTAGAATTTAGGTATTCTATTTTATTTTTTGGCAGGATTTTTTTTATATTTTTTAATTTAATTATTTGTCCTTTCTCAAGTTTTTCTCCACTATTTGCGCCAATTTTAGCCTTAGTATTTGTAGAACAACTATTTAAATAATAATCTACATCAAATGTGCCTCCAATAGATAAATAACCATATACTGATCGATTAGTAGACAGTATATCTAAGCAATCATTATATTCTAAAACAATATTTTCGTAACAACTAAATTCTAAATTTTTGTTTTTTCTTATAATTTTAAAATTAACATCTCCAGTAACATTGATGGAGATATTTTCTCCAATATATTTCAATTTTGGACCTTGATATGCAAATTCTAGGACCGGATTATTTATTTTATTATTTGAAATAGTATTTGCTAATAAAAAATTCCTATTATCCATTGCTCCACTAAAAGGTATGCCTATGTGATAAAAATTATTTCTACCATTATCTTGAAATGTAGAATTGATACCTGATCGTAATACCTCAAAATAGTTTTTATTCATATTTTTTTTCATATTCTAGTTTAGAAATTGGATAAAATGATATTGTATCACCTGGATTAATTAGATTTGGTTCAGTATTTTTTTTATTATCAAAAATATCAACTGGAGTTTTGCCAATTATATTCCAACCACCTGGACTTTCAAAAGTATAAATATTACAAAATTGCTCTGTTATACCTATAGAATTTTTTGGGACTTTAACTCTTGGTGTTTCTAAACGTTTTGCAAAAAGAGATTTATCCATATCTCCTAAGAATGGCATGCCCGCAATAAAACCTGTCATATAACAATAATAATTTTTTGAAAAGAATGTTTCATAAATTTTTGCCTCATTTATTTTTAATAATTTTTGTAAACGTTTTATATCTAATGCAAATTCCTCCGTACAACAAACTGGGATTTTAATTAGATTATTTTTTGAATTATTTTTTTTTTTTAACTCTAGATTTTCAACTTGTTTTTTTAATTTAGCAAAACTCGTAATTTTTAAATCAAAACTAATTACTAGTTTATTATAACTTGGTGTAATATTTGTAATACCTAAAAAATTACTATCTCTTAAATTATTAAAATAATTTATAACATTTCTGTTTATTTCTTTATTTACCTCAGTACCAAAGTCACAGTACAATGCTGCGTCACCAAGATTTGATATATTTTTAATCATGTCATGTTATACTTTAAGCTTAATAGTATGGAAATTAATTTAAATTGTGATTTAGGTGAAAAATCAAAGTATCATTCAAATGAGAATGATCCCGATTTACTCAAAATAGTAAACTCTGCGAATGTTGCTTGTGGGTACCACGCTGGAGATGAGGAAACTATGAGAGAAGTTGTAGAGATTTCAAAGCAAAATAATGTAAGTATTGGTGCACATCCATCTTTCAATGATCCAGAAAACTTCGGAAGAAAACGGATTAATCTTGGCGCTGATGAGATTTCTAAGCTTTTAATAGATCAATATGAAATTTTGCAAAATATTGCCATTAAATTAGATGAAAAGGTTTCTCATATTAAACCACATGGAGCCTTGAATAATATGGCCTGTGAGGACCTTGAACTAGCAACAATTTTAGCAAAAACTATTTATAGTATTGATAAAGATATAATTTATTTAGTACCAACAGGTTCAAAAATGGAAATTGCAGCTAAAAAATTAAATATGAAAATCGCATGTGAAATTTTTGCAGATAGAAATTATGAAGACGACGGAACGCTTGTGTCAAGAAGTAAGGATCATGCCCTAATAACCGATCCTGAGCGAGCTAAAGAACACGTATTCAATATGGTAAAAAACCAAACTCTTAATTGTCACAGTGGAAAACAAATACCTTGTGAAATCGATTCAATTTGCATACATGGAGATAATTCAAGTTCTCTTTCGACCGCAAACCAGGTAAGAGAAAACTTGATAAAAAATAATTTAGAATTAAAGCCTCTAAATAAAATGAAAAAATTTATATAATTATGATTAGAAAACTATTTACTCTTTTTATATTCTTTTTTTTAACTGTTGAAACTCTTGCTGCTGGAACAAGTTCATCAGATAAAAAACCAAGCTATAAAAATGCTGTAAAAATAATTGAAGCCGCTAAGAAATATGAATCCAAAAATAAAATGGATAAAGCATTAAAAAGATACGAAAAAGCTCAAAAAATTTTATTGAAACTCGACAAAGAAAAGCCCTTACAAGCTGATACACTAAACTACCTAGGCTTTACAACTAGAAAACTTGGAGACTTTGAAGCAGGAGAAAAATATTATTTGTTAGGTTTGCAAGTCGATCCAAAGCACGTTGGTATAAATGAATACCTAGGTGAATTATATGTTGTAACCAACAGAATTGATTTAGCAAAAGAAAGATTGGAAATTTTGAAAAGCTGTAATTGTGAAGAGTATCAAGAGCTAAAAGAAATTATTGAAGGAACAAAAAAATCAAAATACTAATTGATATTTTGAATCATCTGTTCGGGCATCCATAAAGCGATTTGAGGGAACAGTACAATCAATAGAACTGCAAAAATCATTAATAAAAATAATGGAAAAGCACTCTTTGCTATAAACCCCATATCTTTATTTGCCATTCCTTGAAGAACAAATAGATTAAAACCAACAGGTGGTGTAATTTGAGCCATTTCTACAACTATAACTAAAAATATTCCAAACCAAATCATATCAAAGCCTGCCTGCCTTATCATTGGTTCAATTATTGCCATTGTAAGGACAACTGCAGAAATTCCATCAAGAAACATCCCAAGAATTATGTAAAAAATCATTAATACAAATATTAATACATATGGTGATAACTCCATATTCTGTATCCACAAAGCTAGATTTCTAGGCAAACCTGTAAATCCCATTGCAAGTGACAAGAAAGTTGCTCCAGCTAAAATAAATGCAATCATACACGAAGTTTTAGTTGCTCCTAACAAGGAGTCTTTAAATGTTTTTAAAGTTAAGCTCTTTTGAAAATAAGAGAGAATTAAAGCTCCAACAACACCTAAAGATGCGGCCTCAGTTGCTGTTGCAATACCAGTATATATTGAACCTATTACTCCAAGTATTAATAAAATAACTGGAATTAATTGTTTGGATTTACCTAGTTTATTTAAAAATGAAAAATTTTCATAGTTAGTTGGCATTTTATTTTTATTTAGTAAAGACCAAACAATTACATAGCCCATAAAGATCAGAGCAATCATTATCCCAGGAATTATTCCAGCTATAAACAGTTTTGCAATTGACTCTTGAACAGTCACACCATAAATAATTAAAATTATTGAGGGCGGAATTAAAAGACCTAAAGTTCCTGAACCTGCCAAACTGCCAAGCAAAATTTTTTCAGGATATTTTCTTTTTCTTAGTTCTGGAATTGACATTTTTCCAACAGTAGCAACTGTTGCAGCAGATGATCCAGAGATAGCGGCAAACAAGGCACAACCAACTACATTAACGTGTATCAAACCTCCTGGTAACTTCTGAAGCCAAGGTGCCAATCCTTCAAATAAATTTTCTGATAATTTAGTTCTAAAAAGAATTTCACCCATCCACACAAATAATGGCAATGCTGTTAGTGTCCAAGATGATGAAGCTCCCCATATAGTTGTGGCCATCGCATCACCTACTGGTCTAGAAGTAAACAAAATCATACCTATTGAAGATACTCCAACCATACTGATGGCTACCCATATCCCAGATCCTAAAAAAAATAGTAAAACGCTAATAAAAAAAAATGCTAATAAAATTTCAATCATACTTATTAACCATACTTAAAATTAGTTGATGAAAGACACATATAAAAAATAATAATGAGCCAATTGCTACACTTGATTGTGGTATCCAAATTAAAATTTCGTCGGCGCCTTCACTTCTTTCTTGAAAATCATAAGATATCTTTAACATTTTAAGAAAATAAAAGGCCATATATCCTGAAAAAATAGATGCAATTATTAAACTCCAAATTTCTAGAAACTTTTTTCTTAAGTCAGTAGCTTTTTCTAAAAATAATGTAATCCTTATATGGCCTCCATTTACAAAAGTGTATGAAAGTGCAAAAAATGAGGAAGCTGCCATACAGTAACCAGAATATTCAGCTAAACCTCTTATATAAAAACCAAACATTCTTGAGGCAATTCCAGTTAAAATAAAAACTGCTATCAAAATTAAAAAAAATGCAGCGATATATCCTGAGAAATTATAAAGATTATTTAAAGATTTATTAATTTTTTGTAACATAAAAAAGGCCGTTTTATTAAACGGCCTTTCTCATTATATTAATTTTATTTGTAAGCAGCAAGTACGCTAGCTCCTGTTTTGCCAGCTTTTTTCTTCCATTCCTTTGCCATTTTTTTTCCAACTTTTTGGAAATGTTTTTCTAAATCAGCGTTTACTTTGCCTACTGTCATTCCTGCAGCAGCTAAAGCTTTTTTATCCTCAATATTTCCAACTCTAGAAAGCATCCAACCTTTTTCTTCTGCAGCAGTTGCTTCTTTCATTATTAATTTTTGAGTATCTGCATCTAGTTTGTTCCAAGATCCTCTATGAGCAACTACCATATTTTTTGGGAACCAAGCAGCTATATCATAGAAATATTTTACTCCGTTCTCCCAAATTTTACTATTTTTTCCAGTGGTTGGTGAAGTAATCATGCTCTCAACTGCTCCAGTTGAAAATGCTTGACTTATTTCTGCAGCTTCAATTTTTGTTGGAGCCATACCAGTAAGTTCAGCAATTCTAATTGTTGCTGAATTATAAGCTCTAAATTTTAAACCTTCTAAATCTGAAACACTATTAATCTCGTTTTTACTATACAAGCCTTGTGCTGGCCATGGCACAGCATACAAAAATACCAATCCTTTTTGGCTCAAGCTTTCTATAATTGCTGGTTTCGATGCTTGATAAAGTTTCATTGCTTCATCATAAGATGTTGCTAAGAATGGTTGTGAATCAATCTCAAGAATAGGATCTACTTTTCCTAGAGCCGACATAAATCTCTCTCCCATTTGAGCTTGACCAGTTCTAACAGCTCTAAAGATTTCTCCACCTTTAAATAATGATCCTCCCGGGTGAGTTACAATAGTTAATTTACCTCCACTTTTTTCTGAAACGTTTTTAGCAAATTCTGCAGCATTAGCTGAATGAAAATTGCTTGCACCATAAGCTAAGGCCATATCCCACTTCTCAGCAGCATTTACATTTGCGGTTAACAAAACAGAAAATAAAATAGAAATTAAAGTTTTTAAATTTTTCATTAATCCTCCTTATTTTTAAAAAAATACATCTGATTATGTATTATTTATTAAATCAATAAAAATTTTATATGTTTTATTGAAAATTTTAGAATAATTACTATTATATAAATATCTTGATTGAAGAATCCCTTATTTTACTACAAATTATCTTTATAGATATAATCTTAGCAGCTGATAATGCTATTATAATTGGTCTGATTGCAGCTAATTTTGTACCAAAAAACAGAAAAAAAATAATTTTTTGGGGAGTAGTTGGTGCTCTAGTTTTTAAAGTTCTATTTGCAGTATTTGCAACATATTTATTCAAATTCTACTTTATAAAAATTTTGGGAGGGCTACTTTTAATTTGGATAGTCAATGATTTGAGAAAAGATCTTTTTCAAATTCAGAAAAAATCAAAATCTCCCACAAAAAAATCATTAGAACCCTCATTTGCTAAGGGTATGTATAAAGTACTTTTTGCAGATATCACAATTAGTTTCGATAATGTTATAGGCGTTGTTGGAGCTTCCAAGGGCAACTTTGGGTTTATGATTTTTGGTTTACTGTTATCAGTAGTCCTTACTGGAGCAATGGCAACTTACTTGGCTAATTATATACAGAAACATTTATGGGTTGTGTATATTGGTTTAGCATTTATTTTTTTAGTTGCAATACAGCTAATTATTGGAGGACTTGTGGATTTAGAAATTTTAAATATTAACGAAGGATTTAAAAAGTATTTTTAGTAGGAATATTTAGCTGAGGGGTATGACCCACTTTTAACATCTAATTTAAACTTTTTAACTGCATTTCTTACATTGCTTTTTAAATTAGTATATTTTTTTACAAATTTGATTTTCGTATCTGTTAAACCTAATAAATCATCTGTAACTAAGATCTGACCATCACAAAAATTTGATGAACCTATCCCTATTGTTGGAACGTTAATTGATTCTGTGATTTCTTTTGAAACTTTTTTTTCAATACATTCTAAAACAATTGCAAATACTCCTGCATCTTCCAAGGACTTAGAGTCTTTTAACAAATTTTTTATTTCTAGATCTGTTTTACCCTTGTATCTAAATTTTCCTCTTTCAGTTTGTGGTGTTATACCTATGTGTCCCATTACAGGAATTTTATATTTGATTAAATGTTTTACAATTTCTATAATTTTTCTGCCTCCTTCTAATTTTATTCCATCACATTTTGTTTCTTTCATTACTTTTTTACAATTTTTAAGTGCTTGAGATTTATTTTTGTATGTATTGTAAGGCATGTCTACAATCATTAAACTTTTTTTAACACCTTTTCTTACACTCTTGGAGTGCTCAATCATCATTGATAAATTTACTTTTCTTGTGGTTTCAAAATTATATAAAACTGAACCCAAAGAGTCTCCAACAAGTATTAAATCTGTGAATTTATCAATCTCTTCAGCTATATTTTTTGAATAAGCAGTTAAACAAACAATTTTTGACTTATTTTTTTTTTTAAGAACTAGCCTACTCATTTTTGTAAGCATAAATACCTGCTTACCAAGTGCCCGTATTTTCCATAGATTTCCAAGGTTCTATAGGTTCTAAGTTTCCTTCTTGAAGAATTTCAACTGATATTTTATCAGGAGATCTAACAAAAGCCATATGACCATCTCTAGGAGGTCTGTTTATTGTATAACCCATATCTTTTAGTCTCTGACAAGTTTCATAAATATTTTCAACTCTGTAAGCTAAATGTCCAAAATTTCTAGATCCATCACCTAAATTATCTCCGTCCCAGTTATAAGTTAATTCAATTTCAGCATTTTCGTCATTTGGAGCTGCAAGGAAAACTAATGTGTATCTTCCCTTTTCATTTTCCATTCTTTTTGTTTCTTTTAGTCCTAAACCATCACAAAAAAATTTTAGTGAGTCATCAATATTTGAAACTCTGATCATTGTATGTAAATATTTCATATGATTTACTTATATAGTCTTATTATTCCAATTCAATAGTACTTGGTGGCTTTGAAGTAACATCATAAACTACTCTATTAATACCTCTTATATTATTTACAATTTGATTGGATATTGACTGCATGAAAGATTTATTAAATTGAAAGAAATCTGCTGTCATTCCGTCTTCTGAGGTGATTGCCCTTAATAAACAAAGATATTCATAAGTTCTATTATCGCCCATTACGCCAACAGTCTTAACTGGAAGTAAGGCAGCATATGCCTGCCAAATCTTATCATATAGATTATTATCTTTCAAAGATTTGATAAAGTAATTATCTGCCTCTTTTAAAATTTTTATTTTTTCTTTGGTGATTATACCAGGCATTCTTATTGCAAGACCTGGCCCAGGAAATGGATGCCTAGATATAATTTCATTACTTAATCCTAGTTCTAATCCAAGTTTTCTAACTTCGTCTTTAAAAAGATATTTTAATGGCTCTACTAACTTAAGTTTCATTTTTTTTGGTAATCCCCCAACATTATGGTGAGATTTAATTTTTGATGTCTGGCTTCCTGTAACAGATTTACTTTCAATTAAATCAGGATACAAAGTGCCTTGGGCTAAGAATTTTACATTTTTAATTTTATTTGAATATTTTTCAAAAATTTTAATAAAAAGATTTCCTATTATTTTTCTTTTTTTTTCTGGATCAGAAATATTTTTTAATTTAGATAAAAATAAATTTTCTGCATTTACATAGATTAAATTAATTTTAAATCTCTTTTTAAATGTGTTTACAACTTGCTTTTCTTCATCTTTCCTAAGTAAACCGGTATTAACGAATATACATGTTAATTTTTTCCCTATGGCATTTGACAGTAATTTAGCAACTACACTGCTGTCAACACCTCCGGATAGTGCACAAATAACCTTAGAATTACCTACGCTATTTCTTACTT
Source organism: uncultured Pelagibacteraceae bacterium (assembly GCA_902594335.1). Classification (GTDB taxonomy): domain Bacteria; phylum Pseudomonadota; class Alphaproteobacteria; order Pelagibacterales; family Pelagibacteraceae; genus Pelagibacter. The sequence goes on along the minus strand of CACJLY010000001.1, from coordinate 28,856 downwards.
CATTTATTAATTTTTTTTTCTGGTCTCTTGAAGACCAATTTTTAGTTAATTTACATATAGAAAATGTAAAATTTTTAAGTATTAGCTTTCCTTTGATAGTATGGCTTACTTCTGGGTGAAATTGAATACCAAACATTTTTTTTTCTTCATTTTCAATAATACACATCTTAGAATTTATACTTTGTGCAATTATTTTAAAATTTTTTGGTAATTTTGTTACTTGATCTGCATGGCTCATCCATACATTACTTTTTCCCTTAGAAAAAAAATTTTTAGTTAACTTACTTTTTCTAGTTTCTTTTACTTCAGCAAGTCCAAATTCTCTATGTTTAGAGCCTCTTACACTTCCTCCCATTGCTTTTGAAATAATTTGATGACCAAAACATATGCCTAGTACAGGTACTCCTAGTTTAAGAATTTTATTATTAAATTTTACTTTTTTGCTCTCATAGACATTTAAAGGACCACCAGATAAAACTATTCCTTTAATATTTTTTTCAAATTTTGTGAATTTTTCTATTTTTTTGTGGCTTACTATCTCACAATAAATACCCAGTTCTCTGATTTTTCTTGCAATTAACTGTGTAAATTGGGAACCAAAGTCTACAATTAGTATTTTATTGAGAGTGTCCTCAAGACGCATCTTTTCTTTCAAAATCTTTTAAACGACTTTCAATTGAAGCAATTTTTTCACACATATCTACACAAATTTTCTTAAAATCTTTACTCAATTCATCTGCTTTTGAAAAATTTGATCTTTCTAATTCCATATCAATTAAAAGGAACATTGCCTCTTCATTCTTAGGGTCTAAAAGTAAAGTAGTTTTTATATTCTTTTCTTCTTGTCTTTTATCTTCTTCAATTTTAAAAATTTTAGCTAAATAAAGGTAAGATGCTGAGTCTTTTGGGTTATAGACTATATTTCTATGAAATAAAAACTTTGAATCTTCATATTTTTCATTGTCAAATAAATCCTTGGCTTCCTTAAAAAAATTATTTTCATTCGCCTTAGCAAAAAGGCTAAATGAAATAAATGTAAAAATTAAAATTAAGTATTTCATATTTATTTTTTCACAACATCTATATTATGTACCATACTTTCATAAAAACCTGCTTTGGTAATTTTAACAAATTTTGGTTTTTTTCTCAGATCAATTACATTCTTGGCTCCCATGTAACCCATTGAAGATTTTAAACCTCCAACCAAGTTGTATATTATTTTATCAACTTTACCTTTGTATTTAATGTATCCCTCTACACCTTCCGCTACATATTTCGATGAATCTTTTTGTTTTGTTTGAAAATATCTGTCTGCTGAACCTTTATTCATTGCACCTATTGATCCCATACCCCTAAAATATTTATATAATTTACCATTTTTCTTTATTTTTTTTCCAGGTGCTTCATCTGTGCCTGCAAATAATGAACCAATCATAACTGCATCTGCACCAGCTGCTAATGCTTTGGCAATATCACCAGAAAATTTTATTCCACCATCAGCAATTAATCTTGTTTTACTTTTCCCAATTCCCTTTTTAACATTTAATATTGCACTTAGTTGTGGAACTCCTATTCCTGCTACAAGTCTTGTTGTACAAATAGAACCTGGGCCTATTCCTACTTTTATAATATCAACACCTAATCCAACCAAAAATTTTGCAGCTTCTGCTGTAGCTATATTTCCAGCACAAATTGCTGTTTTTTTGGGACGTATTTTTTTTATTTTTTTAATTATATCTCCTACTTTTTTGGTATGTCCGTGAGCTGTATCGATTACTATTACATCTAAGTTTTCTTTTAATATTTTTTCAGCTCTTTTTAATTCTTTTTCACTTGCACCAACCGCTGCACCTATTAATATTTTTTTTGATTTTACTTTTCTAATTTCTTTAATCTGTTCTTGGATATTTAAGTTTCTATGAATTATTCCTAATCCCCCAGCTCTCCCCATTGCAATCCCCATTGACGACTCTGTAACAGTATCCATTGCAGATGACAAAAGTGGTATTTTTATCTTTAAACTTTCTGTTAAATTCACAGAGGTGTTTGCTTCACTAGGTAGAGTTGATGAGTAATTTGGCGCTAAAGTAACATCATCAAATGTTAAAGCTTCTTTAATAGTTTCCATGTCCCTATATAAATGATTCTTGAAAAAATAAAAGGATAACTATCTTAAATTTCTACAAATTATAAAATTTTCTTTAGAGTCTTTTCTGCTTGAAGGCGGCTTAAAAATATGAACATCTTTAAAAGATTTTTTACCTAATGCGACAATCTCGTTAAAAGATGATCCCATAAAAAGTTTAGAAATAAAATTTCCTTTTTTATTTAGAAATTCAATCGCAAAATTCATTGCCTCTAAACATAATTCTCCTGTAACTAATGAGTCTACACTTTTATTTCCTGTGGTGTTAACTGCCATATCAGAGACTATAAGATCTACTTTCTTACCAAAATAATTTTTGATATTTGTTTTTTGCTCCTCCTCAGTAAAATCCCCTTTTATATGTACTAAATTTGTAATTGGCTCAATATCCTTTAAATCAATTGAAATTATTTTAGATTTACTAAAATTTCTTGATATATACTGAGACCAACTGCCAGGGGCTGCACCAAGATCTATAACTAAAATATTATTTTTTATTATTTTAAATTTATCGTTTATTTCTTGCAATTTGTATACAGCTCTTGACCTATAACCCTCTAATTTTGATTTTTTGACATAAATGTCTCTTTTTTGCTTAATGATCCAATTCTTAGAAAATTTATTCTTTTTCAACTAATTCTCAAATCTTAAAGATTTTTCAATTATATCTCCATCTAATGTTTTTATTTTGGATATATAATCTTTATTATTTCTTATATTGTCATTATTTTTTCCTGCTAAATGAATAATTCCTATTTCATGGTTTGGTAAATATGGTTCAACAAAAGTATTTTGTTTTTTGTCAAATTTAATTGCTTCAATTAGAGTCCAGTTGCAGTAAGCAGGTAGAATATCCACATCTAAATTGTCTGAATATATTGTAATATTCATCGCTATTTGCTCTGAACCCCAAATTTTTCCAGAGGACAGTGCTTTTTTTAAATTTTTTTGCCAAATTTCCCAATGAGGAGCACTTTCTTCCAAGCAAAATAATCCAATATTTAGATGAGGTTTGAGTGCAACTTCTCTTGAAACTTTTTCTGAAAATCCAGATGACTTTGCATGTTTGTAATTTTGTGATTTTATTCTTGCAAAGCTACCCCACACCCAATCTGCTCTTAATACTCTTCCATAGGATCTATCTGCCGATGTTGCTATTGCTAATTTTTTATTCTCACATCCTTTAAAATAAAGATCAATTGCGTACCATGAATTAACCCAAGCATCAGCATCTATCCATAAATATTTTTTATATCCTGGAAAATAATTTGGTAAGAATGCTCTAGATACCTGACTTTTCAACCACTCTCTTCCTTTTACTTTAGAGTTTGGAACTTCTATATCCCATTCAGCCTTTTTGATTTGAAATACTTTTTTTTCTAATATTTTAATTTGTTCATCAGTTAATCCTGCATCCATGATGCAAATATCTACAGTTTTGCTTTGTTCAAATCTATTAATTGAATCAATTAATTCGTTAAGAAGACTGAAATAATTTGCATCTGCTAATGAGATTATTGTATTCTTCCTCATTTATAACACATCTTCATGATGATCAGTATCATCTACGATGGCTTTCGCATTTTTTTTGGTCATAAGATAATGCATTGAACTTATTGGTACCATTAACAAATAAATTACACCTGAAATAATAATAGCGTTAAATGTATAAACAAGAATTAAGCCAAAATATAAAATTACTCCAAATAACAAAAATATTGATGTGCTTCTTGGGACAGCTATCCTTTTAAAAGAATAAGTTGGTATTTTGCTTATTAATAATATTGAAACAATTATAAACATAATTGGTACAATAATTTGATAATTTAAGTTTAAAAACTGAAATTCACTAATACTTAATATCAAGGGCATTAAAACAAGAACTCCACCTGCTGGAGAAGGAATACCTTCAAAAAAATTATCTTTCCAAGAACTTTCTTCATTTGATGAAACATTAAACCTTGCAAGTCTAAGCGCAACACAAACAACATAAATTAATGCAATTAACCAACCTGCTCTTCCAGTTTCAGACAACGCCCAAAAATACATTATAAAAGCTGGAGCAACACCAAAACTTATTACATCTGTAAGAGAGTCTAGTTCTTTTCCAACTCTAGAAGTTCCTTTAATTAACCTTGCAATTCTCCCATCTAATCCATCAATTATTGCAGCTATAATAACTGCAATAATTGATAATTCAAATTTTCCATCAAATGCAAACTTTATTGAAGTCAATCCAATACATACTCCAACAAGTGTTAAAATATTTGGTAAAATAACTCTTGTTTTTTTATTAGAAACTAACTTAATATTTTTATTTTGAGGATTCATTAAATCATTTTTTTGCGATTAAAGTTTCACCAGCTATAGTTTTTTGATCAACTTTTACCAAAGGAGTATAATTTTCAAAATACATATCAGCTCTACTTCCAAATCTAATCATTCCTATTCTTGAACCTTGTTCTACAAGTTCATCTTTAGAAACCTCTGTTACAATCCGTCTTGCTACAAGGCCTGCTATTTGAACAACAATTATATCTTCTCCATCAGAATTTTTTATTTTATAATAATTTCTTTCATTATCTTCACTAGCCTTATCTAAAGATGCATTAAAAAACTTTCCTGGTTTATAAAGTATCTCAGATATTGCTCCAGAACATGGAGACCTATTTACATGGCAATCAAAGACATCCATAAAAATACTAATTTTTTTCATTTGTTTATTTTCTAAACCTAATTCTTTTGGACCATTAGTATCCATTACTTGTAGTACAACTCCATCAGCTGGACTTGTAAGATAGTTATCATCACCTATTGAAGTTCTTTCAGGGTCTCTAAAAAAATAATAACACCAAATAGTTAATATCAATCCTATAAAACCAAGAAATCCGTTTAGGAAATAGAGAATTATAGTTACGATTGCAAAAATAATAATAAATTTGTATCCTTCGTTGTGTATTTTTGGAAATATTTTGCTCATGACAATCCTATAATTGATAATTTTGGATTAATATGTATACAAAAAGAATAAATTCAACTATTAAGATATATCGAAAAAATGAGTAAAATAAAGGTTAAAAACCCCATTGTAGAGTTAGATGGCGATGAAATGACCAGAGTTATATGGGACTTCATAAAAAATAAGCTCGTTTTAACTTACCTTGATCTCAAAATTGAGTACTACGATTTAGGGATGGAAAGTAGGGATAAAACTGAGGACAAAATAACAATTGAATGTGCTAATGCAATTAAAAGAAATGGTGTCGGTATTAAATGTGCAACTATCACACCCGATGAAGCTAGAGTAAGAGAATTTAATCTTAAAAAAATGTGGAGATCTCCAAATGGTACAATAAGAAATATAATTGGAGGAACTGTTTTTAGAGAACCCATAATTTGTAAAAATATTCCAAAACTTGTGCCTTCATGGACAGATCCATTGATCATAGGTAGGCATGCGTTTGGTGATCAATACAGAGCAACAGACTTTACAGTACCTGGCAAAGGTAAGCTAGAAATCAAATGGACTGCTGAAGATGGTTCTGACGAGAGAAAGTATGAAGTCTTTAATTTTCCTGGACCAGGAATAGCTTTATCTATGTATAATTTGGATAAATCAATAGAAGACTTTGCAAGATCTTGCTTTAACTACGGATTAATTAAAAAATGGCCAGTTTATCTTTCTACTAAAAATACAATTTTAAAAAGGTACGACGGAAGATTTAAAGATATTTTTGAAGAGGTTTTTGAAAAAGAATTTAAGGATAGATTTGATCAAAATAAAATTACTTATGAACATAGATTAATAGATGACATGGTAGCATGTGCAATGAAGTGGCATGGAAAATACATTTGGGCATGCAAAAATTATGATGGAGATGTACAATCAGATACAGTTGCTCAAGGATATGGATCTTTAGGTTTAATGACAAGTGTTTTGCTTGCTCCTGATGGTAAAACAATGGAAGCTGAAGCTGCACATGGAACAGTAACTAGACACTTTAGAATGCATCAACAAGGTAAAGAGACATCAACAAATCCAATTGCATCTATTTTTGCATGGACAAGAGGGTTGGCTCATAGAGGAAAATTAGATGGAAATGAGGAATTAATAAAGTTTGCAGAAACACTTGAAAAAGTATGTGTTGATTGTGTTGAAGAAGGCTCAATGACTAAAGACTTAGCTATTTTGATAGGACCTTCGACAAAGTATTTAACAACTAATCAATTTTTAGATACTTTAGATGGTATGTTGAGACAAAAACTAAATTAAAGTCTTAATTTTTTCAAAAGCTTCATCAATTTTATCTTTAAATTGGCCTCCTGCTTGTGCAAAATCTTTTCTACCACCACCACCTTTTCCACCAATAATTTCAGATCCTGTTTTAGCAAATGTGACTGCATCATACTTATCAATAAGCTCATCTGTTATCCCAACTGCAAGACCTACTTTATCTTCTAAACTAGCAAAAACTATCACAATTCCTGTTTTTAGCTCTTTTTTTCCAGCATCAACCAATTTTCTTAGCTCTTTAGGTGGAAGATCATCAACTTTTTGAAATCTTACACTTGTATTATTAATTTTAAGATCTTGAATTATATTTTTGGAATTATTTTCTAAAATTGAACTAAATTTCAATTGCTCTAATTGTTTTGATAATTCTTTAATTAAAATTTTATTATCTTCATTTTCAAGATTTGGTTTGCCACCTAATTTAATTATCTGTTTTGATAAGTCATTAATCATTCCTTCATCTTTTTGTGCAGATAAATCAGATAATTTCTCTTTATTTTGTAAGAAACTATTTAATTGATTTTCTCTAAGAGCTTCTACTCTTCTCACACCTGCTGCAATTGATGATTGACTAATAATTTTGAATTTCCCAATATCACCAGTGTTTCGTACGTGCGTACCTCCACATAATTCAGTGGAAAAATACTTTTCTTTCTCATCTCCCATAGATAATACTCTAACTTCCTCTCCATATTTCTCTCCAAAGAGTGCAAGAGCTCCATTATTTACTGCTTCTTTAGGGGTCATAATCCTTGTTTTAACTTCTGATTTTTTTTGAACCATTAAATTAACGTGATTTTCTATTTTTTCTATTTCCTGATCTGAAATTGGTTTCATATGGCTAAAATCAAATCTTAGTCTATCTGGTGCTACTAATGATCCTTTTTGTGTAACATGAGTACCTAATACTCTTCTTAAAGATTCATGCAAAAGGTGTGTTGCTGAGTGATAAGCTCTTATATTATTACGTCTATCAATATCAATTTTCATCTCAACATTGTCTTTGATTTTTATACTTCCTGATTTAACTTTGCCGTAGTGTACAAATAGATCACCTAATTTTTTTTGGACATCAGTGATCTCGAATTTAAAGTCTCCAGATATTATTTCACCTGTATCTCCTACCTGTCCCCCAGACTCTCCATAAAAAGGAGTTTGATTTAAAATAATAATTCCTTCATCGTTTTTATTCAATTCATTTACTTCTTTGTTGTCTTTTAATAATGATAAAATAATACCTTCTGCTTGATCAGTCTCATATCCTAGGAATTCTGAAGGACCTAATCTATCTTTTATCGAAAACCAAATATCATCTACCGCACTGTCACCTGAGCCTTTCCAATTTTTCTTAGCAAGTTCTTTGCTTTCTTTCATTAAACTTTGAAATTTATCTTTGTCTATCGTTAATGATTTATTTTTTAAGATATCTTGTGTCAGGTCTAATGGAAAACCATAAGTATCATAGAGTTTAAAAGCTACTTCTCCAGGTAATATCTTGTCTATTTTAGTTATTTCCTCATTTAATATTTTAATGCCTCTGTCTAATAGAATTAAAAATTTTTCTTCTTCCATTCTTAATGTTTCTTTAATTAAAGACTCAGCTCTTTCTATTTCTGAGTAATTACCTTTCATCTCATCTTTTAAAGTTTTAAAAATATTATAAAAAATTGGTTCTTTAGAACCAAGCAGGTGGGAATGCCTCATTCCTCTTCTCATAATTCTTCTTAGCACATATCCTCTTCCTTCATTTGATGGCAAAACTCCCTCAGCAATTAAAAATGAACTTGCTCGTAAGTGATCTGCTATAACTCTAAAACTTGCTAAATTATCGTTATTAGGCTCGACTTTTAAAATTTCTGCAGCAGAGTTTATTATTTTTTTAAAGTGATCTGTTTCATAGTTGTCGTGAGTTCCTTGAAGTAATGCAGCAATTCTCTCTAAACCCATTCCAGTATCAACTGATGGTTTTGGCAGATTAATTCGTTTATCTTTTGAAATTTGCTCATACTGCATAAAGACTAAATTCCAAATTTCTATAAATCTATCCCCATCCTCATTTTTTGATCCTGGTAATCCACCTTCTAAGTGTTCTCCATGGTCATAAAATATTTCTGAACATGGACCACAAGGTCCTGTTTCACCCATGGACCAAAAATTATCAGATGTTGCTATCCTTATGATTTTATCTTCACTTAACTCAGCAATTTTTTTCCAGTAGTTAAAGGCTTCGTCATCATCATGGTAGACAGTTACATAAAGCCTATTTTTGTCTAAACCAAATTCTTTAGTTATTAAATTCCACGCAAGTTCAATGGCTCTTTCTTTAAAATAATCTCCAAAAGAAAAGTTTCCCAACATTTCAAAAAACGTATGGTGTCTTGGAGTATAGCCAACATTTTCAAGATCGTTATGCTTACCACCTGCTCTTACACATTTTTGAGATGTTGTAGCTCTTTGATAGTCTCTCTTTTCCAGTCCAGTGAACACATTTTTGAATTGGACCATTCCAGAATTGGCAAACATCAATGTTGGGTCATTATTTGGGACTAAATTACTAGACTCAACTATTTTATGATCATTTTTTTCAAAATAATCTAAGAATGCTGACCTAATTTCATTTAATGTTTTAGCCATATTTTACCAAAATACAGCATTTTTATATGATGTCTACACTTCTAAAGGGAAAAAAGGCGCCCAATAGAGCGCCTTTTTTAATAACTAAAAGTTATCTGCTAATTCTTTTTAGTTGGAACTTCTTCCTCTTTTTTCTGCGCTTCAAGCTTTTCTTCACTTAAAGGGTTTCCTTCAATCTTTTTTGAAATAACGCCAGCTTTTTCTCTGATAGCCATTTCAATTTCAGCAGCAGCTTTTGGATTTTGTTCAAGGTAAAGTTTAGCATTCTCTCTACCTTGACCAATTTTTTCACCTTTATAGGCGTACCAAGCTCCAGATTTTTCAACAATCTCAGCTTTGGCACCAAGGTCGATTAGTTCCCCTACTTTACTAATTCCTTTTCCATACATTAAGTCAAACTCAACAACTTTAAATGGTGGTGCAACTTTGTTTTTAACAACTTTTACTCTTGTTGTATTTCCGACAATTTGCTCTTTATCTTTTATTGCTCCAATTCTTCTAATATCCATTCTTACAGAAGAATAGAATTTTAGAGAATTACCTCCAGATGTTGTTTCTGGACTTCCAAACATTACACCAATTTTCATTCTAATTTGGTTAATAAATATAACCATTGTATTAGTTCTTGAAATTGATCCTGTTAATTTTCTAAGAGCTTGAGACATTAATCTTGCTTGAAGACCAACATGGTGATCTCCCATATCTCCTTCGATTTCTGCTCTTGGCGTTAATGCTGCAACAGAGTCGACTACTAAAACTGACATTGAACCAGATTTGATTAAAGTATCAGTTATTTCTAATGCTTGTTCACCAGTGTCTGGTTGTGAAATAAGCAACTCCTCTGTGTTAACTCCTAATTTCTTTGCATAAACTGGATCCAATGCATGTTCTGCATCTACAAATCCACAAATTCCACCTGCTTTTTGCGCTTCGGCAACAACTTGTAATGCTAATGTAGTTTTACCAGATGACTCTGGTCCATAAATTTCAACAATTCTGCCTTTTGGTAATCCACCTATTCCAAGTGCCAAGTCTAAGCTCAAAGATCCAGTAGAAATGGACTCAATATCCATTGCTTTTTGTTCTCCAAGCTTCATCACAGAGCCTTTTCCAAAGCTGTCTGTTATCTGGCTGATTGCTGCATCTAGTGCTTTATTTTTTTCTTTATCTTCCAATTCTTTATCTTTTGTGGATTTCACCACTTTTAAGTTATTTTTAGTCATTTTTTGCCTCGTTTTTTTCATTTATTAACATTCGAATCATAAAAATAAATGTACACATTTTGTTCTCATTGGCAATATTTTTTTAAAATTAGTGCTAGAAATCCCTATTTATCTAAGTTTTAAGTATTCGCTATTAAGTAGGCCAACTGACTTTATTAATCTGTATTGAGCTAAAAGATAGTTTCTCTCAGCCTCAGCTAGATTTATTTTAGCATTTATTAGATTTGATCTTGATTGAAGGACATCAAAAGTAGATCTGTTCAGCCCACTCTCATATTCAAAGCTAATTCCCTCGTTTGCTATTTCTGCAGCTTTAACTTGTGACTGTACAGCTCTTAGAAAACTCTTTGATGACTCTAATGTCGACCAAGCTGCCGTTACTGACTGTGTGTTATTTCTATATGCATTTTCAAGTAATAATTTTTTCATACCTTTCACTTGAAGATTTTTATTAACATTAGATCTATTTTTTCCACCAAACTGAAAAGGCCAACTTACAGTTGCTTGAAGAACATCTTTTTCTCTTTCATCGTAAGTTGCACTCAAATCATCAACATAAGTTCTCTCTAATGACAGTTTTGCGGTTGGAGAAAGATCTGAACGAGCAATCTTCACATCTAACTCTGATTGTCCATATTCAATATCTGCAATAATTAGTTCTGGGCTTTTTTGTTCAGATGTTTTTTTTGCTTCAGCTAGACTTGATGGAATTGAAACATCTGCATTGTATATCTTTTTTAACTTTTCATTAATATTGATTGGCCCAATAATATTTTCATAAGCTAACTTGCTTGTTACAATACTATTTTGTGCTCCAATATAACCTGCTTGCGCTCCAGCTAAAGAAGATTGTGATTGGGCTAAATCAGTTGCTGTTATTTGAGCTCTTGAAAGTCTTGCATTATCAATTTCAAATTGTCTTTGCAGAAGATTAACATTTTCTTCATTAATACTTAGTTTTTCATAAGCAAGGATTAAACCTGTATAAGCCTCAATGGCTTTTAAAAATACCTCTTGCTCTTTTTTAATAAGTTTTGCTTCAGAGAGGTTAAGTCCTAATTTACTTTTTTCGTATGCAGAGTCTCTACCCTTACCATCTAACAGTGTTTGCTCTAATTTTACAGATGATGTCATTGGATTTGTATTTGTAATAGAAGCATCAGTACCATTTTGATTTGTAAGTTTATTGGTATCTTCAAAACTTTTAGTACCTGAAAGAGTCAAAGTTGGAAAAAAATCACTTTTAGAAATATTTAAGACTTCCTTTTGAACTTCTAAATTTTTTCTCTCAGCTTTAAGCTCTAAATTGTTCTGGTAGGTCTGTTTTAATGCATCACTCAAAGTTGCAGCATTTACTGGCAGTATAAAAGCTATTAAGCAAAAAGTGATTTGAGTGATTATTTTCATTGATTATATTTTATTGATTTAATTTGATGATTTCTATTTAAATTTAATACAATTGAAGAATATTTTGGAGCAAATTTAAACATATTTTGTGTGACCCTTTGGTAAGTTTGCATAAAAGTTAATACCTCGTTTTTGCTCATAACCTTACTATTTACTTTATTTTTTGAGTTTAATTTTAGTAACGCCTCCTGTTTAAGTCTCCAGGTCTGCAATAATTTGAAATTTCCAGCTTTTAAAAATAACAAACAGTCTAATTTAGAAAATAATTTTTTATATTTTGTTTGAAGTTGACCATTTACATATTTCCTCCATCTTAAATTTTTATCTGCTGTTCTTTCAAGAGAATTAATCGATTTTTTTAAAGTTGCATTTTTTTCTGCTCTAGCACCTACACACCATCCTTCAAAGATTATAACATCTGGTACCTTTTTAACTAGATACCAGGAATTTCTTTTCAATCTATCATCTATTGCCTTATTAAATTTAGGAAGTCTCTGTTGATTGAATGGTTTTTCTTTTGTTTTTTTAAGAAGATCAAAGATAAAATTTAAGTCATGAGTACCTGGAACACCTCTGGTCATTAAAAAGGGATGAATTTTTTTTGACAATTTTACTCTATCTTTTCGAGTTTTATACAAATCGTCAATTGAGATTTTAAAAACATTTAACTTAAAATATTTCGTTAAAATAATTTTTAATATTGAGCTAATCGTTGTTTTACCAGTCCCTTGACCTCCTGCTAAGCCTATTAAGTAAGGTTTAGATTTATTTGTTCTGTTTGAAATCCAGAAACTAATTGGAATTAGAAAAGATTTAATCATCTTTTCTTTATTTTTAAATTTTTCTTTTGATGTTTCTTGAGATCTTATAAACTTAAAACAGTCTTTACTAACTTTCTTATAACACTCAGTAATTGATTGCATAAAAAATTTATTGTTTTTGATCTAAAGGATGATTTTTGCCATCGTTCACTGGCACATCTTCAATTTCAAATGGCTCCACACCTTCTATACAAGCAATATTTACACCAAATATTTTAGGATTACTTCTAGGTCTGTTATGAGTATGAATTCCACAAATTGAACAAAAGTAATGTTTGGCGGTATTAGTATAAAACTGATAAAGTGATAACTTATCCTCTCCTTTTATAAGTTTGAAATCATCAGGACCAAGCACTCCAATAATGTAACCTTTTTTTTTGCAAATTGAACAATTGCAACGCATGATTTTTTCAATACCACCCAAAGGCATCTTAACTTCTGCTTCTATTGCACCACAATGACAGGATAATTTTTTCATATTTTAATCTCCTAAAAATTTATCTTTTATTATCTTTTAAATAATTTTTATATCTTTCGTAACTTTCTTTTGGCCAAGTATTTTTTAAATCATACATTTTTTCAAAACAATTTGCATCATCAGTAAGTTTTAACCATGGATCTTTATCTTTTGTAAATATATGCGCTTCAGGAGGAAAGTTTTCTGAATCATCTAAAGTTTTAGTTCTAACTGTTGATCGACCAACTGCCGTAGCATAATCTGTATAAATATAAGTACCACATTTGTTACAAAAATAAGCTCTTGAGGTAGCTCCACTACCTGTTTTAAGTTCAGTTGACGAAATATTACCCTCTATAATTAAAGTATTGTCTAGAACGCTAGTATTAATAACATAAGAAGACCCAGTTATAATTTTACAATCTTTGCAATGGCAAGCTTGCGTGAATAAAGGTTTCTCAGTAATTCTATATTTAACCTGACCACAAATACATCTTCCAGTTAAGCTTTCGTTTTTTTCCATTTTTTATGTTTAAACTATTTATGGTTAAAGTTATCCACAAGTATACTAAATATAGTTTTGATGTTCACGTTTTGATTCACTTTTGATTCAGTTACAGACTCAAAATACAACCTGATTGACACTATTGAATAACTTAGATATTAATTAGAACAAAATAAGAACATTTATGAAGCTAACGATACCTTACTATTTACATAAAGCTGGCGCGGGTTTTCCATCCCCTGCTACGGACTATATTGAGGAAGACATCGATTTAAATGTTCATTTAATCAAGAATGTTCCAGCAACTTTCATCATAAGAGTTCAAGGAAAATCAATGGTGGATGTTGGAATTAATGATGGCGATCTATTAGTTGTTGATAAAAGTTTAACACCAAAAAACTTCTCAACAGTTATTGCAAATGTTCATGATGAACTAGTTGTTAAAAGTTTAGTTCAAGAAAGAGATAAAAAATTTTTAACATCAGGTTCTAAAGAATTTACAGATCGAATTTTAATTAATGAAGATGAAGATATATTTATTTGGGGAGTTGTAACTTATGTCATCCATTCAGTATACTAAAAAAATAGCACTTATTGATTGTAACTCTTTTTACGTTTCTTGTGAAAGATTATTCAATCCTAAAATAAGAAAAAAACCTGTTGTAGTTTTATCTAACAATGATGGTTGTATAATTTCAAGATCAACTGAAGCTAAAGCGTTGGGTATTAAAATGGGAGAACCTTACTTTAAAGCAAAAGATATTATTATTAAAAATAAAGTTAATGTTTTTTCTTCTAATTATTCTTTATACGGAGATTTATCTAGAAGAGTAATGAGAACACTGAAAAGATTTAATTCTGCTATTGAAGTTTATTCTATCGATGAAGCATTTCTAGATTTATCAAATTTTCCAGATAATGAAGTTGAAAAAGTTGGAAGAGAAATCAGAGAGACAGTTTTAAAATGGACAGGTATTCCAACTAGTATCGGGATTGCTAAAACAAAAACTTTAAGCAAGGTTGCAAATCATATTGCTAAGAAAAAAAAATCAGGTGTAACAAGTTTAATAGGAATTGAAAATATTGATCCCATATTAGAAAAAGTTGAAATTAATGATGTATGGGGTGTTGGAAGACAATTAACAAAATTTTATCACAAAAATGGAATTTATAATGCGAAGCAACTAAAAAATAAATCTAATACGTGGATAAAGAAAAATTCTAATGTTTTAGGTTCAAGAACTGCAATGGAACTAAGAGGAGTTCCTTGTATTGATATTGAGACAACACAATCAAAAAGAAAAAGTTGTGTTGTATCTCGTTCTTTTGGTCAAAGAATTGAAAAATATCAGGAATTAAAAGAAGCGGTTGCAAACTATTGTTTAAATGCATCTGAAAAAATAAGATCTGAGTCTTTAATTGCAAAATCAATTACTGTTTTTGTTAGAACAAGTCCTTTTCAAAGTAGATTTGGATATTATTCAAACTCAAAGACCATAGATTTTGCAATTGCAACGAATAATAGTATTGAAATAGTTAAAACTGCCTTGGTTGCTTTAGACTCTATCTTTAAAAATGGTTATCGTTATCAAAAAGCAGGAGTAATGCTTACTGGTTTATCCAATGAAGATCGTAGTAAGAACCTATTTTATTCTGAAAAAGACGAGAAAATTAAGGGTTTAATGAAGTCTATTGATAATACTAACTACCGGTACGGAAGATCTACGTTAAGTCTTGCTAGCGCTGGTGTTCAAAAAAGATGGAATATGAGAAGAGAGCATTCATCTAAAATAGATACTGCAGATTTCTACTTGCTACCAACTATTAGGGCTTAATTTACTTATTTTAAATTTAAATTTTTTGTTGAACCATCTTTATAAGTAAACTCTACTTCTTCATTTGAAAGAGATTTTATTGATGTAAAGCCATCGTACTCAGATATAAATTCGTTTAATTTTTTTCTACTTTTCTTTGACATTTTTTTACCTGGTGCGTTTACACCTACATCAATGATTAATTCAGCGCCATTTAGAAAAGCATTTACATAAGCTTTTATCGGAGGACCACAGGTCATAGCCTCTGTCAACCAAATTGGCTTATCAATATCAACGCTTTTTAACAAATCTGCAAATTCATCAACCCAAAGCTGTTTATCACACTGACCATCTGGACCACTTATATGGTGAATGTTTGCAATATCAAAATGATCCTTAATTTTTGGCAAAGCTGATTTCCAGTATTTTTTATTTTCTGGAAACATTCCTGCAGCACCAGCCATAACAATAACTGCATCTGGTTGCTGTTCTTTAATCACTTTTGAAGAAAAATTAAAAATTTCAACAAAATCATCCTCACTTCCCCTAAAAAACATATCAAACTCAGGTTCATTCATTACGTCCCAATATTTGATTGGTTTTGTTAATCCAGCCATATCATTTGAACCGTCTCCATCATAACGGTCAACTAATTTTACAAGAAAAGTCTTATAATTTTCCATTGAACAAGGTTTACTTAAATACTTTGTAAAATGTTTTCCAAACGGACTTCTGGTCTTTTTTCTTTTACAAGATTTTTGATCCCAATTTGTATGAGGCCAGATGGTTGCTAATATTGTTTGGTTGTGTTCCTGAGCATATACGACGTATTTATCTACATCTTCCCAAAAAAATTTACCCTTTTCGCTTTCTATGTGATTCCATACAAAGGGTCCTGGATGAGGTCTAACCCATTGTCCATCTTTGCCACGCATTTTTTTGTCTCTCATTTCAGTTAATTCACCAAATCTAGATTGTGAATTTGCAAAATTAGTCAAAAATAAGAGTGATAATAAAATTGTTAATAATTTTTTCATTAATTAATTTATTTTGATTTCTGGTAAAGGCTTTTTCCATTTGATTGATTTAGTAATTTTTTTTCCATATGTAGGCATCCTATAACTACTTTTTCTGTATCTTACATAGGAAACAGACTCTTTGCTTTCTGATAGGTAGGAACATTTTTCTTTATCTAAAATTTCCTCACATTTATCACTATAACCAAATTCTTTTACTGTTAAAGATTGTGTAGGAGTTTCATTTAAAAATGCATCTTTAAGCCATCTATAGAAACCCCATTTGAATGTGTGACCATTGCCTATTGTAAAATTAGGGCCATAAATCTCAAAAACTTTTTTATTATCAAGCCAACCTATCAATTCTCCATTATTCTCTTTTGAAGCTAAAATTTTTAAACTTAATGTTCTATAATTTTTAAAATCATCAACAAGTCCTAAAGGAAATAAATATTGAACTTTATCAAAATTAGAATTTTCTGGATCTCCTTTTAAATAAAAAACTTCTTTTGTGAAGTTTATTTGATGTAAAACTTGACTACCTCTAAATTGTAATTTCATCCAAGGTAAAATTCTAGACTCTCCTTTGTTTGCAATAACTTGAAGAAGACTACCTCCAACCGCAGGATGAGTTGGAAACTCATTTAACTTAAATGTATATTTTACATATACTGGCTTTTTAAATTTTCTTGGTCTTTTTTTGTTTGCCATTTCCCATCTTTGATTCCTTTCACCTGTTCTTTCCCAATCTTTTTTGTTTCCTTTAAATTTAGTATCCAGTGTGATTTTTATTGCTTTACCGTCTTCATCTTCATAAATAGCCAAAGCTTTCTTCTTTGGTATTGACCTACTATCATTAGTCAGTTCTTTCTTAGCTTTACCAATCAAAATCTCTTTTTTTAAAAATTTGTATGGATTTTCAGAAGCGTGGGAATATGTTGAGATTAAAACAAGAGATAATAAAATTAAAAAGAGTTTTTTTGTCATGCTTTAAATAATTTATCTGATAAGTTTTGAAGTTCATCTCCCCAGAAAACTTCTTTCTGAATTCTTTTAAAATCAATATCAAAAACAGTAGACATGGCTGATGCATAAACAGATCTAGCATCTAATGTTACATTAAGATCTCTGCCTTCAAAAAGCTCTTTCTTTTTTAAACCTGGCCAGTCAGTATGCACTTGGCTTTTCTTAATTAATCCACCAGCCATAAATATTGCTGTCCCATAACCGTGCTCAGTCCCATTACCACCGTTTTGTTTTATGGTTCTTCCAAACTCAGTAACTGTAAGTATCAACGTATCTTTATATGAATCTTTAAGTTCAGCTTTTAAATTTTTTATAATGTCATCCATTTCAACTAAACATTTCGTATGCGTACCGTTTACTCCACCTTGTGCCGTATGTGTATCAAAACCATTTACCTCAAACACTGCAACTTTTGGCCCATTTAGTTTTCTTAAATATACAGCAGCTTGTTTTGAAAGATTGTTATTTTCTCTTTTATCCCAATTGCTAGAGTACCCAGCCATCATCTCTTCATTTTTTCGTCTTTTTATGTATTTCATCATATCCATTAACTCTTCTTCTGAGCTATCTGCATATATAGATTGTAGCAAATTTAATGTATCTTCTCTTGGAAGTTTTCCATCTGATGGAAAATAATTATTATTTTTAGGAACTCCTCTTAATAAAAGCGGCATGGGTAAAGATAATGCCAATCCTTCTCCTTGAAGTTTAGCTAATTTCATAGCTCTTCCTACCCAACCTGTCTTTTCTTTATATGGAGTTCTTCCGCCAGACTCCATTAGGTTTTGACCTTCAAAGTGAGATCTTGCTGTGTACGGAATACTAGTAGCGTGGACTATAGCCCCTGTATTTTCCTGCCAACAACTATGAAAAGTTTTTAGTTTTGGATGCAAAGCGAAATCTGAGTCTAGCTTAATTGTGTTTTCGATTAAAATATTCCTTCTTCTTTTTTCAAAATTTTTATCTCCGATTACGGGTACTGCACAAAGTCCATCCATTCCTCCCCTAAGCATAATAACTACTAGATTTTTCTTTCTAGATGAAGAGGCTAAGATAGGCAAATTAAATCCTGATAAAAATAAAGTAGTTGCTACTGAACCTTTTAAAAAATCTCTTCTTGATATTTTCATGCTTTTAATACCTCTGGTAAGTTAAATAGTATCATATGTTTTTCTTCATTAGTTTTAGCTCTTGCTACAATTTTTAAAATTTTATCAGGATTATCAAAGTTAGTACGAATTATTCTTTCATGGACAGTATTATCGATTTGATCGCTTATTTTATACTGATGGAATGCTTTTTTAGCATAAATTAATCTTCTAATAACTAGCTCTGTTGATAGCCAGTCCTTTTCTAAGTCTGAATATCCGTTTGGCTGTTTTTGCTTATAAGGATGACACCCAATATCTTCTAATAACCAACTTGGAAATCTCATTTCATGAGATGGTTTAAAACCGAATACAAATTGATTCATTTTATATTCACTAACAGGATATTTATAGTTAGAACCTGACATATTAATTGTAGTTAACCACCAATTTTCTGGATTTTGAAATTTTCTATATTTATCATTGTATTCAAATGCAACTTTAATTGCAGCTTTATGAACTTCTGGAAGGAGACCGTCTGATTTTTCCCAAGCTTTTATAACTGGTGCAATCATTTCAGGCGTTGGATTGTCAGTAATTAAATATTTACATAATTTTGTTGATATAAACTCTCTACAAGACGGGTGATTAACTAAATCTTTAATTGCAAGCTTAATACCTTTCTTTCCGCTTTTGTAAACTTTTCCTAATACATTTTTCTTACCTGGTTCGTGTATTTCTCTGTCAAATGATACGTCATGACCATGTTCTCTTCCCTTTGTCCATTTAGGTCTCCAACCAGTCATAATTTTTGCAAGCTCTATAACATCCTCTTGTGTATATCCTCCAGCTGGAGAAATAGTATGCAGTTCCATTAATTCTCTAGCATGATTTTCATTTAAAGTTGCTGGTCTTTTTTTTTGTCTTCTCCAATCTTCTTTTCCACTAATTGATTTAGGACCAACATTATCTTTATTATCAAGATGCATTATCATTGGCCAAGCAAGAGTGGCTTCTTTTACCATGGTCTCAAATGTTTTATTCATATTGGATCTTAAAAATTCTCTTTGATAAGCTCCAGTTGAAAAAGAAGACAAAGTTTGAGTATCACTTATTGTAAAATGATTTCCCCAAAAGTACCAAAGCTTTGCAAGAACTGGTTGGTCACTTCTTAAAGCTTCTGCGTGTCTTATACAAATTTCATTATTTGGCCAAAATTTTTTACCAACATCATTTTTTAATTGACGTTCTGCTCTTCTAAATCCTTCTGGATCATTTTTATATTTTTTTGTTAATGTTGTATTTTCTTCTACTCTAAACTTAATCCAATACTTTCTCATCTCTTTTTCAGATAAAATATATTTTCCTTTCCAATTGAATTCGGGAATAGTTTCAACTTGTTTTTGAGCCCAAACTAATGGATCAGATGGAGTTTTCTCATCAGGTTTTAAACCAAAAGCAACTTTTCTAAAAAAGTTTTTCATGCAAAATATTATAAAAATTATTTCATTTTTTCAATATTGTGTATATTCGTTAAAGAATTATTAAACTCAGTCATATTTTCTCTTCCCGATATTTTTAAAATAACTAGACCAAAAATAATGATTAAAGCTAGAGGTATTGCTGTTATTACGCTTATATATTCGGCAATAATTATTAAATAAATCGCATAAAATGCTATTGATCTAAAAATTACAGCTGACTTAAATACAGCAATTATTGCTAAAGAATGCTTTATCAAATTTAAAAAGCTCATTTTTGAAGGGCCAAAGTATCTTGTACCTCTTATTGATGGAGAGTTAATTAAATTACTTTCAGTTTTTGCTAATGATCCTGAAAAACTACTCCAAGTTGCTTTTTCCTCAATTAATTTTTTAACTATCTGCTTTGAAAGACAAGTAAAATTTCCAAATTTTATAAATTTGCCTGTTAATGTGTAGGTAATTATTTTATGTAAAAAATAACAAATTTTAAAAATTAAACTTTCAGATCTTTTAACTCTTTCTCCAACTATTGTTCTGTTTGGATTATCCTTAATTTTTTCTAAAAAGTTTCTTATTTCCTCAGGTCTATCTTCTCCATCACCATCCATTGGAATTACATAGTCAAAATCTTCATTTTCTGAAATATGTTTAAGCCCTGCTGCAATACAACGTGCATGTCCTTTATTATTTCTCATATTTATTAATTTTAGTGATTTAATATTAATTAAATTTTTGGTTTCTAAAATTTTTTCCTCTGTTGAAGCGTCATTAACTACAATTACTGAAAATGAAGTGTTAAGGTCGGAAATATTAATATCAATTTCTTCAATTAATTTTGATGCAGATTTAAAGTCATTAAAGACTGGGATTAGAATTACTATTTTCATTAACTTACTGAGCCTATCAGTCTAAATAGAGAAGCAAAAAAACCATATCCTGAGAGTTCAATTAAAACAACAATTCCAATAATAAATAAAAGTCTCTTGTTTTTTTGGTTTAATTGAAATTTCATTTATATGTTAAGCATTTCATATCGTTGTTGCACAATTGGACTTCAGTTGAACTGTAAATCCATTTTGGTCTTTCTGGAAGATGGTAAGATATATTTCCTGCAATCCATTCATTTCCTTTAATATATTCCATTTTTCCAAGATCTTTACCTTTGGTTTCATAAAAAACTTTAGCCTGCTGAGCTAACTTTTTACCATCAAAATCAGTTCTTTTATCAGTTTGTGAGATTGAAACATAAAAATACAAAATTGGAGATAATAAGAATAATATCAAAAAGATTGAAGAAAACGCTCTAATTTTTTCAAAATTAATTTGAGATTTTAAAATATATACAAATAACAAGCCAAAGCTTATATAAAATGGTGTCATCCACATAGTTCTTATTTTTACACCCATAGTAAAAGAAGTTAGAAAAATAAATAAAATAGGAATTAAATTTATTGATGTCAAAAACAAAAACTTATCATCATCTAAATTAATATTTATTTTAAATTTTTTAACTAAAACAAAAGCCATTAATAAAAATGGTAATAATAATCCAATTTGCTTACCTAAAAATATCGTAGGATGCTTTATATGATTAAAAATACTTGCTTCTTCTGAACCAGTTCTGAGAAGTCCATAAGTAATGGTTATATAATCATTTTCTGTTAACCAAATAATGTGTGGTAACAAAATTATAATAAAAGGAACAAAAGAAACTAGGCACTTTAAATTTAGTCTTTTATTATAAATCATGTAAATTAAAAGTACATCTATTGCTAAACCTAAATAGACAAATAAATATTTAGATAGGAACCCAAGTCCAGCGAATAGACCAAGTAATAACCAATCTAATAATTTATTATTCTTAATACCTCTCCATAAATAAAAAACTGAAAGAGACCAAAAGGGTATTAAGCAAACATTTACATTAAATTCAGGTGTAGTGAAGTTATAGAAGTATATTCCTTCCAATAATAAAACAGATAACAAACAATAAATTTTATTATCAAAAAAATCTTCTGCTAATTTAAAAACTACAAAAAATGATATAACTATACAAATTTGACTTAACAAATAATAAACCCAATCTTGAGGTCCAAAAATTTGGTAAAATATTTCAGGTAAAAATGCACTCATGGGAGGGTGCTTATTAAATCCCCAGTCTAAGTTACTACCCCATGCTAAAGCTTCAATAGTATCGAGAGGTAAATTATGATTTGTTAAACTTGGAACCAAGGTCCAGATTAATAAGTGAGTTGTAATAAAAATATAAAATAAATTATTAATATTTTTTTTATAAATGGCCATTTTTATTAATTTATACAATTAATGCATTGTTGACACTGATTAAATGATGAATATATTCTCGAAATTCATAAATTTGAGTATGGTAAAAATCTCTAAAAAATACATCCCAAAAGAAACAGAAAAGTATATGTGCGCTAAGCATCTTGCCTTTTTTAAACAAAAACTTACAGACTGGAAAAAAGATCTAAAAAGAACAAACAATGAAGCAATATTTAATGCTTCAATGGATGACAATAGTGCTTCTGCAGATATTGTTGATCAAGCAAGCTCTTACACTGAAAAAAATGTAGAGATGAGGGCAATCAACAGACAAATAAAATTAATTTCTAAAATTGATGGAGCTTTAAAAAAAATTCAAGATGGAACTTATGGTTTCTGTGAAGAAACATCAGAACCAATTGGTCTTAAAAGATTAATGGCAAGACCAGTTGCAACTTTATGCATAGCAGCACAAGAGAAACACGAAAAAGAAGAAAAAGTTTACGCTGATATTTAAGGGTAATCTATTTCAGTATCTTTATTTAATACTTTAAATCCTTTTATCACTGCGGGACGTTTAGCTATATCAACATACCACCTTGATAAACTTTTAAAGTTTTCTAATCCTATGTCATGTCTTCTATGCCTTGCGATCCAAGACCATGTTGCGATATCTGCAATTGAATACTCTTTGCCTGCTAAATAATAACTCGCTGAAAGTCTTGCTTCTAAATCTTCATAAAGTTTTCTCGTAATTTTGAAATATCTTTCTTCTCCCCATTCACTTTTACCTTGGTGGTAATAATGAAACTGATGATGTTGTCCTATCATTGGACCAATCAAACCCATTTGAGCCATTAACCATTGATTTATCTCTAACCTGTTTTCTTCAGGATAAAACATTTTACTTTTTTCACCCAAATACATCAAAATCGCACCTGACTCGAAGACTGATTTATTATTTTCGTGATCAGTTATTACTGGAATTTTGTTAAATGGACTGATTTTTTTGAATTCTTCTTTATGTTGTTCACCTTCAGACAAATTTATCTTTGTAACTTTATAATCAAATTTTATTTCTTCAAGCATGATACTAATTTTCCAACCATTTGGAGTATCAGCAGTGAATAACTCAATCACTATTTTACACCTAATCTATCTTTGATGGTGTTTGATGCTGTTGTAAATTCAAACCTGTATTTTTCGTTAGGTCTTGCATACTTGAAACAACCTCTTGCAGCTAGAGCACCTTCATGAAAACCTGATAAGATTAATTTAAGCTTTCCTGGGTAAGTACAAATATCTCCAATAGCAAATATACCTTTCTTATTAGTTTCAAAGTTTTCAGTATTAACTGGGATTGCTTTTTTATTTAAATTAAGGCCCCATTCTGCAATTGGACCAAGTTGCATTATCAAACCAAAGAAACCCAAAACATAATCTGCTTTTAATATTTTACTCTCCCCTTCTTCACTTTTAATTTCTACTTCTTCTAAAGATCCATTTCCTTTGACATCTTTAATTGAGTATTTAGTAAATAAATTAATTATATTTTTTTCACTTAATTCTTTAATTTTTTGAACACTCGAAGGTGCTCCTCTAAACTCTTCTCTTCTATGAATAAGTGAAACTTTAGAAGTATTAGATAGTTCAATTGCCCAATCAAGAGCACTATCTCCACCACCAAATATCGCTACAGATTTATCTTTAAAAATAGTTTTGTCTTTAATTGAATATAAAACTGAAGTTCCATCAAACTTTTCTGCACTTTTTGTTGGAAACTTTCTTGGCTCAAACGAACCCACACCACCTGCTATCACAACATTTGGTGTATGAAATTCTTTTCCATTTGTTGTTTTAACAACCCAATTATCATTTTCATTTGTTAATTCTTGAACTCTGTCATTTAAATTAAAATTAAATTTAAATGGTTTAATTTGTTCTATTAAATTATTAGTAAGTTCTTCTCCAGTACACTCTGGGACTGCAGGAATATCATAAATCGGTTTATCAGGATAAAGTTCAATACACTGACCACCAATTTTATCCAAGTTGTCAACTATTTCACATTTCAATCCAATAATACCAAGTTGATGTGCACAAAATAAACCTGTGGGACCCGCTCCAACTATCACAACATCAGTTTTAATCATCAAACTTGTTTCTCCGGCATATGTACTGTTAAACCATCTAAGTCATCTGAAACCATAATCTGACAACTTAGTCTGCTATTAGAATTTGGTTCATAAGCTTGGTCTAACATATCATCTTCACCCATTTCCTTTTTTGGCAATTTATCATACCAATCCTCTTTGACATAAACATGACATGTAGCACAAGACATGCCACCTCCACAATCTGCATCTATCCCTGGAATATCATTTTGAATGGCACCTTCCATAACTGTAAGCCCATTTTGGACCTCAACTATGTGCTCTTTACCATTATATTCAATATATTTGATTTTAGCCATTGCTTTTATATAAGCACAAAAAAAAATAGGGCAAGTAATCAAACTCGCCCTATTTTATATTTCGTAACTAATTGTTACTACGCTCTTCTTGTAGAGTTAGATACTGCACAAGACCAGATAATTAAACCAAATGCGATTTTATTAACAAAGTCTGCTAAGTTATAGATAACGTTTAATGCGTTACCATCTATTCCACCTGTTAGGTAACCAAAAATGTAACCTAATGGGTAAATAGCCCAACCTACAGTAACAATCATTCTTAAAGCTCCAAATGCAGTTACTAAAGATTTATTTCCAGATTTAGCAGCAACTTTTCCTGCTTCTCCTGAAAAGATTTCATAAAGAATGTAAATCCATCCAGCCATACCGATAATGAAACCTAGTGTAGCGTTGATGAATCCTGCTTCTCCAAGATATCCACCTATTAACATAACTAGTGAACCAATTAAGATTCTCCAGAATATGTTTGTGTCAACTTTTCTTACTGCTGAAAGAATTAAGTAAAATTCTACTAGCTGTAGTGGCACAGTAATTAACCAGTCAATATATCTGTAAACAGTTGGAGTATCACCTGTTTCGATCCATACTGCTCTCATATACATGTAGTGAATAAATGCTATACCTGTTACTAATCCAGCTACGTTTACTGATTTTCTCCATTGTGAACTGACGTTAGCCTGTTCCATAAAGAAAAACGCTGTAGCTGCTAACATACCCATTGATATTAACCAAAACGAAATACCTACGAAATCGTCTGTGGCTAAAAAGGCAGTTGCTGCGTTAGCTGCCGTAGTTGCTCCGAAAAGCACTGCCGCTAATGCTAACATTTTCATTGTCTTCATAAAAAACTCCCTCATAGTTAGTTTTTTTAGTTTAAATTTAAACTACAGATCAATCTAATGAATGATCTAAAGTTAGGGGTTAAATAACAAATAAAATAAGTTTGTTGAAGAGTTATTTTGAAGCAATAAGTATTGATTTTATTAACTTTATGAAATTAAATACAACCTGTTATATAAAATCATTATAAAAGTGAGCCAAAAAACAAATCACTATGAAAAATAGTTTTAACGAAATTTATCAAGAATCTATACAAAATCCTGAAGAATTTTGGAAAAATGTATCTGATGATGTCTTCTGGTTTAAAAAACCTACTAAAATTTTAAATAAATCTAATCCTCCATTTTATAAATGGTTTGAAGATGGCGTCACAAACACCTGCTACAACGCTATTGATGTTCATATTGACAATGGTAACGGTGAGAAGACTGCTTTAATTTATGATAGCCCTATAACTAATAGTAAAGCGAAGTATACCTACAATGAATTAAGAGAAAAAATTTCAAAATTTGCTGGAGCGCTAGATCATCAAGGTGTCAAAAAAGGCGACAGAGTAATTATCTACATGCCAATGATACCTGAGGCAGTTATAGCAATGCTTGCTTGTGGAAGAATTGGTGCAATACACTCAGTTGTCTTTGGTGGATTTGCTTCAAATGAATTAGCAAGTAGAATTGATGATAGTAAAGCAAAAATTTTAATCACTGCCTCTTGTGGGTTTGAACCTGGACGGACTGTTGAATATAGACCTTTAGTTGATGGAGCATTAAAACTTGCAAAACACAAAGTTGAAAAAGTAATTCTCTTTCAAAGGAAAGATCATGAAGTAAAGCTAAACTCTCCACTTGAAATCAGTTGGGCGGAAGCTCTAATTAATGCAAAAAACAAAGATTGTGTTGAGATTGGATCAAATGAATTTGCCTACATTTTATATACGTCAGGTACTACAGGAATACCAAAAGGAATAGTTAGAGATGTAGGAGGTCATATAGTTGCTCTTAAATGGACTATGAAAAATATTTATAACGTTGATGAGAATGATGTGTGGTGGTCGGCAAGTGATATTGGTTGGATAGTAGGACACTCGTATATTGTTTACGCTCCATTGTTCAAAGGATGTACAACAGTCTTATTTGAGGGAAAACCTGTCGGTACTCCTGATGCAGGAGTATTTTGGAGAATAATTTCTGAGTATAAAATTAAATCTTTATTCACTGCTCCAACAGCATTTAGAGCTATTAAAAAAGAAGACCCAGATGGAAAGTTTTTTTCAAAGTATGATTTGAGTTCATTCGAGTCTTTATTTTTAGCTGGAGAAAGAGCTGATCCTGACACAATAAAATGGGCTGAACATCTTTTAAATGTTCCCGTTATAGATCATTGGTGGCAAACAGAAACTAGCTGGGCAATAAGCTCAAACTGTACTGGGATAGAAATGCAAAAAACAAAGTATGGTTCAGCGTGTAAAGCAGTTCCAGGTTATGATGTAAAAATAATTAAACCAGATCATTCTATCGCAGAACCAAATGAGATGGGTGATATAGTTGTTAAATTACCTTTGCCACCAGGTACTTTTCCTACACTTTGGAATGCTGATAAAAGATATGAAGAAAATTATATGACTAACTATAAGGGTTACTATCAAACTTATGATGCAGGACACATTGATGAGGATGGATACATTTGGATTATGTCACGAACAGATGACATAATTAATGTTGCTGGTCATAGATTATCAACAGGTGCGATTGAAGAGGTATTATCTGAACATCAATCAGTTGCTGAGTGTGCTGTTCTTGGAATTGCGGATAAGTTAAAAGGACAATTACCTATTGGTTTAGTTGTTTTAAAATCTGGTGTTCAAAAAGACAATGAAACTATCTCAAAGGAATGTATTAAAATGGTAAGAGATAAAATTGGACCTGTTGCTGCGTTCAAAGTTGTTATTGTTATTAAAAGATTACCAAAAACTAGATCAGGAAAAATATTGAGAGGAACTATTCGTAAAATTGCCGACCAGGAAGATTATAAAATGCCAGCAACAATCGATGATCCAGCAATTTTAGAGGAGATTACTCAAAGTTTAATAGAAAATAAAATTCTTACTAAATAAATTAAATTAATTATCAAATTTGATGGGCTTACCTGATGCTTCGCCAAGGATTTCTCCATTTTTCATTTTAATCTCTCCATTTATGATTGTATAAACTGGAGTTCCCTTGAACTTATGTCCATTGAAGGGTGACCATCCACACTTACTCTCTATTTTTTCATTTTTGATTTCTATAATTTTATTCATGTCCACAATTGTAAAGTCTGCATCATAGTCTTTCTTAATATATCCCTTACCTATTATACCAAAAATTTTAGCTGGATTTTCACAAACAAGATTCATTAATTGAACTAAAGTTAATTTTCCATCATTTACATGGTTCAACATGACAGGTAATAAGGTCTGTACCCCAGGCATTCCTGAGGGGGTATCTGGATATTCTTTATCTTTATTTACCTTTAGATGAGGAGCGTGATCCGAACCAATAGTGTCATTATAATTATTTCTTACAGCATACCATAGTCTATCGTAATGACTTTTTTCTCTAATAGGTGGATTCATCTGTGCATAGGTTCCAAGCTTATCGTAGCAATCTGGGGCAAACATAGTTAAATGTTGTGGAGTTATTTCAAAAGTTATATCTCCTTTATTTTGAGATAAAAAATCAATCTCCTGTTTTGTGGTAATGTGTAAAATATGAGCCTTTTTACCTAACCTTTTTGCAATTTTAACAATCTTTCTAGTAGAAGAAATTGCACATTCTTCATCCCTCCATATTGGGTGTGAATGAACATTGCCTTTTTCTCTCAATTTCTTTCTTAGATTTAAAATATCTTCATCTTCTGAGTGAACTGCAACAATTTTTGAAGTGCTTTCAAATACTTTTTCAATGTCTTCCTCTTTATGAACTAGCAAAGTTCCTGTGGACGAACCTGCAAATAATTTAACTCCACAACATCCATCTAAACCTTTAAGGTCAGCTAATTCACTTTGATTAGTGGGAGTTGCTCCAAAATAAAATGCATGATTACAAAACATTCTATTTTTTGCTAAATCAATTTTTCTTTGAAATTCTGCTTTGTTTGTTGTTGCAGGATTAGTGTTTGGCATTTCAAACACTGAGGTAATACCTCCAACTATTGCTGCTCTGCTTCCTGAAGCTAAATCCTCAGTATCTGTTGAGCCTGGTTCCCTAAAATGTGTTTGAGTATCAATGCATCCAGGAAGAACAATTAGCCCGCTTGCATCAATTGATTTACTTGCATCTTCTTCTAACTTTCCAATTTTTGTAA